>CAZCEZ010000031.1:0-35047 GCA_964497795.1 uncultured Acidimicrobiaceae bacterium | reverse complement strand
GGATGGTCGGGTGCGCGTCCTGCTGATCGTCAACGCCTTCGCCTCGTCGGTGACCGCGAGGTCGATGGTCGTGATCCGCAAGGCGTTCTCCGCCGATCACGACGTCGAACTGGTCGAGACGAGCCGGCGGGGCCACGCGACGCGCCTCGCCCTCGGTGCCGCCAACGAGGGCTATGACGTCGTCGTCGTGATGGGCGGCGACGGCACCCTGAACGAAGCGGCCAACGGTCTGGTCGGCACCGACACGGCCCTGGCCACGATCCCGGGCGGATCGACCAACGTCTACGCCCGCCAGCTCGGCCTGCCCAACGACCCGATCGAGGCCACCGGGGTCCTGCTCGACGCCATGGCGTCCGAGTCCATCCGCCCCGTCGGGCTCGGTTCGGTCGACGGGCGGTGCTTCCTGTTCCACACCGGCCTGGGCTTCGACGCCGCCGTGGTCGAGCAGGTCGAGCGGCGGTCCTCGCTGAAGCGCTGGGCCGGCCACCCGCTCTTCGTCTACGCCGGCTTCGCCACCTGGTTCCGGCACTTCGACCGGTCGCGGCCCCGCATGGCGGTCCGGCTCCCCGACGGCACCACCGTCGACGACGGCTACCTCACCATCGTGCTGAACACGAGCCCGTACACCTACCTGGGCAACATCGGCCTGGACCTCGCCCCCGAGGCCACGCTCGACACCGGGCTGTCGGTGCTCACGGTCCGGACCATGGACTTCGTGAAGGTCCTGACCCTCATCGGCTCCGCCCTCGCCTCGGGTCGCCTGCTCCGCTCCTCGCGGCACAGCCTCGTGGCCCACGACCTCGGCTCGCTCGTCGTGGAGGGCCACGGGCCCCTGCCGTACCAGGTCGACGGCGACTTCCTCGGCCTCGACGACCGCTTCGAGTTCGAGCACCGACCCGACGCCCTCGCCCTCGTCGTCCCCTGACCGCCGGTCGACGCCGGGCGCCGGGAATCGGCGGTCGGGCGTCGGTGGTCGGGGGCGATTCGTCGACGAATCGCCGCCGACGGGCGTCAGCGGCCCAGCGCCCGCAGGGCGACGGTCGGGACGTTCGTGACGATCCCGTCGACCCCGATGGCGGCCAGGGCGGCGATCCGCTCCGGGTCGTCGACGGTCCAGACGTTGACCTGGATCCCGGCGTCGTGGGCCGCGGCCACGAGCGCCGGCGTCGTCGTCCCGTCGTGGGGGTGGACCGCGACGTGCCCGCGCTCGGCGGCGATGGCCACGCCGCGCTCGGGGGTCGGGTCGACGAAGGTCAGGAGCGCGGTCGGCACCCCCTCCCCCACCTCGCGGACGCGATCGACGGTGGCGAGGTCGAAGGACGACACGAGCACGCGGTCCGCACCGCCCCGCTCGGCCAGCAGCGCGACCACGTCGTCGGCCAGCGAGCGCGACGCGTCGAAGTCGGGCTCGTGGGCCAGGTTCTTGATCTCGACGTTCACCAGCGAGCCGGCCAGCTCGTCGAGGGCGGCCGCCAGGGTCGGGACCGAGTCGGGGAGCTCGGAGGACGCCGTGGCGGCGACCAGGCGCCCGTCGGGCAGCACCGGGTCGTGGCACAGGACGAGGGCCCCGTCCGCGCTGCGGCGCACGTCGAGCTCCACGCCGTCGGCACCCTGGCGCCGGGCCAGCGCGAACGCGGCGAGGGTGTTCTCGGGGGCGTCGGCCGATGCGCCCCGGTGGGCGATGACGAGCGGCGTGTCCGAGGCCAAGGTGCGACATGGTGCCACCCGCGGCCTCCCCCGCTCACACCCACGACTTGAACCGACGAAAAAACCCTTGTAACGGCAAGGTTGCGGAGGGTAGTTTGGCGGAGTCCTGCGAGGCCGCCGTCGCCCGTAGAGACTTGTGAACGTCGTCACGATCTCCCCCCTGTGCTCGTGACCTGACCTGGAAGCGGAGGCCCCAGTGGCTGTCATCAGCACGCGCTCGATCCCCCTGACCCTCGAGCGAGACGAGTGGCGCAAGTTCGCCGAGTGCCGCGACACCGACCCGGACCTCTTCTTCCCGGTCGGCACCACCGGCCCGGCGCTCGAGCAGATCGCGAACGCCAAGGCCGTGTGCCGGTCCTGCGAGGTGCAGGGCCTGTGCCTCGAGTACGCCGTGTCCACGAACCAGGACTCCGGCGTCTGGGGCGGCACCTCCGAGGAGGAGCGCCGTCAGATGCGCCGTGCCCGCCAGCGCCTCGAGAAGGCCAAGCGCTCCGCCTGAGCCACCGGCACCCGCGGGCCCCCGGCGGCCGGCCCGCTCCCCCGACCCCGACCCCCTCCACGAGGGGGTCGTGTCGCGTCCGGGCCCCGACGGGCACCGGGGCCCGCGCTCACCAGGCGGCGGTGGACACGTCGACGCGCACCTCGGTGCCGTGCCGCTCCCCGTCCTCGGTGACGCGCCGCATGCGGATGCGCCCCTGGAGCTCGGTCTCGACCAGGGTCCGCACGATGGACAGCCCGAGGCCCGTGACCTCGTCCAGCTGGAAGCCATCCGGGAGCCCGACGCCGTTGTCCACGACGACGACCTCGAGGCGGTCGTCGTCCCGGTCGAGGCGGACCTCGACCACACCGGGCTCGGCCTGGAGGTCGACCTCGGGCGGGAAGGCGTGGTCGACGGCGTTCTGGAGCAGCTCGTTCAGCACGACCGACAGCGACGTCGCCGGCGCGGCGGGCACCGTCCCGGCCTCTCCCGAGAACCGCACCTCGAAGGGGCGACCGGGGTCGATGAGGCCCTCCTCCACCATCCGCGACAGCTCCCGGGCGATCTCGACGAAGGGGACGTCGTCGCCGGCCTCGCGGGACAGGGTCTCGTGGACGAGCGCGATGGAGCGGATGCGCCGGGCCGACTCCTCGATGGCCGCCTTGGCCTCGTCGGATCCGAGGCGCCGGCCCTGCAGCCGCAGCAGCGAGGAGATCGTCTGCAGGTTGTTCTTCACCCGGTGGTGGATCTCCCGGATGGTGGCGTCCTTCGACAGCAGCAGCCGGTCTCGGCGCCGCAGCTCGGAGATGTCGCGGACGAGCACGACGGCGCCCGACACCTCGCCCCGGTCGGTGATGGGCAGGCAGCGGAACACGACGGTGACCTCGTTGCCCCGCTCGACCTCCTGGACCGAGGGCTGGCGCGACCGGAACGCGGTCCGGATCCCAGCCTCGTCGAGGCCGAGCTCGGCGAAGCGGAGCCCCTCGGCGTTGGCGTGCACGCCCACGCGGTGGAAGGCCGACACCGCGTTGGGCGACGCGTACTCGACCCGCCCGGCCGGGTCGACGAGCAGCACGCCGTCGCCCACGCGAGGCGCCTCGGTCGTGTCGTCCTTGTCGTCGTAGGGGAAGTCGCCGGAGGCGATCATGCGGGCGAACCGGTTGAAGATGTCGAGGTAGGTCCGCTCCAGCTCGCCGTGCTGGCGGCCGATGGACGGCGCCGCCTCCCGGGTGAGCACGCCGATGACCTTGCCGTCGCACCGGATCGGCACGCACAGCACGCGGACGCGCTCGCGCACGACCGACAGGTGGATCTCGCCCTCGATGATCTCGCCGTTGCGGAACGAGCGGGCCACGAGCGGGCGCTCGTTCTCGTCGAGGCGCGTGCCGACCCAGTCGCCGCGGTAGACGGTCTGGCCCGTGGTGGGTCGGACCTGGGCGAGGACGACGAACTCGTGGCCGTCGAAGTCGCCGACGGGGACGAACAGCAGCAGGTCGGAGAAGCAGAAGTCGGCCAGCAGGCCCCACGAGGCGGCGAGGCGCTGGACGTGGGCGACCTCGTTGCCCGACAGCGGGGTCAGGGTGCGGGCCAGCTCGACGAACGACGACATCGGCGCCGCATCGTAGGGAGTCCGCCGTCGCCACCGTGCCCCGGCCCGGCGACGCCCGGCGGCGGCCCGGGCGCGACCCTCAGCGCCAGAGCTGCTCGCCGAGGCGGAGCAGGCCCGCCAGGTCGTGGATGTCGGCCTCGAAGAAGGGGACGGTGGCCAGGGCGTCGGGGACGGCGGCCAGCTCCTTGCGCTGCTCGGCCTCGCGGGTGGCCACGACCCGGTAGTCGAGGAACGACGAGGCGATCTCCTCGAGCACCCGGGCCAGGTCGTCGGGGTCGCCGAGGCCGTCGGGGAGCCGGGCGGCGACCGCGCCGGGATCGGCCCGGAGCCGCTTGGCGGCACCTGCGGCCTGCGTGTTCAGCAGGTAGTCGGGCAGCACCTTGTTCAGCACCACGGCACCGAGGTGGAAGTCGCGCTCGTCGAGCGCCCGCATGAAGAACTCGGCCTCGCGCAGCGGGGCCGACTCGAGCGTCGACACGACCACGAAGGTGGTGCGCTTGTCCTCCAGCACGCGCTGCACGGCCCGGGCCCGGGACACGAAGCCGTCGTACATGGTCTGGAACAGCAGGAAGAACTCGGCGATGTCCTCGAGGAACCGGCTGCCGAGGATGGTGTCCGCGACCCGGTAGAACGGCTTGGTCGCGAGGTTCACCAGGCGGGACTGGTAGGGGACGGTCAGCCACCGCAGGAGGCGGGAGGAGAAGAAGTCCGCCATCCGCTCGGGGGCCTCGAGGAAGTCGATGGCGTTGCGGGTCGGCGGGGTGTCGACGATCACCAGGTCGTAGCGCCCCGAGGCGTGGATCTCGTGGAGCCGCTCCATGGCGATGTAGTCGTGGCTCTGCACGAAGCGGCCAGTGATGTTGTCGTACAGCGGGTTGGCCAGGATGGCGTCCCGGGTCGCCGCGTCGGGGGCGTGGCGTGTCACGAGGTCGTCCCAGGACCGCTTGGTGTCGAGCATCGCCGCCCACAGCTCGCCCCGCGGCTCGACGCCCGCGGCCCGGAACAGGTCGTCGTCGACCCGCGTCTCGACGTTGCCGAAGCCGGCCAGGCCGAGGGCGCTCGCCAGCCGGCGGGCGGGGTCGACGGTGACGACGAGGACCTTGCCGCCCAGCGTCGACGCGGCCATGGCCCCGAGGGACGCGGCGGTCGTGGTCTTGCCCACACCACCGGAGCCGCAGCAGATCACGACCTCCTTGGCGGCCAGGAGCTGCTCGAGCGTCCCGGTCGACTCGACCCGACGGCGACGGGCCATCAGAGGAGCTCCTCGCCGAGCAGCTCGGCGATCCGGTTCGTGGCCCGGACGCCGTGGGATCGCTGGAACAGGTACGGGACGTACAGCTGGGGCACGTCGGGGAGCTCGTCGCGGAGCCGGCGCAGGTGCCCGGCGCGGGTCCGCCGCAGCGTCACGGCCAGCTCGGCGGCGTCGACGATCGGGCCCACGGGTCCCTCGACGGCCTCCCCGAGCTCGGTGAGGGCCTCGCTGCGGAGCCGCTCGAACAGCGCCTCCTCGGCGTCGTTGAACAGCTCGGGCAGGACGCGGTTGACGATCACGCCGGCGAGGTCGACCACGGTCTCGTCCCGGATGCGCCCGGCCAGCTCGATGGTCTCGGTGACCGGCATCTCCTCGGGCGCGGCGACGATGACGACCCCGGTGCGCTCCGGGTCGCCCATGATGTCGAGCATCCACCCGGTCTGGTCCCGCACGAGGCCGACCTGGACGAGCTCGTTGATGGCCTCGGCCGCGGCCAGCTGGCCGACGATGTGGCCGCTCGCCGACGCGTCGACGACCACGAGGTCGTGGGTCTGCTCCTTGACCTCGTAGGCGAGCTTGCCGACCGTGAGGATCTCCCGGACGCCGGGAGCGGCGTTGGCGACGAAGTCGAAGGTCCTGGCCAGGGGGCCGATGCGGGCCAGCACCGGCAGCTTCAGCTGCAGGCTGAGGTACTCGCGCAGGGAGTCCTCGGTCGACATCGACATGGCGAAGAGCCCGGGCTGGACCTCCGTCGGCGTGAAGGAGGTCGGTCCGGCCTCGAAGAAGTCGGCCAGGTTGCCCTTGGCGTCGATCTCGCAGACGAGCGTCCGCTTGCCCTGGGACGCGGCGAGCGTGCCCAGGGCCGCGGCCACGGTCGTCTTGCCCACGCCACCCTTGCCGGTGACGAAGAGCAGGCGTCGGTCGAGGATGCTGGTCACGGGGTGCCGGTCCCGTCCGGGGTCCGTGGGCGACGATTCGTCGACGAATCGTCGCCGAGTCGTCGATCGGGGATCAGCCGCCGAAGCCGATCCGGCGCTCGGCCTCGGGGCTCCCGATCTCCACGTAGGCGATCTTGTCGGTCGGCACGCCGATCCGACGGCCCTTCTTGTCGGTCAGCCACAGCACCGGGGCGTCTCCCGTGATCGCGGCGTCGACGTCGGACTGGACCGCGTCGCCGTCGGCGTCGTCCCCCAGGTCGATGTCGAGCTCCTTGGCCGTGTAGGTCACACCGATGCGGACGTCCACTGCTCTGGCACCTCTGTTCTGCTCACGGGGCGGGCGGGGCGCCGGCGGACCGGCGCAGGGGCAACCTACCGGCGTCCGGGGCCCTCCGGCCCATCGAGGGCCACCGATCCGACCGGGCCTCCGGGGACCGCCGCGTCCGCTGCGTCGTCGCCGTCCCGGACCTCGACCCACCAGCGCGGGCGGGCCTCCGCCTCGGCGCGGGGCACCCACCCGGTCCACATCCCCCGGACCGCACCCCGGGTCGACACGGACTTGACGATGTGGCCGGCGACGAGGAACCACAGCCCGAACGACGCCCAGTCGTGGACGAAGGTCGCCCCGGTCCGCCACGACAGCGGGAACGGCCCGAACCACCGCATGATCACGCCGGTCCCGAGCATGACGAGGAGCCCGGAGGAGGCGAGGACCGCGTTGGCCTTCTGCCCGCCGTTGAACTTCCCCGTCCAGGACCCCGCGCGCGTCCGGCGTCGGAGGAAGGCCAGGTCGTCGTCGTGCCAGTTGGCGAAGCGGTGCACGTCCCGGCGGAGGCCCGCCCGCCACGTGCCGGCCATGGCGACCACGAAGGGGACGACCCCGGCGATGCCGGACACGACGTGGAGGTCCTTGACCAGCGCTCGCCGCCCGATCGCGACGGCGAGGGGTCGGACGTACAGCACGAGCCCGGTGGCGATGGCCACCAGCACGGCCATGGCGCTGACCCAGTGCAGGACGCGCTCGGCCCGGTCGAAGCGCACGACCCACGCGCCGTGCACCACGTCGGATGGGCCGCCGGCGTGGCGCGTCGGGGGCGCGCTCACGTCGGCTCGTCCTGGTCCCGCCCGTTGGAGCCGCCCACCCAGGCGTCGACGTCGTAGCCGCGGACCTCCCAGTAGCCGGGCGGGTCGGGCTCGGAGGTGACCTGGATGCCCGAGAGCCACTTGAGCGACTTGTAGCCGTACATCGGCGCCACGAACAGCCGGACCGGTCCGCCGTGCTCGCGGGTCACGTCGGCGCCCAGCATCCGGGTCGCGACGAGCACGTCGTCGCGGCGGGCCTGCTCCATCGTCAGCGTCGTGGTGTAGATCCCGTCGTAGGAGAAGAACCGGACGTGGGTCGCGGCCGGGTCGGCACCGGCCTCGTCGAGCAGGTCCCCGACGCGCACGCCGGCCCACTCCACGTCGGGGACCCGCCACCCGGTCACGCACTGGAAGTCCCGGGTGAGGCCTGCCTGCGGGCGCGCCAGAAGGCCGGCGAGGGAGAGGTCGAGGCGCGTCGCGACGTCGCCACCGACCTCGAGGCGGTACTCGTCGCGGCCGATGTCGGGGTTGAACCCGGCCACGCTGTAGAAGCGGAACTTCGCCGTCGTGGGCAGCAGGGAGGTCAGCCCGGTGCCGTCCAGGTCGGCGAGCGGGGCGAAGGCCCGCTCCAGGGCCGTCTGGACCGGCGAACCGACCACGACGCCCATCGCGCCGAGGCCGATGACGCCGAGGAAGGCCCGGCGGCCGACCGGTCGGTAGGCTGCGCGTTCCACGTCACGAGCGTACGGGCCTCCGACCTCGGTGCAGCCTCGCGACGACGTGTTCACCGATCGGTAAGCGCTGGATGACCGCAACTGGACCAGAAGAGCTCGACCTCGTGCGCCGGCGCGTGATCAACGTCGTCGGCCACGAGCTCCGCACCCCGCTGACGACGATCCGCGGCCTGGCCGACCTGCTCGTTGACGCCCCGGAGGACGAGCTCCGCACGACGCTCATCCCCGCCCTCGTCCGCAACGCACGACGAGCCGAGCGACTGCTGGACGACCTGCTCATCGCCGGTGACGTGGCCACGGCCCGGCCGACGACGCCGCCGACCCCCCTCGACGTCGGCGCCCTGGTCCGGCGGGTCGCCGAGGAGCACGAGATCACCGTCTCCGGTGCGCCCGACGGCGAGGTCCTCGCCCACGCCGAGCAGCTGACCCACGCCCTGCTCCGCCTCGTCGAGAACGCCGAGGCCTACGCCGAGGGGCACCCGGTCGTGTCCTTCGAGGGCGACGACGAGAGCGTGGTCGTCGTCGTGCGCACGCCGGTCGAGAAGGCGATCCCCGACATCGAGCTCGGCTTCGAGCTGTTCTTCCGCGGCGAGTCCGCGGTCACCCGCTCCGCCGGGCTGGGAGTCGGGCTCCCCGTGGCCAGGGCCCTGGCCCGGCTCGACGGCGGGGACGTGACCATCGAGCAGGTCGACGGCGAGGTCGTCACCCGCCTGCGGATCCCGCGGGTCGAGTCGTGACGGCCCACCGGGACATCGAGGTCGTCGTCGCCGACGACGAGATCGACATCCGGCTGCTCCTGAAGCTGCAGCTCCGGCACGCCGGACTCGTCGTGGTGGGCGAGGCCGCCGACGGGATCGAGGCGGTCGAGCTGTGCCGGGCCACGAAGCCCGACGTCGTCGTGCTCGACCTGCTGATGCCGCGGATGAACGGCTTCGAGGCGATCCCGGTGCTGCAGCAGGACTGCCCCGACACCGGGATCATCGCCTACTCCGCCGTCGCCGGCGACTTCGCCCGGACCGAGATGGAGCGCCTCGGGGTCCCGCTGCTGCTCAAGAACGGCGACCCGGATCCGCTGCTGCGGACCATCCGGGAGATGTCGGCGGGCCGGATCAGCTGATCCGCAGCTCGGGGTGGAAGCGCTTGGTGGGCGCGAGGTCCTCGATGATGGCCCGGGCGATCTCGTCGAAGGCCTGCGCGGCCTCGGAGCCGGGGTCGGCGGCCGCGATCGGGTTGCCGCCGTCGGAGCCCTCGCGCAGCGCGGGCACCAGCGGCACCTTCCCGAGCAGCGGCTTCTCGAGCCGGTCGGCCAGCTCCTGGCCTCCGCCCTCGCCGAAGATCTCGTAGCGGGTGCCGTCGTCGCCGGTGAACCACGACATGTTCTCGATGATGCCCTTGACCTCGAGGTTCACCTTCTCGGCCATGAACGCGGCACGCTGCGCGACCCGCTGCGCGGCGGGCTGCGGCGTGGTGACCACGTAGACCTCGGCGCGGGGCAGGAACTGGGACAGGGAGATGGAGATGTCGCCGGTGCCGGGGGGCAGGTCGACGACGAGGAAGTCCGGCTCGTCCCAGAAGACGTCGGTGAGGAACTGCTCGAGGGCCTTGTGGAGCATCGGTCCACGCCAGATGACCGCCTGGTCCTCCTCGGCGAAGAAGCCCATGGAGATGCAGGCCACGTCGTGGGCCTCCGGCGGCACGAGCATGGAGTCGATGACGACCGGGGCGCGGTCGATCCCAAGCATCCGGGGGATCGAGAAGCCCCAGACGTCGGCGTCGACGATGGCGGTCCTCTTGCCCCGCTTGGCCAGGCTGACGGCGAGGTTCGTCGTGACGCTGGACTTGCCGACGCCGCCCTTGCCCGAGGCGACGAGCAGGACGCGGGTCTTGGAGGCGGGGTCGGCGAACGGGATCGCCCGGCCCTCGGCGTGGCCGTGGGCGGCCTGGCTCCCGGCCGTCGAGCCGGGGTCGCCGACCATCAGCTCGCGGACCCGGGCCCGCTCCTCGTCGGTCATCACGTCGAAGTCCACCGCCACGTCGTCGACGCCGTCGAGGGCGACCACGGCTTCGCCGACCCGGCGCTGGATCTCGTTGCGCAGCGGGCAGCCCTGCACGGTGAGGGCGATCTCGACCCGGACGGCGGCGCCGTCGATCGTGGTCGATCGGACCATGCCGAGGTCCACGATGCTGCGGTGCAGCTCGGGGTCCTCGACGGGGCGGAGCGCGTCGACGATCTCGGACTCGGTGGGCACGGTGCGTCCTTCCTTCGCGGCGTCGCCCCGGTGGGGCGGGTCAGCCGCAGCCTGGGCGGCGGGTGGGGCGGGAGGGATTTCCCCTATCCGCGTAGGTAGAATACCGGCGTGGACGGGGACGCAGCCACCCAGCACGACTCGCCCGACGGCACAGCCGGGCCGCTGAGCGCGGCGGACTTCTCCTCGGCGGTCACGGCGATCACCTCCGCGTTCGGGGACCCGACCCGGCGGGAGATCTACCTGTGGCTGCGCGAGCAGGACGACGGCGTGACCGCCGCCGACGTCGCCGAGCGCTTCGACCTGCACTCCAACGTCGCCCGCCACCACCTCGACAAGCTCGCCGGGGGCGGGTACGTCGACGTGTCCACCTCCCGACCCGCCGGGGGCGGCGCGGGACGACCGTCGAAGCGCTACGCCGCCGCCGGGGAGCGGAACCCGATCGAGTTCGCCGTCCGCCACGACGACCTGCTCGTCACGCTGCTCGGCCGCTCGCTCGCCCTCCTGCCGGGCGACGTCGCGGCACGGATGGCCGAGGAGGTCGGGATCGAGTACGGCCGCTCGCTGGCGGCGTCGCTCGGGACCGAGGCGACCGAGGGCGGGTCGCGGGCCCAGCGGTCGTTCCGCTCCGCGCTCCACGCCGTGGCCGACGCCCTCACGGCGCACGGCTTCGCCGCGCACGCCGAGAAGCAGGGCGACGAGCTGCGGATCGTGGCCAAGCACTGCCCCTTCGGCGACTCGGCCATCGAGCACCCGGTGATCTGCGCCGTCGACCGAGGGCTCGTCAAGGGCATGCTCTCGACGCTGTACGGGGACACCCGCCCTGCGACGGCGACCACCCAGGCGCTGGGCTCCGAGACCTGCGTCACCGTCGTCACATCGTCCTGAGCGACCTCCGTGCCGACCGCACCGCACGCCGGGCAGCCCGCACCCGGGTACCTGGACCACGCCTCGACCTCCCCGCTGCGCCCGGAGGCGCGGGGGGCCGTGCACGCCGCGCTGGACGAGTTCTGGGGGGATCCGAGCCGGATCCACGTCGACGGGATGCGCGCCAGGGCCGCGCTCGAGGACGCCCGTGACCGCATCGCCGCCGTGCTCGGCGCCCGGGCCCGGGAGGTCGTGCTGACCTCCGGGGCGTCGGAGTCGATCGCGACGGCCTGCTGGGGCGCGGCGCCGCGGGGGCACCGCCAGGTGCTCAGCGCCGTGGAGCACTCCGCCGTCCGGCTGTCGGCCGGAGCCCACGGCGAGGCGACGGTCGTGGGGTGCGACCGACGGGGCCGGATCGATCCCGAGGAGCTGCTCGCCGCCGTCGACGGCGACACGGCGCTCGTCCACGTCCAGGTCGGCAACCACGAGGTCGGCACGACCCAACCGGTCGAGGAGGTCGTGGCCGCCTGCCGGGACCGGGGCGTCCTCGTCCACGTCGACGCCGCGCAGGCGATCGGGCGCACGCCGATGGACCTGGCGGCGCTGGGCGCGGACCTGGTCAGCGTGTCGGGGCACAAGCTCGGCGGACCGCCGGGCACCGGCCTGCTCCTCGTGCGCCGCGGCGTCCGACTGCGGCCCCTCGTCGTCGGCGGCGAGCAGGAGCGGGCGCGACGGGCGGGACTCGAGGGCGTCGTCGGGGCGCTCGGGCTCGCCGCAGCGCTCGAGGCGGTCGACGTGGGCGCGGAGGCGACGGTCCAGGCCTCGTTGGCGTCCCGGATCCGGGAGGTGCTCGGCGCAGTCGACGGCGTGACCGTCTTCGGCGACCCCGACCACCGCCTCCCCCACCTGGTGTGCGCGGGCATCGCCGACATCGAGCCGCAGGCCGTGCTCCTCGGCCTCGATCGGCGCGGGGTGCGCGCCCACTCGGGGAGCGCCTGCGCATCCGAGGGCCTCGAGCCGTCGCCGGTCCTCGAGGCCATGGGGGTGGATGCCCACCGGTCCCTGCGGCTGTCCGTCGGCTGGTCCTCCACGGATGCCGACGTCGATCTCCTCGCCGCTGCGCTGCCCGCCGTCGTCGACGAGCTCCGGGCGCTGCGGCGCTGAGCGAGCGCCGGTCGCTCCCGGAGGCCCTGCGCGGGTCGGTCCGGGGAGCTCGTCGGCCGGCCACGCTGCGCCGGACCAGCGGACGGGGTCCTCGACGACCTCGGGCGTGAGCGGACCGCCGGCACCCGGGCCGGGTGGGGGCGACCACGGCAGCGGGGCCAGACCTCGGCCTCCGGGGGCCACGTCCGGGCCGCCCGGGTCGGCCGGGCCGTAGACGCCACGGGCGAGGCGCGCGGCGCGTCCGGCCCGGACCTCGTGGGCCAGCGCGTCGGCGAGCCGCTGCACGGGCCGGGCGCCGCCGATCCGGTACCCGTGGAGGTGGAGCCGGCCGTGGAGGTCGCGCAGCGGCATCGCGCCGAACCGGCGGAGCATCCCGACGGCGACGATGCGGAGGTCGAGGCCGAAGAGGGTGAGCGCAGACGCCGGCACGGGCGGGAGCGGCGGGACGTCGTGCAGGCGTCGGCGCGCCACGTGGCTGCTGCTCCGCGCTCCGAAGAGGCGCTGCCGGCACGTGGCCAGGTGGTCGAGGGTCGTCCTCCAGCGGGCGACGGCGTCGGCGGCCTCCTCCTCCAGCTCCCGGAGACGGGCGAGCTCGAGACGATGGACCTCGCGCACGACGTCGACGTGCCCGTGCCACCGCCCGGGGTTCGCTGCCATCGCCTGCGCGACCAGCTCGGGATCGAGGTCGTCTGGTGAGAGCACCGGACCCTCCTGCAGCCATCCGGCTCGTCGCCGGCACCGGGAGCGGATCGTCGCGGCCGCTCCGACCTGCCGCGGTTCTATCCCCGACCACCGACGAGAACCCTCGTCGATCCCACCACCGTCCGCGGTTCGCTGGGCGGCGAATCGTCGACGAATCGCCGCCGAGCGGGCGACTCGGGCACCGGTGTGGCGCCCCTCAGTCGCCCCAGTGGCGCTGCTCCCGGAACGGGTCGCCGTCGTTGTGGTAGCCGTTGCGCTCCCAGAACCCCGGGCGGTCAGCGTCGGCGAACTCCAGCCCCCGCAGCCACTTCGCGGACTTCCAGAAGTACCGATGCGGCAGGACGAGCCGGACGGGGTGCCCGTGCTCCGGTTCGAGCGGCTCGCCGTCGAATGCCCACGTCACCAGCACGTCGTCCCTGCGGACGTCGGCGAGGGGGAGGTTCGTGGTGTAGCCGTACTCGGCGTGCTCGATCAGGTGCGTCGCCGCGGGCTGGACGCCGACGAGCTCCATCAGGTCGACCAGCCGCACGCCGGTCCACCTGGTGTCGAACTTGGACCACTTCGTCACGCAGTGGATGTCGAAGGTCTCCTCCACCGTCGGCAGGGAGGTCAGCTCCGAGAACGACAGGGTCTGCGGCCGGTCGACCAGGCCGAAGATCCGGAGGTCCCAGTCCGACAGGTCGTCGGCGTAGTGCGGGACGTCGCCGACGTGGAGCACCGGGAACCGGTCGGTGAAGTACTGCCCCGGCGGCAGTCGCGCCGGATCGATCCCCTGCGCCTCGAGCTGCTTCCGGTTCCGGTCGAAGAACCCCATCCGGACGACGGTATCCGCCGGGGCCCCGTGCGACGACAGCGTGCGCTGACGCTGCTGCCGTCCGCTCGCAGGCAATAGCGTCACGGCCGTGACCCTCTACGTGGCCCGCCACGCCCACGCCGGGAGACGCGCGGCCTGGACGGACGACGACCAGTTCCGGCCGCTCTCGGAGAAGGGGCGGCGCCAGGCCGACGGGATCGCTGCGGCGCTGCGCCCGAGCGTGGTCGCTCCGACCCGGATCCTGTCGTCGCCGGCGACGAGGTGCGTGCAGACGGTCGAGCCGCTGGCGTCGGCGCTCGAGACGACCGTGACCGTCGACGACCGGCTCCGCGAGGGTGTGGGCCGATCCGAGGTCGCCGCCCTCCTCGACGACCTCGCTGCGGCAGCGGCGGAGGGGACCGTCGTCTGCTCGAGCCACGGCGACGTCATCCCACAGCTGCTGCGGACGCTCGTGGACCGCGGGATGCGCCCCGACCGCAGCCTGCTCTGGCAGAAGGCCTCCGTCTGGGCCATCGAGCGCACGGCCGATGGGTGGGGGCCGGGCCGGTACGCGCCGCCGCCACCGGTCTGACCTGGGCGACGAATCGTCGGCGAATCGCCGCCGAGCGGCGGGGGCGCGGAGCTCAGCGGCCGGGGAGGGGGTCCTCGCCTGCCTCGAGCGACGCCCTGACCTGCGTGGCCGCGACGACCTGCTCAGGAGGCGTGCCCTCGATGGCGTCGAAGGTGTCGAGGTCGGCGAGCGCTGCGTCGACGTCGCCGAGGTGGCCGAGCAGCGCGGCACGGAACACGTAGGCGGCCGAGGTCGGAGGGTCGCCCTCGACGGCTTGGTCGAGGAGGTCGAGGGCCCGATCGTCGTCGGCGCCCGTCCTGGCGATCAGCCAGCCGAGGTAGGCGCTCGCCACGGGGTTGGCCTCGTCGACGTCGAGCACGTCCTGGTAGCAGCGGAGCACGTCGACCGCAGGGAGCGAGCCCTGGACGTCCCCCTCGATGCAGACGTCGAGGGCCTGGTCGACGATCGTCTCGGCGAATGCATCGGCGAGCGCGGCCTCCTCCGGGATCGGATCGTTCCCGTAGAAGGCGGCGAGGTCGGCGACGGCGCCGCGGGGGTCGTCGGAGCGCGCCCGCCCCGATGCCCGGAACACGTAGGGCGCCGTCGCATCGGGCGCCAGCTCGATGGCCGAGTCGAGGTCCGCCAACCCGTCGTCGATGTCGAAGGAGCGGACCTGGAGCCACCCACGGAACGTGAGCGCCTCGACGTTGGCGGGCAGCTCGTCGAGCACGTCGCCGTAGCAGGCGAGTGCCTCCTGTTCCTCCCCCGCCTGCTCGAGGTTCTGGCAGTCGTCGATCCGGAACGAGGCGGACTGCACGTCCAGCCCGGTGAGCTCGGAGCCGGTCCGTCGACCCGAGGCCTGCGCGACCAGCGCACCGGCCACCACGGCGAGGGCGAGGACCCCGAGGCCCACGACGAATCGTCGACGAATCGCCCCCGACGGCTCCGGATCGGAGGGCTCGGCGAAGCGGTCCTCCTCGATGGCCCGCAGGACGGCGGCCGCCCTGGCCGTGTAGTCGTCCTTCAGCGTCCGGTAGTCGTGGTCGTCGACGTCGCCGGCGGCCCGCTCCCGCTCGAGATCGTCGAGCGAGGCCAGCAGGAAGTCGCGCTCCTCCTCGAGCGCGAGCCGATCCTCGGCGGAGAGCGGGTCCCGGGTCCCGGCTCGGTCCGGCCGGGCTTGGGCCGCGGCCTCGTCGGTGCGGTCGCTCACGAGCTCGAGGGTTCCACCGAGCGGGCCCTCCGAGCGCGCTCGACCAGGTCCCGGTCGTCCTCGGACACGTCGAGGTCCTCGGGCACCCGCCACCGACGGAAGACCACGACCAGGCCACCCACGGCGAGCACCCCCGCGGCGACCGGGAGGAACCAGATCAGGCCCGCGACCCCGGTGCGCGGCGGCGTGAGCAGGAACTCCTCGCCGTAGAGACCGGCGATGTAGTCGCGGATCTCGTCGTCGGTCTGTCCCGCCTCGAGGCGCCGGGCGATCTCGGTCCGGATGCTGCGGGCCGCGGTGGCGTCGGAGTCCGCCACGGACTGCCCCTGGCAGGTCGGGCACTTCAGCGACTCGGCGATGCCGCGGGCCCGCTCGGCCGTGGTCTGCGGGCCGGTGTCACCCACGGCGGCGACGGCCAGCCCACCCGCGAGCAGGGCGGCGAGCAGGAGCCAGGGCCACCGGGCCCGGCTGAGCGCCCTCACGAGTCGCCGTCCTCGACCGGTGCCTCGCCCTTGACGCGGGCCAGCAGCTGGTCGAGTCCCGAGGAGGTCACCCCGCCCACGAGCTTCGCGGCCACCGTCCCGTCGGGCGCGACCAGGTACGACTCGGGGACGCCCGAGACCCCGTAGGACAGGGCGATGAGGCCGTCGGGGTCGACGACCACGGGCCAGTCGCCACCGTTCTCCTCGAAGAACTCCAGCGCCTTGGCCGGCCGGGTGTCGTAGACGACCGACACCACCGAGGCATCGCCCTCGAGGGAGTGGCGCCGGTGGAAGCTGACCAGGTCGTCGTGCTCGCGGATGCAGGGCACGCACCACGTGGCGAAGAAGTTGACCAGCACGTAGCCGCCGCGATCGGCGGCGAGGTCGTAGTCGGCGCCCCGGAGGGTCTCGCCCACGATGGCCGGGGCCTGCCGACCGACCAGGGCGTCGAAGCTGCCCCGGTCGTCGCCGGTGTCGCTCGTCGCGAGCACCCCGACGAAGGCGACCAGCAGCACCAGGACGGGCACGGCCACGAGGCGGCCGATCCGGCGGCGGGGGCGTGCCCCCACGGACGCGCTCACCGGCCCGCCCCGACGAGGGGCCGGTCCTCGACGTCGTCGGGGCCGTCGCCGTCGGCGCTGCCGCCCACGGGCGCCGAGGTCGGCTCGGTGGGGCGGCGGCGTCGACCGGGGAACGCAGCGAGCGCGGTCCCCAGGCCCATGAGCGAACCACCGATCCACAGCCACTGCACGAGGGGCTGGAGCACGACGCGCACGACGACCGGGTCGCCCGGCTCCTCGGGCACGTCGAGCAGGGCCAGGTACACGTCCTCGCGCAGCCCGACGTCGACCGAGGGCGTGCCGATGGTCTGCCCACCGAAGAGGTACTCGTTCACCGCCGGGCGGTGGACCTTGTCGCCGTCGACCCGGACGAGGGCTGCGATCGTCGTCTTCTCCGGGTCCTCGGTCGTCTCGAGGCCCTCGTAGACGAGCGTGTGCGAGCCGACGGTGGCCGCCACGCCCTCCTCGAGGCGCAGCTCCCGCTCGGACACGTAGGACTGCGACGCGGCGAGCGCCACGGCCATGACCACGACGCCGAGGTGGACGACCATGCCGCCGTTCGTGCGACCCACCAGCCCGCGCCAGCCCTGGCGGCGGCTGGCGAGCACGATTTGGCGGAGGGCCGCACCGCCGGCGAAGGCGCCGAGCCCGAAGGCGAGGACCGGGGCCACCCCGCGGGCGCCGAGCAGCACCGAGCCGACGACGGTCGCCGTGGCGGCCACGGCCGGCCAGAACAGACGGACCCTGAGCAGCTCCTGGGACGCCTTGCGCCACGGCAGGACCGGTGCGATCGCCATCAGGAACAGCATCAGCATGCCGAGGGGCATCGTCATCCGGTTGAAGTACGGGACGCCGACCGACAGCCGCTCGTCGGACACGGCCTCGACCACGAGGGGGAACACCGTGCCGAGCAGGACGACGAACGCGAGCGCTGCGAACAGCACGTTGTTGGCCAGGAACGAGCCCTCCCGGGACACGGGCGAGTCGATCCGGCCCGGCGCCCGCAGCCGGTCACCCCGCCAGCCGATCAGCCCGACGGTCACCACGACGATGAGGGCGAAGAAGGAGAGGAACCACGCGCCGATCTGGGACTCGGAGAAGGCGTGGACCGACTCGATCACCCCCGAGCGGGTCAGGAAGGTGCCGAGTATGGTGAGGGCGAACGTCGCGCACAGCAGCGACAGGTTCCAGACGCGCAGCATCCCGCGCCGCTCCTGGACCATGACCGAGTGCAGGTACGCCGTGCCGGTCAGCCACGGCAGGATCGACGCGTTCTCGACCGGATCCCAGGCCCAGTAGCCGCCCCAACCGAGCACCTCGTAGGACCACCAGGCGCCGAGCACGATCCCCACGGTGAGGAAGCCCCACGCGAACAGCGTCCACCGGCGGGTGGCGAGCAACCAGCCCTCCCCGACCCGCCCGGTCGCCAGTGCGGCGACCGCGAAGGCGAAGGGCACCGTGAACCCGACGTAGCCCAGGTAGAGCATCGGCGGGTGGAACGCCATGAGCACGTGGTTCTGGAGCAGCGGGTTCGGGCCCGGACCGTCGTAGCCGAGGGGCACGTCGACCCGACCGAAGGGGTTGGCGGGGCCGAGGAGCAGGCCGAAGAAGAAGACGCCGACGACCAGCATGGTCAGCAGCGCCCAGCCGACGAGCGGGTCGGCGACCCGATCGCGGAACTTCCAGGCGATGAGGGCGGTGTAGCCGGCCAGCACCAGCACCCACAGCAGGATCGAGCCCTCGAGCGCCGACCACATGGTCGCCACGTTGAACACGGGAGGGGTGCGGCTCGACCCGTTGTCGAACACGAAGGACACCGAGAAGTCGCGGGTGATGAGCGCCCGCTCCATGGCGAAGGTCGACAGCAGGGCGCCGGCGAGGGCGAGGTAGGCGTAGCGGGGTCCGGTGCGCACCAGGGCGACGCGGTCGCGCACCAGGCCGACGCCGACCGTGACGGCTCCGGCGATGCAGGCGACCAGGCCGAGGGCGACGCCGGCCGATCCGAGGGCGGCGTTCACGGGCTACTCCTGGAGGTCGTCGCCGACGTAGTCGTCGACTCGGTCGGGGTTGTCGGCCTCGTATGTCTCGTCGTGCTTGACCAGGATGCGGTCGGACTCGAACCACGGATCCGTGGCGCTCCAGCTGCCCTCGAGGACGACGGGGATGCCCGGCTGGAACAGCTCGGGCGGGTCCCCCTGGTGGAGCACCTCCACGTCGGTGCCGCCGTGGGTCACGAGGAAGCGCACCATCGTGCCCTCCGTCTCGACCGAGTCGGCCACGACGATCCCCTGCAGGCGGAACCTGCGGTCCCCGAGGTCCTCGCGCTCGGCGACCGCCTCGTCGGCGTTGCGGAAGAAGACGGTGGCGTTCGACAGGCCCTGGAAGGCCATGAACACCAGGGCCACGACGAGCAGCCCGAGCGCGCCGAGGACGGCGATCCGACGTCCCTGCTGGGCGGGTGCGCCGCCCACGGGCGGGGCCTGCCGGGGCGTCAGGTCGAGGCCGGGGTCGACGTCGACGTCGTGGTCGTCCTCGAAGGGGGCGTGGGGGTCGGGCTCGGTCGTCATGACCAGCGGCGCTCCTCGGGAGGGACGATCCGCGAGAGCCTGCGGCCCCGGCGGATGGTTGCGGCCGCGTACCCCCCGAGCAGCCCGAAGGTGGCGATCCACCCGGCGGCGACGTAGCCGGCGTGGGTCATGGCGAGGACGGTCATCGGGTGCTCCCGTCGGTCGTGGGCACGGCTCCCGCCGCTGCGGTGACGTCGATGCCGGCTGACGCGTCCGCATCGGCGCGCCGGGCGGCGAGGGCGGCGTCGAGGTGGTGGGACTCGGCCCGCCGCTCGAGCCATCCGGTGCGGAACCGGTGGACGGTGACCCAGGCCACGACGATGCCCGCGACCACGAACGACGTGGCCAGCGTGAACAGCATCGACCCCTCGATGGACACGTCCAGCTTGGACACGGTGGCGTCCTGGTGCAGGCCCCGCCACCAGTCGACCGAGTAGTGGACGATGGCGGCGTTGGGGACCAGCAGGAGCCCCAGCACGGCCGCCATACGCGACCGGGCCTCGGGCTCGGCCGGGTAGCGGCGCAGCGCGAGGTAGCCGAGGAGCAGCACGAACAGGATGGCGGTGGAGGTGAGGCGTGCGTCCCACACCCAGTAGACGCCCCAGGTCGGGCGACCCCAGACCGCACCGGTGATCAGGCCGAGGCCCGTGAGCACCGTGGCGACCTCGGCGCAGGACGCCGCGAGCACGTCCCAGCCGTCGGTCCGGCGTCGCAGCCACATGGCCGAGGCGAAGGCGCAGCCGAACACGGCCACGTACATCCAGGTCACGGCGGGCACGTGGACGTACATGAGGCGGACCGAGTCCTGCATCTCGACGTCGGGCGGGGACGCGACGAGCCCCATCCAGGTCACGAAGGCGGTGCCCGCGAGCGCGAGCCACCCGAGGGTCCGCGTCAGCCGCGACGAGGTCGACGTCGGACCCTGGTCCTCGGCGGGGTCGGGCCCGCCGGTGGTGGTCGAGGCCGGGGTGGTGGGAGTTGCGGTCACGTCTCCTCCAGGAGGGTGCCGAAGAGGGTGATGCCGAGCATCGAGTAGATGACGGCGAAGACGGCGAGCAGCCCGCACCACGACCAGCCGCTGCCGACGCCGTCGCCGAGCGCCGCCTCGGACGCCCGGGTGGCCCCGAGCAGGACCGGTGCGTAGACCGGGAGCAGGAGCAGCGGGACCAACGTGTCACGGACGGCGAGGCCCGCTGCGAGCACGCCGTAGAGGGTACCGGCCGAGGCGATCCCCACCGTCGCGGCGACGCAGGTCGCGGCGAGCAGGCCGGCCCCGGCCAGGTCGGCGTTGTAGAGGACGACGACGCCCACGCCGAGGACCGCCTCGAGGAGGAGCAGCTGGGCGGCGACGGCGGCCGCCTTGCCCAGGAAGTAGCCGGCCGGATCGAGCCCGGAGAGCCGCACCGCCTCGCGCACGCCCGGCGCCGCCTCGACCGCGAAGGCCCGCTGCACGGCGAGGAGCCCGGCGAAGAGGACGGCCACCCAGTAGAGGCCGGCCGTGGCCCGGGTCAGGATGCCCCGGTCGGGGTCGAGGGCGAAGGCGAAGAGGACCAGCACCAGCACCGCGAAGGGCACCATCTGGCCGGTCGCCACCCGGGAGCGCAGCTCGATCCGCAGGTCCTTGCCGGCCACGAGGCGGGCGTCAGCGAGCATCGGCGGCGACCCCCTCGACCGCGGGCCGCGCCGTCCCGGCCCCCGTGGCCGGCGGGCGTCGCTCGTCGTGGCGGACCAGACCCCCGGCGATGGTCACGATCCGCGTGGCGAGCCCCTCGGCCCGCTCCAGCTCGTGGCTCGCGAACAGGACCGTCGCCCCGGCCGCCGCCGCGTCGAGGACGAGCGCGTCGACCAGGTCGCGCCCGGCCCGGTCGAGCCCGGCGTGGGGCTCGTCGAGCAGCCACAGCTCGGGCCGACGGGCGAGGAGCGCGGCGAGCGCCGTCCGCCGGCGCTGCCCGGCGGAGAGCCGGGCGGCCGGCACGGTAGCCAGGCGGCCGTCGAGCCCGCAGCGCGCCATCGCCCGGTCGGCGTCGGCCGTGGACGCGCCTGCGGCCCGGGCCCAGAAGCGGACGTTGTCGGCCACCTCGAGGTCGGCGTAGAGGCCGTCGTCGTGGTTCAGCATGCCGATCCGGCGGCGCACGGCGCGCGGGTCGGCGACGAGGTCCTGGCCGAGCACCTCGACCCGACCCTGGGTGGCGCGGGCCAGGCCGGCGCAGGTCCGCAGCAGCGTCGTCTTGCCGGCCCCGTTCGGACCCCGGAGCAGCACGATCTCGCCGCGGGCGACGTCGAGGTCGACGCCGGCGAGGGCGGGGAAGCGGTCCACGAGCACGACGGCGCCCGAGAGGACGACCGTCGGAGCGTCCGCTGCGGGGTCGGCGGCAGGTTCCAGAGGCCCGCGACGGTACCGATGACCTGGGAGAACGGCCAAGGCACCGAGGTCCGGCCGGGCCCCGCACCACCCGCTGGGACCCCCTCCCCTACCGTGGGGGCGTGCGGCTGGCGAAGGTCCTCGGTGGCGTCGGGCGTGCCCTCATCTGGGCCGGGACGATCGTGCTCCTCTTCGTCGCCTACCAGCTGTGGGGCACGAACCTGGCCGAGGCGCGCGCCCAGGGCTCCCTCGAGGACGAGTTCGAGGCGCTCCTCGCTGACGCCCCGACCACGACGAGCGCCCCGCCGACGACGGAGGCCGGGAGCACGACCACGACCACGACCGCCCCGTCGACGACGACCACGCCGCCTCCCCCGCCCGACGACGGCGAGGCCGTCGCCCGCATCGTGATCCCCGCCATCGGCGTCGACAAGATCGTGGTCGAGGGGGTCACCCGAGGCGACCTGCAGCGGGGGCCGGGCCACTACCCGGTCACGCCGCTGCCCGGGCAGCCGGGCAACGCCGCCATCGCCGGCCACCGCACGACCTTCGGCGCGCCCTTCCACCGGGTGGACGAGCTCGTGGCCGGCGACGAGATCCTGGTCACCACCCTGCAGGGCACGTTCCGCTACGTCGTCTCGGACCTGGAGATCGTCTCACCCACCCGGGTCGACGTCATCGAGGACAAGGGCGACGATCGCCTCACCCTCACCTCGTGCCACCCGAAGTACTCGGCCCGGCAGCGGATCATCGTCTCCGCGCTGCTCGACGACGAGCCGGCCCCGGCGCCTCCGCCGACCACGACGACCACCGCGCCGCCCGAGGAGGTCGAGGAGGTCGAGGCGCCCGTCGTCGACGACGGGGACCAGGACGACGGTCCCGACGACGAGACGAGCGTCGCCGATCTGGACTCCCTCGACGCCGGCGAGGAGCGCACCGCCGGGCCGGCGCTCCGCTGGGGTCTCGTGACCGCTGCGGTGTGGGTCGCGTTCTACGTCCTGTCCCGGCGGTGGCGGCGCTGGCCGGCCTACCTGCTCGGCGCCCCGGTGTTCGCCGTGAGCCTCTTCGTGTTCTTCGGCGCCTTCTCCGACCTGCTCCCGGCCAACTACTGACCGGTACGGTCCCCTCCATGCCGGCCGGCCCACGACACCACGCCGGGGCGTCGCGCCACCACGGAGCCCGGCTGGTCCTGGCGCTGGCGGTCGGTGCGGCGGCGCTCGCGGGATGCGGCGACGACGGCCCAGCGGCAGCCCCCCTGTCCGGGGTCGGCGGCCCCGTCACCGTCGCCGAGGGCCCGCTCGCCGCGGTCGAGCTGCAGGCGGGCGACTGCGTCACCGGCATCGTCATCGGCACCGCCGAGCGCGCCCAGGTGCAGGAGGTCGCCAAGGTGGCCTGCCTGCGCGACCACCCCCTGGAGGTCTTCGCCACCTTCGTCCTCGACGCCGAGGACCTCGACGTGGACGACCTGGCGGACTACCCGGGCACGCCCCGGGTCGTCCGCGCCGCCGACCGGGGCTGCACGGCCCTGCTCCAGGAGCGACGGGGCCAGGGGCAGCGGGATGTCGAGGAGTACGGCCTGCTCGCGCTGTGGCCGTCGTCGACGTCGTGGGCCGGCGGCGACCGGGAGGTCGCCTGCGCCGTCTTCTCCCCCGACGGCGCCGCCCTCGACGGCCCGCAGTTCCCCACGAGCTGAGCCGGCCGGGCGCCGGGCCGCCGGTGCTCGGCGACGATTCGTCGACGAATCGTCCGTCCTCGGCAGCGCCGGGCGCCCGACGAATCGTCGACGAATCGCTCCCTAGCGCCCGCGGAAGCGGGCCGGGCGCTTCTCGCGGAAGGCGGCGACGCCCTCGAGGCGGTCCTCGCTGGTCCAGGCGCGCTCGAAGGCGGCGGCCACGTCGTCGTGGGCGACGGCTCGTCCCGAGAGCGTGTCCAGGGCCAGCTTCTGCCCGGCGACCGACAGCGGGGCGAGCGCAGCCACCTCGTGCGCCCAGGCCAGCGCCGCGGCGCGGTCTCCGGCCCGCTGGGCGAACCCGACCCGGAGGGCGGTCTCGGCGTCGAAGGTGTCGGCGGCCAGCAGCACCGACCGGGCGAGGCCGTGACCGGCGAGCAGCGCGAGCTTCTCGATCGTCCAGTGGTCGACCATGAGCCCGAGCCGCGACGACGGGATCCCGAAGCGGGCCCGGGGACCGACGACCCGGAGGTCGCAGGACAGGGCGAGCTGGGTGCCGGCGCCCATGGCCGGGCCCTCGATCGCCGCGATCGTGCACTGGGGCAGGCCGGACAGGGCGTCGAGCGTCCGACGGACGACGGCTGCGGCCTCCGCGTCCTCGACGTGGGTCAGGTCGGCGCCCGCGCAGAAGGCCGGGCCCTCGCCCGCGAGCACCACGACGCGGACCGGGTCGACGGGCTCGGGGTCCGCGGTGGGGGCGGCGGCCGCCGCGCTGGCGAAGGCCTCGGCGAGGGCCTCGAGGTGCTCGGCGTCGAGGGCGTTGCGCCGCTCGGGCCGGTCGATGGTGCACACCAGCACGGGTCCGTCCCGTTCCACCCGGATCACGGCCGCCAGTCTGGCAGGGCGGGGCTACGGTCCCCGGGGTGCTGCGCCCGACCCCGCCCGAGCGCCCGAGCCGCATCCTCGCCCTGCTCGCGACGACGGCCGCCGCGGTGGTCCTCGCTGCGTGCGGCGACGCCCGCTCCCCGGCCGAGCGCCGGGCCGAGCTGGTCGGCGAGCTGGCCGACGACCTGGTCGCGGAGAGCGACGGCGCCCTGGGCGCGCCCGAGGCCGCCTGCGTCGCCGAGGGCCTCGTCGACGCCATCGGCGTCGACCGCTTCGCCGTGCTCGTCGAGACCGGTGCCCTCGTCGAGGCCGAGCCCCCGGTAGGGGACGAGGCGGGCGGGGACGAGGCGGACGGTCTGCAGGAGACCGTGGTCGACGTCTTCGCGTCGTGCGACGCCCTGGACGCCGTCCTCGACGCCGACCTCGACGGCTGACCGCCCGACGCCCTCGGGGTCCGGGCCCCGGGGCATCCCCCGGGGCCCGCTGCGACCGTCGGTACCGTCGTCGGGTGCCCGCCGCGCTGCTCGCCGCCGTCGTCGGGGCCCTGGCCGGCCTCGTGCGCCGACCGCTCGGCGCCCACCTGGCGGCCCCCGTGGTCCGGGTCCCGGCGCTCGCGCTCGTCGCCGTCGTGCTCCAGGTCGCCCCGGCCGTCGTCGCTCCCGGGCTCGCCGGTCGCGGCCTCGGCCTCTCCCTGGCCCTGCTGTGCGCGTTCGCCCTGCTCAACCGCCACCTCGTCGGCGCCTGCGTGCTGGCCACGGGCCTGGCCGCCAACGCCGCGGTCGTGCTCCTCAACGGCGCCATGCCGGTCCGGGCCGCCGCGCTCGTGCGCGCCGGGGCGGTCGCCCCGGCCGACCTGGCCACCGCCGACCTCGGTGCCGGCCGGCGCTTCGCCCGCCACGGCGACGTGCTCGGCTGGCTCGGCGACGTCGTGCCGCTCGGGGCGCTGGACGTCGTCGTCAGCCTCGGCGACCTCGTCGTCCTCGCCGGCATCGGCGCCCTCGTGTGCGACCTGGTCCGCCAGGCCCGGGGCCGGCGTCGCCTCGCCCGTCCCGCCGACCCCGGGCGACCGGGCCCGACCATCCCGAGCCCGACGATCCCGAAGCCGACGATCCCGGAGCCGACGGCGCAGGTCCGACGTCAGCCGGCGGGCGGCCCGGCCCGCTCGACGAGCACGGCGGCCAGCCCCGTCCAGGACTGGGGCACGGCACCCAGGCCGGAGCCGTCGTCGGCGTCCCAGTACTCGGCCCACCCCGATCGCCACGCCCCCGACACCGTGCTCGTCCTCACCGACGAGGCGACCGACGGGCGTCCGGCCGCGTCGGCGGCCAGCGCCGACAGGTAGCCCAGCTGGGGCCAGGCCGGGCCCCGCCAGTAGGTCGTGGCCTCGAAGGCGGGGTCGGCGACGGAGGTGCCCCGGGGCCCGAAGGGCGCGCCGAAGGCGGTCGGGTCGACGAGCCGCTCGACGGCGTCGGCGGCGAGCGCGCCGCCGAGGAGGGCGGGCAGGAGGGCCTCCACGACGTCGGCTGCGCCCGATGCCGGCGGCCCGGTCGGACCGGGCCGGGCGCCGACGGGTCCGGCGCCGTCGTCGACCCACGTGCGCCGGTCGGGGTCCCAGCGCGCCTCCACGGCCCCGGCCAGCTCGTCGGCCGCGGCGGCGAGCCGCTCGTCGCCGGTGACGGTGACGAGCTCGCGGGCCGACCAGGCCACGAGGGCCGAGAACGAGACCGGGGCGCAGGCGAAGGCCGGGTTGCGGCGCGGCGTGCCCGCCGGGGTCCGCTCGACGGTCCGGAGGAGGCGGCCCTTGGTCGCTCGCCACTCGACCGGGTCGTGGGGGTCGGCCCGCCAGGCGTCCCACCGTGGGCTGTCGTCGCAGCCCGTCTCCCACGGGTGCACGACGGCGAGCAGCCCGGTCGGTCCCCGGGAGCGGGTCGCGAGCAGACCCCGGAGGGCCCGGGTGGACGCCTCGACCACGGCGTCGGGGACGTCGACCCCCCGGCGGGCCAGCTCGGCCACGGCGTGGCCGTGGACCGGCGGCTGGGTGATCGACGAGGTCCCGGCCGTGCCCCAGAACGCCTCGGCCGCCGCGGGGTCCGCGCCGTAGCGCATGTGGGGGACGAAGCCCTCGTCGCCGACGTCGACCAGGCACGCGGCCAGCTCCTCCACGGCCCGCTCGTCGCCGAGCGCGGCCCACGTGACCGCGTGGAAGCACGAGTCCCACAGCCACAGGTGCGGGTAGGTCGTGGGGTTCGGCACGCACCAGCCGGGCCCGCCGTCGCCGGCTCGGCGCCAGTGGGCCTCCAGGACCGCCCGCGCCCTGGCGCGCACCTCGTCGGCCCCGGGCGGCCGCGCCGTCACGCGCACGGGCGGACCGAGTCGATCGATGCCGGGCCGATCGATGCCGGGCCGGTGCCGGCCCGGTGCCAGGATCGGCGACCCATGGGCACGGTGGCCATCTGCTCGTTCCGCCTCGGCGCCGTCGACGGCGTGTCGGTGGTGGCCGCCCACTGGGCCCGTGCGCTCGGCGAGCTCGGCTGGGACGTCGTCACGGTCGCCGGCGAGGGCGCCGTCGACCGGGTCGTACCCGGCCTCGCCATCGGGGCCACGGCAGCGCCGACCGAGGCCGAGCTGGTCGACGCCCTGGCCGACGCCGACGTCGTGCTGGTCGAGAACCTGGCCACGATCCCGATGAACCTACCGGCGTCCCGGGTGCTGGCCCGGGTGCTCGCCGGACGGCCGGCGATCCTCCACCACCACGATCCACCGTGGCAGCGGGAGCGCTTCGCCCACGTCACCGAGCTGCCGCCGGACGACCCCGCCTGGCTGCACGTGGCCATCAACGGCCGCACCCGTGACGAGCTCGCCGCCCGCGGCATCGCCTCCACCGTGGTGTGGAACGCGTTCGACGTGGACGAGGCACCCGGCGACCGCGCCGCGACCCGCGCCGCGCTCGGCGTGTCCGACGACGAGGTGCTCGTCGCCCACCCGGTCCGGGCCATCGCCCGCAAGGACGTGCCCGCGGCCATCCGCATGTGCGAGGCGCTCGGCGCCACCTACTGGCTCCTGGGCCCGGCCGAGGAGGACTACGCCGACACCCTCGCCGAGGTGCTGGCCGAGGCGTCGTGCCGGGTGCTGCACCGGCCATCCCCCGGGTCGCTGCCCGACGCCTACGCGGCCGCCGACCTCGTGGCGTTCACCTCCACGTGGGAGGGCTTCGGCAACCCACCGGTCGAGGCGGCCGTCCACCGCCGGCCGGCCGCCGTCGCCCCGTACCCGGTGGCCGCGGAGGTGCGGGCCTTCGGCTTCTCCTGGTTCGACCCCGACGACGTCGCCGGGATCGCCTCGTTCCTGGCCGACCCGGACCAGGGGCTGCTCGACGCGAACCGCGCCGTGGCCCGCCGCCACTTCTCCCTCGACCGGCTCCGGGCCGACCTCGACGCCCTGCTGGCGTCCCGGGGTTGGCGTCCCTGACCCCGACCCGGCCGACGCTCAGCCCGAGCGGTTGATGGCCGCCTCCTCGGTGCCGAGGTACGACTCGATCACGAGCGGGTGGGACAGGACCTCGTCGGGGGTGCCCTGGGCGATGACCCGGCCCGTCTCCAGCGCGATCAGGCGGTCGCAGATGCTGGACAGCAGCGGCATGTCGTGCTCGATCACCAGGATCGAGCAGCCCGTGCGCTCCCGGACCCGGAGCAGGAGGGGGCCGAGGGCCTCGGTCTCCTTCTGGGCCACGCCGCCGGAGGGCTCGTCGAGCATGAGCACCGTCGGGTCCTGGGCCAGGATGCAGGCCAGGTCGACGATCCGCCGGGAGCCGGTGGACAGCTCGCCGGTCAGCTTCTCCCGGAACGCCTCCAGGCCCATGAGGCCGACGAGCTCGTCGACGCTGCGGCCGATCTCCAGCTCGACCTCGTAGGAGGCGGGCAGGCCGAGCGCCGAGGCGACCACGTCCCGGTTGGCCAGGTGCCGCTCCCGGGCCACGGCGATGGTCTCCTCGACGGTGAGCGACGGGTAGAGCCGGGCGTCCTGGAAGGAGCGGCCGAGGCCGCCGACGGCCCGCTCGTGGGGCTGCCAGTCGGTGACCTCCATGCCGAGCACGCCGATCCGGCCGCCCTCGATGGGCAGGAAGCCCGAGATGCAGTCCATCAGCGTGGTCTTGCCGGCGCCGTTGTGGCCGATGAGGCCGACGATCTCGCCGTCGCGCAGGTCGAGGTCGACGTCGTCGACGGCCACGATGCCGCCGAAGCGCTTGGTGACGCCCCGGCACTGCAGCACGGGCGCGGCGTCGTCGGGGATCTCCCGGCGGGCCCGGGCCGGCGCGGCCGTCGACGTGGTCGACCCGCCGTCGCCGCCGGCCGCCTCGGCACCGGCGATGAACACCGAGCGGAGGATGTCGGGCCGGTCGAGCAGATCGCGGGTCGGGCCGGTGAAGCGGAACTCGCCCTTCTCCATGAACACGGCCCGCTCGGCCAGGTTCAGCGCCACGTTGACGGACTGCTCGACGATGACGAGCGTCGTGCCCCGGCGGTGGATCTCGTCGACGACCTCGAGCAGCTGGCCGACGATGGTCGGGGCCAGGCCGAGGGACAGCTCGTCGATCATGAGGAGCTCGGGCCGCGTCATGAGCGCGCTGCCGAGGGCGAGCATCTGCTGCTCGCCACCGGAGAGGTCGCCGGCGAGCTGGCCGGAGCGCTCCCGGAGGATGGGGAACAGGTCGAGCACCTCGGCCCGGGCGGCCTCGACGCGCTCCTGGTCGTCCCTGATGAGCCAGGTGGCCAGGCGCAGGTTCTCGGCCACGGTCAGGGTCGGGAAGACGCCCTTGCCGCCCGGCATGAGCGACGCGCCCTTGTGGGTGACCCGGTCGGCGGTCATGCCGGTGATGTCCTCGCCGAGCAGCTCGACGGTGCCGCCGCTGGGGGCCTTCAGGCCGCAGATGGCCTTGAGCAGCGTCGACTTGCCCGCACCGTTGGTGCCCAGGAGGGCGACGATCTCGCCCCGCCTCACCTCGAGGTCGACGCCGAACAGGATCTGCACCGGGCCGTAGCTGACGTCGATGTCCCGGCAGGACAGCACGACCTCGTCGGTGACGCCCGGGGAGGCCTGGGCGCCGGCGGGCGCAGGCCCGGCGGGCGCAGGCCCGGCGGGCGCGTCGCCCGGGCGCAGCGGCTGGCCGCGGCGGCGCCGGGCGCCGGGGGCGTGGCCGTCCGTGGCGGCGTGGTGCGCGGTGTCGGTCATCGGTCGGCCCCCACGAGCTCGTCGTCACGTCCGTCTGCGTGCGCCTCGTCCACCGATGCGGCGAGCGCACCCTGGAGCAGGTCCCGGTCCGCCGAGGCGGCGTCGCCGTCCTCGTCGACCCGCTTGTCGGCCACGAGGCTCGGCACGAGGATCCCGCGGCGCTCGGCCACGGCCCGCAGGTAGCGGTCCCGGACCGATCCGGCGAGCTGGGCGAGCCCGCCGGGGAAGGCGAGCAGCACGAACAGCAGCCCGGCGCCGGAGATGAGCGGACGGATCTCGCCCAGGAACGACACCGAGGACAGGTACTGGAACAGGAGCACGCCGGCGATGGCGCCCCCGAGGGAGCCGAGCCCGCCGATCACGGCGGTGGCGAACACCTCGAGGCTCATCTCGGGGCTGTAGGTGCCCTGGCCGATGGCGTGGAGGATGGTGACGTGCAGGCCGCCGGCGACACCGGCGATCGTGCCCGCCACGAGGAAGGCCGACAGCTTGATCCGCGTGGTCGGCACCGAGGCCGAGTCGGCGGCCCGCTCGTTGTCCCGGGTGGCGATGATCACCCGTCCCGCCCGGGTGCCCCGGATGCTGCGGGCCACGGCCACGGACAGCCCGAGGAACGCCAGGCACAGCAGGTACATCGGGTACCCGGACTCGAGGTCCCAGCGCTCCCACAGGATCGGACGGGTGATGTTCGACGGGATGATGGAGTCGAAGTTGTCGCGGTTCAGCACGTAGCTGTTGAGGGCGACGGCGAAGGCCAGGGTCGTGACGGCCAGGAACAGGCCCCGGATGCGCAGGGCAGGCAGGCCCACGACCAGGGCGGTCAGGGCGCCGGCCGCGCCGGCGGCCAGCAGCACCAGGAAGAGGTCGAGGCCCGTGGACTTCACCAGGTTGCCGGCGACGAGGCCGCCCATCCCGGCGATGGCGAACTGGCCCAGGCTGATGTGCCCGCCCCAGCCGGTCAGCAGCACGAGGGACACGCCGACCATGGCCCAGACCATGGCGATGCCGGCCAGCAGCTGGCTCGACGAGCTCCACCCGGCCGGGACGAGCACGGCGGCCACGGCCAGGGCGACGAGGAGCGCCGCCCGCGGGTAGCGGACCTCGGGCAGGTCCCGCAGCACCCGGGGGATCGGCTTGACGATGCCCTGCAGGTCGAACGACGCGCTCTCGGAGTTCATGGCCCGCGAGATGCTCCCCCGCTGCAGGAGCAGGGCGACCAGGATCACGGCGAGGAAGAACATCGACGTGATCGACGGGCTCCCCGTCGAGTTCCAGCGCACGAGCTGGTCGAGCATGCCGAGCCCGATGCCGGCCACGAAGGCCGTGGGCAGCGACTCGAGGCGGGCCACCACGGCCGCGGCGAGGGCGGGCAGCAGGACGGCCGGTCCGGAGGAGACGACCGAGGGGGCCACGCCCGACGACGGCGCCTGGAGCACGAAGGTGAGGGCGGCGAGGCCGCCGGCGATCATCCACACGATGCGGCCGAGCTTGTAGACGGGGATGCCGAGGAGCAGGGCCCGGTCCTCGTTCTCGGCGGCGGCCCGGATGGCCACACCGGCGTCGGTGCGCAGCAGGAACCAGGCCAGGCCGGCGATGACGGCGGGCACGACGGCGATGATCAGCACGCCGTCGCTCTTCATCGAGGTGACGTCGAGCTGGATGCTGACGTCGTAGGGGATGGTGAACCCGCCGGCGAGCGACAGGAAGCCGATGGCCCGGTTGGCCAGGAGGCTGAGCACGCCGAAGATCTGGGCCAGGCCGATCGAGGCCACGGTCACGATCAGGCGGCTCGAGCCGGAGAAGCGGCGGATGACCAGCTCGGTGGCAGCACCGACGGCGACGCCGAGCACGACGGCCAGGACCAGGGCGGCGAAGAAGTTCAGGCCCTGCTCGAGGTGGAGGCCGATGGCGAAGGCCCCGGGCAGGGCGCCCATCGCCGCGTACGAGAAGTTGACGAACCGGTTGGTCCGGTAGATCAGGATCAGGCCCATGGCCAGCAGCGCCGTGGTCGTGCCCTGCACGGTGCCGACGAAGAGGATCCCGTAGGGCGCGTCGCCCTGGACCACGCCGGCGGTCAGCGGCAGGTTGTAGAGCCCGACGTAGGCGGCGACGACGCCGAGGGCCACGACGACGGCCTGCTGGCGGCGGCTCCACCCGCCGAGCGTGGCGGCGCCGGGGATGCGGTCGAGGACGGCGGTCATCGGACCGGCACCCCGGGGTCGCCGGCGGGGATCTGCCCGAACTCCCAGCGCTGGTCGCTGGTGCCCTTGTAGGTGCCCTGCTTGCCGTTGTAGGGCGAGATGGCGTCGGGGTCCCAGAAGATCTCGCGGGCGTCGTTGGCCGCCGTGCGGTCGCCGGGCCCGAACTTCCACAGCCCGACCGGGCCGGAGCGGGCCGGGTAGTTGAACATGCCGGCCTCGAAGGTCCCGGGGTTGAGATCCGGCCCGGCGCCCTGGAGCCCGATGGCCAGCATGTACATCTGGTAGTAGATCAGGTCGACCGAGAACGCCGGCTCCTCGTCCGGCCGGACCGACTTGAACGCCTCGTAGGCGATGGTCTCGGTCGGCGGCACGAACGGCTCGAGGGACGAGATGCCGAAGGCCTGGGCGGCGAAGCTCTGGTCCCACAGCTGGCCGACGATGTCGGCGTCGGTGAGGGCGGTGCCGGCGATGATGAACTCGGGGTAGTACTGCTGGCGGTTGGCCTCGCCGGACAGGAACACGGGGAGCACCGGGTCGCAGCCGCACACCACGGTCGTGATGCCCTCGGCCTTGAGCTTGGGGATGATGTTGTTGGCCTGGTTCGACATGGTCGACAGGTCGAGCTGGTACTTCACGTTGAGGCCCGGGTCCTTGCCGGCCTCGTTCGCGATGCGCCGGGAGTTCTCGACCGACTCCTGGTACCAGGAGTTCTCCGGGGCGAGCGTGGCGAACCTCCGGGGCCGGCCTTCGAGCTCGCCGGCCGCGTAGACGGCGGGCTTGTCGTAGAGCCGCTTGATGGCGTACTCGGTGGCCAGCTCCGAGACGGTCGTGCCGTCGGTGGCCAGCGACCAGGCGAAGGGCGCCCGCTCCTCGTGCCACGGACGGGACAGGTAGGGGGTGCCGAAGCCGATGACGCCGCGGCGGGCGAGGGCGTCGGCGTAGGGCTCGGACGTGGCCGACAGGTCGGCGAAGGGCTGCTTCTCCCGCACCGTCTCGGCATCGGCCTCGGCCTTGTCCCGGCCCTTGCCGAGCAGCTCGTTCGTGTTCGAGCCGGTGCCCTCGTAGAACTCCACCTGGATCGAGCGGCCGTACAGCTCGAAGCGCTGGCTGAAGTACTCGGCGAAGGCCGTCACGGTGTTGCGGACGGTCTCGGGCGTGTCGGACAGGCTCGCGCCGGCCAGGTCGGCCAGGGTCTGCTGGAAGCCCTTCTCGCCCGGGATCTGGCGGAACGTCACCTTGACCGAGTCGGCGGTGACGCCGGTGTGGGTGGCACCGCCGTTGTCCCCGCCGCCCCAGGCCACGCAGGGCGGGCTGTAGGGGTCGCCGGGGATCTGGAGCTGGCGGTCGGTGCAGGGCTGGACCCCGGCCACGGGAGCGACGCCGTTGCCCTGGCCGCCCGAGCCGACCTGGCCCCCGTCGCCGCCGGGTGCCTGGCCGCCGGTGCCGCCGTCGGAGCCGGTCGGGGCCTGGCCCGTGGTCGGGTCGGCGGTGCCGCCGGTGGAGGGCGCGGTCGGGACCGAGCCCTGGCCCGTGGGGGCCGAGGGGGTGCCGCCGGCCCCGAAGCCGGAGCCGGCGAAGTCGCTGGCCCCGCCCGAGGTCCCGACCGAGGTCGTCTGCGGTGCCCGGGTCGGCACGAAGGCCGCCATCAGCACCAGCAGCACGGCGAGGACGGCGAGCGGGCCGTAGCCCCGCAGCAGGCGGGAGCTGACGGGGAAGGAGCCCTGAGGGGCGGAGGTGGGGGTGGGGGCAGCCATCAGGCCAGGACCTCCATGGGGACGGAGCGCTGGGCCCGGCGCATCTTGCGGGCGTCGGCAGCAGCGAGTGCGGAGAGGAGGGCGAGGCCGGCGACGCCGACGCCGGCGAGGGCGCCGCCGCGGGTGCCGGCGGCCTCCTCCACGTCGTCGAGGGCGACCTCGTCGGAGGTGGCGATCGGGGCGGCGTCGGGCGCGCCCGCCGTCGGGGCGGCGGAGGGGCCGCCGGCGGCGGACGGGGCGGGCGAGGCCGACGGGAGGGCGCCGCCTCCCGAGGACGACGGCAGCGGCGAGGACGGCTGGCCCGGCGACGTGGGGAGGGCGGGCGAGGCGACGGGCAGGTCGCCGAGGAAGGAGGTCCGGTTGATGTCGGCGGTGGTGGCGCTGACGCCGCCGAGCTCGAGGCCGAAGGACCCGGCACCGGTCACCGAGCCGAGGACGATGTCGGCCACGAGGATGTACGTCGCGTTGCCGCAGTCGGCCTCGATGATGGCGTCGAACAGGCTCTCGCGGATCGGCTGGATCGCGCCGAGCACCGGGCCGAGGATCCCCTCGCGGACGTCGCTCGGGACCACGGCGACGCGGAGCGGGTCGACGAAGGCGATGCCGGACTCGACCCGGGCCTTCGGGGGCTCGAGGCTGAAGCCGAGCGGGTTCAGCGCGGCGTTCGCCTCGGCGAGGGCCGCGAGCGGGTCGTCCTCGGGGAACGTGAGCTCCTGGCCGCCGACCTCGACGCCCTCGATGGTGAAGGACGCCTCGGTCAGCTCGACCGGGGCCGTCTGGTAGGTCGCCTCCCAGCGCAGGCCGCGGAGCACGACGGCACCGCCGCCGAGCGACAGCGAGGCGACGTCGGTGACGGCGCGGGCGACGCGGACGCCGTCGACGATGCCGGACTCGGTCTCGCTGCGGGTCGACCCGACCAGGATCGCGGCGGGGTCGCCGGCCGCGGCGGTGGTGGCCACCGCTCGGGCCAGGGGCGTGTCGTCGGCGTAGGCCCGCTTGTCCACCCCGTTCTCGGTCTCGGACTTGGCGGTGCCGGCGTCCTCGTCGGTCGACCGGGCGACCAGCGGCTGGGGCTGGTCCTCCTTGGGCAGGGTCGGGTCGCCGCCGTCGCAGCCCTCGCCGGCCAGCGTCGTCCCGATGATGCCGAGGTCGACCGACCGGGACTCGCCCGATGCGACGGTGTTCTGGTGCCCGGCCAGGGACAGGCCGTAGGTGATGCCCAGGCTCAGGCGACCGCTGCGCGGATCGATCTTGTAGCCCTGGGCGACGGCCACGCCGCGCCCGGCGCTGGGCCCGGCCTCCTGGCCGGAGGCCTCCGGCGCCCACACGACCACCGCCGCCATGGCGACGAGCCACAGCGCGGCGGCGCCCATCGTCCGACGGAAGTCGGGAAGAACGGTCTGCACGATCTCCACCCCTGGAATCGATTGAGTTCGAGCTCGGAGGACCGACCCCTCGGTGCTCCCCACGTCTCGGCGTACGTTGCTCTGTGTCCCGTTGTTCGTGACCGGCGTCACGGATTCCTGCCCAGCGGACGGAATTCTCATCCCACGATGCGAGACCTCGGGTGCGGTCACCCGTCGTGCGGGCGCGATCGGGTGCTCCACGACCGGGTGCCGCTCCCGGTGTGTGCGACGATGCCGGGATGACCGTCGACCCCGTGCTCGAGCGCCGTCGTCGCATCGCCGCCCTCGTCCAGCTCGGCCAGCGCGCCGGCTACGGGCTCTTCGGGCTGGCGTCGGCGCTGTTCGTGGTCGGGCTCGTGACCGGCTTCGACGGCGTGGTGCGGTCCGGCATCGTGGCCAGCCTCGTCGTCGGCTCGATCGTCCTCGCCCCCGCCATCGTGTTCGGCTACGCCGTCAAGGCCGCCGAGCGCGAGGACCGCGAGGAGGGCCGCCCCACGCTCGCGGACGAGGGCCGGCGTGACGTCCGCGAGGAGGGCCGCCCCACGCTCGCGGACGAGGGCCGGCGTGACGTCCGCGAG
>CAZCEZ010000030.1:30920-36828 GCA_964497795.1 uncultured Acidimicrobiaceae bacterium | reverse complement strand
GGTCGACGCCGGCGATGATCGAGAACGAGATCGCCTCGGGGATCAGGGCGAGGGCCACGACCAGGCCCGAGACGAGGTTGGTCCGGGGATCGGTCAGCCACTCGCGACGGAGTCGCTCGCGGCGCTCGGGGGCGTCGGCGCGCTCGGCGCGCGTCGAAGAGGTTCGGGGGAGCATGGGATCCTTCGCTCGCTGGCGTGAGGGGGGTGACAACGCCAACGGGAGGACGCGCCGTGTCGGGGGAACCTACGACGCCACCGGTGCGATCTCCTAGGGATGGGTCCGGATCCGTCGTCGATCCCGGTGTGGGATCGGTCACCGCCGGGGGCTGGGCCGGGGGCCGGGCGGGGGGCGCGGCCGGGCGCCGGTGGCCGCGCCGCCGCCCCCTGGCTACGGTCCCGCCGATGCGACTGCACACCGTCCGCCGCGGCAGCGGCCCCGCCGTCGTCCTCCTCCACGGGATCGGGTCGTCCTCGGACACCTGGCAGGCCGTGGCCGAGCGCCTCGCCGACCCCGACGGCGCCCACGGCCCCCACACCACGATCGCCGTCGACCTGCTCGGCCACGGCGGCTCGCCCCGCCCCGACGGCGAGGCCGAGTACACCCGGGACCGGGCCCTCGACGACGTCGACGACGTGCTCGCCGAGGCCGAGGCGTCCACGGGCGGACGCGCCGTGCTCGTCGGCCACTCCCTCGGCGGCTACCTGGCCCTCGCCCACGCCGCGACCCGCCCCGGCGTGGCGCGGGGGATCGTCGTGCTCAACACCGGGCCGGGCTTCCGGGACCCCGAGAAGCGCGAGGCCTGGAACGCCCGGTCGCGACGCAACTGGCACCGCTTCGGCGTGCCCGAGCACGTGGCCACGCTCAACCTCCAGGAGGACTCGGTGGTCATGGAGCGCCTGGCCGACATCGCCGTCCCCACGCTGGTGCTCGCCGGCGGCGACGACCGGCCCGAGTACGCCGGTGCCGGCGAGTACCTGGCCCGCAAGATGCCGGACTGCACCACCGAGGTGCTCGAGGGCGGCGGCCACGCCATGCACGAGGACACCCACGCCGACGTCGTGGCCGAGCGGATCGCGTCGATGGTGGCCCGGACCGCCTGAGGCCCCGCCGGCCGGGGCCGGGTTCTGGCGAGAGGGTGACGGGGTATCGATTCGTCATCTGATCGCAATGAAGGCGCTGCGGCGCCGGAACAGGAGCACCCCATGGCCACCGGCTCGTCCATCTTCCTCATCGCACTCGGCGCCATCCTCACCTTCGCCGTCGACGTCACCGTCAGCGGCCTGGACCTCGCCGCCGTGGGCATCATCCTGATGATCGCCGGCGCCATCGGGGTCGTCGTGAGCCTCCTGTGGATGGACCGGCTCACCGGCCCCCGCCACGTCGTCGAGGACCGCCACGTCCGAGGCGACCACGGCCGGACCACCGTGATCGAGCGCGAGCGGATCAGCTGACCCTCGTGGCGCCATCCGGCGCCACGCCCCCACCCCCCACCACGTGGTCGGGCCTGGTCCCCCGACCGCCGACAGGGCGGCACCCCCACGGGTGCCGCCCTCGTCGCGTCCGGGCCGGGCGTCCCCGGGCCGGCACGACCGCCTGACCCGTCGGTCAAGAAATTCTCCGCCTCCGGGAGGAATCGTCGCACGACGTGACGAACGTCTCAGGTACGAGGGATCCCGGGGGTAGGGGTCCCGTGGGAACTGGGGGTCCGTCCGTGGTGCGGAAGTCGAAGCTGCAGCTCTATGCGCCGTTCATCGCCCTGGCGCTGGCACAGGCGGCGTTCGTGGTGTGGGCGCCGTCGCAGGGCGAGGCCAACGACCCGTTGGCCGACCTGCAGGTCGCCACGCTCGACCCGACCCAGCAGGCCGGGCTTGCACCCGGCTCGCCCGGCTTCGACCCCGGTGCGCCCACCACGGCGATCGCTGCCGACGGGACGCCGATCCCGACCGGCGGACCCACGTCGTCGGGGCAGCCGTCCTCCGCGCCGGGTGCGCCGACCTCCGGGAACGAGGCCACGCAGGGTGCACCGGGTGCACCGGGCGCACCCGCCCCGAACCAGGGCGGCGCGGTCGGGGACACGAGCCACTGCACCGCGGAGGGCCGCCAGACCGACCTCATCACCACCGGCCCCGAGTGCCGTCCCCGCTTCAGCGGCGACAACGGCGGTGCGACCTACCCGGGCGTCTCCGGCGACGAGGTCTTCTTCATGCGCTGGCAGTGCCAGAGCAACGAGCAGGTCGACGCCATCCTCCAGACGCAGGGCCTGGCCGCGACCAAGGCCGAGACCGACGCCATGGTCGAGGCCGCCATCGACTGGATCGAGGCGACCTACGAGACCTACGGCCGCTCCATCCGCTACGAGCACGTCGTGGGCGACTGCCCCTCGGCGCCCTCGGACCCGGCCCGCTCCCGACAGGCCGCGGCGGAGGCAGCCAAGAAGCAGCCCTTCATCGTGTGCTGCACGTCCGACCCCGCAGCGCTGGACACCTTCGCCCAGGCCGGGATCATCGCCATCGGCGGGCCGTGGAACTCCGACGCCTTCTTCTCCGGTCGCCGTCCGTTCCGCTGGGACATCTTCCCCGACGGCAACGAGTCGGTGCAGTGGCTCGGCGAGTACTACTGCAAGAAGCTGGCCAAGGGGACGGCCACCCACGCCGGTCGGCTGATCCACCCGACCATCGGCGGTCGGGACACGCCCCGCAGGGTCGGCGTCATCTCCTACGACAACGGCGACGGGACGACGATCCCCTACACCGACGAGCTGGTGTCGATCCTCGAGGGCTGCACCGGGCAGAAGCCGGCGGTCTCCTTCTACGCCTCGGACATCAACCGGGCCCAGGAGCAGACCCGGGCCACGGTGGCCAAGCTGATCGACGAGAAGGTCACCACGGTCATCTGCCTGTGCGACCCGATCGCCCCGGTGTTCTCGACCCAGGGCATGACGCAGAACAACTACTTCCCCGAGCACCTGCTGTCGGGCATGTACCTGACGGACTACGACGTGCTCGGCCGCCTCTACGACCAGGCCCAGTGGGTGCACGCCTTCGGGCCGAGCCAGCTGGCCGAGCCCGGCGACTTCTCGAACTCGAACGCCACCCGGATCTGGCGGGCGTCGGGTCGGGACGGCGAGCCGTGCGCGGCCTGCAACCTGATCACCGGGTACATGACGCTGATCGGCTCGATGGTCCACTACGCCGGGCCGAACCTGAACCCGCTGACCATCGAGCAGAACATGGTCGGCGCCCAGGTCGAGGGCGGCGGCTGGGCGGCGAGCGGGGGCAACCCGTTCGACTACTACATCAAGTTCGGGCCCAACGACTACAACGCCATCTCGGACTTCCGGGAGGTGTTCTGGAGCCCGTCGCAGCGCTCCGACATCGACGGCAAGAACGGCCGGTACGTGTCGCTCAACGGCGGGCGCCGCTACGTCGGCGGCGAGCTGGACGGGTCCTTCGAGATCCCGGTGCCGCCCCAGTGACCGCGACCACGAGCGACGCCCTGCGCAGCGGGCTCGGGGCGCTCGCCGACCTGCGACGCCGGGTCCCCGTGCCCCGGCCCGTCCGCGACGCCTGGGACAACCCCGTCGGCGGGGGGATCCTGCGGATCGTCCTCGCCTACGTCCTGCTCATCGAGGTCGTCGCCCAGGGGCTCCTCGGGCGCATCACGCTCGGCCCCCTCGACGTCGGGCTCCAGGACGGCATCGTCCCCCGCACCATCTGGCTCAACGGCGCCGCCATCGGCCTGCTCTACGGCCTGCTCGGCATGGGCCTGATCCTGGTGTACCGCGCCAACCGGATCATCAACTTCGCCCAGGCCGCCCTCGGTGCCGTCCCGGCCGTGCTGTGCCTGCAGCTCATCGCGGCTCGGGGCGTGAACTACTGGCTGACCCTCCCGCTGCTGTTCGGCGTGGCGATCGGCCTGGGGGCCTTCGTCGACACGGCGCTGATGCGCCGGTTCCGCCAGGCACCCCGGCTCATCGCCACGGTGGCCACGATCGGCATCTCCCTCCTGCTGACCCTCGGCGAGGTCGTCGTCCAGCAGGTCGTCACCGGCGAGCTGATCAACTCCTCGACGTTCCGGACGCCGTTCTCGGGCTTCACCTTCACCGTCGGCGCCCTGACCTACGACGGGAACTTCGTCGTGGCGATCGTCGCGACGGTCCTCATCTGCGCCGGCCTCGGCGCCTTCTTCCGCTTCACCGACATGGGCATCGCGGTGCGGGCCGCGGCCGAGAACGGCGAGCGCGCCTCGCTGCTCGGCATCCCCGTCGCCCGGGTCTCCACGCTCGTGTGGGTGCTGGCCGCCGTGCTGTCGGCCGTGGCCATCTTCCTGCGGGCCCCCATGGTCGGCCTCACGGTCGGCTCCTCCATCGGACCGTCGGTCCTGCTCTACGGGCTGGCCGCCGCCGTCATCGCCCGCATGGACAGCCTCCCCATGTGCGTGGTGGCCGGCATGGGCATCGGCATGCTCGACCAGGGTGCGGTGTGGGCCACCTCCAAGGGCTCCCTGTCCCAGGCGATGATGCTCGGGGTCATCCTCGTGGCACTGCTCGCCCAGCGCGGCGCCATCAGCCGGGCCATGGACGCCGGCGTCGCCACCTGGCAGGCGGCCCGGGAGTACCGCCCGATCCCGGCCGAGCTGCGCGACTGCCGCGAGGTGGTGTGGGCCCGGGGCGCCCTGATCAACCTCGTCCTCGGCGTCACCGTGATCGCCCCGATCCTGCTCCCGGAGCGCTTCGCCGGGCGCTTCGCCCAGGTCGTGATCTTCGCCATCGTCGGCGTCTCGCTCGTGATCCTCACCGGCTGGGCCGGTCAGATCTCGCTCGGCCAGTTCGCCTTCGCCGGCGTCGGCTCGATGGTGGCCGGGGGCATGGCGATCCGGGGCTGGGACTTCTTCGCCTGCCTCCTCGTGGCCGGCCTGGCCGGCGCCTTCGTCGCCGTCCTCGTGGGCCTGCCCGCCCTGCGGATCCAGGGGCTCTTCCTCGCCGTCACCACGCTGGCCTTCGCGTTCACCGTGGAGAAGTTCCTCCTCAACCCCACCTACTTCGGCGACTGGCTGCCCACGATCGGCCAGCCCGTCGACCGTCCCAAGCTGTACGGGCAGTTCTCGACGCTGTCCGACACGCGCTTCTACTTCGTGTGCCTGGCGTTCCTCGCGCTCGCCCTGGTCGTGGCCCGCTCGCTGCGCACCTACCGGTTCGGGCGGATCCTCATCGGCACCCGGGACAACGGGCGGGCCGTCCAGGCCTACGGCGTGAACCTGGCCCGCACCCGGCTGACCGCCTTCGCCATCTCCGGGTTCATCGCCGCCGTGGCCGGGGCGCTGCTCGCCTTCCAGCTCAAGAGCGTCGACGCCTCGACGTTCTCCCCGGACCGGTCGGTGGCCATGTTCACCATCGCGGCCATCGGCGGGATGACGTCGCTGCCCGGCGCCATCCTGGGTGCCGTCTACGTGGAGGGCATCCCCTTCCTGTTCGACGGCAGCCAGAACCTGCGCCTGCTGACCTCGTCGGTCGGCCTGCTCCTGCTGCTGATGTTCGTGCCCGGCGGTCTGAGCCAGCTCGCCTACGGCGCCCGGGACTCGTTCCTGCGCTGGGTCGCCGACCGCAACGGCATCCACGTCCCGAGCCTCGTCGCCGACTCGAGGGTCGAGGCCGGCGGGGACGCCGACGACCTGCCCGGCGTGGTCGACACCCCGATCGTCCTCGATCCCACCGCCGAGCCGGCCGTCGAGCTGATCGGCTGCCCTGCGTGCGGGGCCCGCATCCCCGTCGACGAGGTCGTCCACCACGCCCACTTCCGCCTCGACGGCCAGCCCACGAACGGGCACACGAACGGCCAGCCCACGACCGGGCACACGAACGGGCACGTCACGAACGGCCACGGCACGAACGGCCACGGCACGAACGGC
>CAZCEZ010000030.1:0-30820 GCA_964497795.1 uncultured Acidimicrobiaceae bacterium | reverse complement strand
CACGAACGGGCACGTCACGAACGGCCACGGCACGAACGGCCACGGCACGAACGGCACGGTCCCCGACGGGGCCTGGGCGCCGACGTCGGAGGAGGTCTCCCGGTGATCCGCATCCGCGAGCGACTGGACGAGCTGACCGGCGGCGCGCCGGCCTGGCCCCTGATCGTCCTCTTCGCCCTGAACCTGGTCGACGAGCTCGACCAGATCGCCTTCGGCATCCTCGCCCCCGAGATCGGCGAGACGTTCGAGATCGCCGACTCCACGGTGATCCTGCTGTCGACGCTGGTGGCCGTCTTCGTGCTGGTCGCGGCCCTGCCCGCGTCGGTGGCCGGCGACCGCTTCAACCGCGTCCGGCTCGTGACCTTCGCGGCCACCGCCTGGGCCACGATGAGCGTCCTCACCGGCCTCGCCGGCATGGCCGGCCTGCTCGCCGTGCTGGTGATCGCCCGGTTCTTCGCCGGCATCGGGCGCGTGGTCAACGAGCCCGTCCACTCCAGCCTGCTCGCCGACTACTACGAGCCGAAGGTGCTCCCCCGCATCTTCGCCGTCCACCGCTTCGCCAACCCGCTGTCCCGGGTCACGGCCGTCGCCATCGGCTTCGTCGCCCTCTACATCTCCTGGCAGGCGCTGTTCATCGTCCTCGCCATCCCGACCGCGGCGTTCATCCTGTCGATGGCCCGGCTCCGGGAGCCGCTGCGGGGCGAGAGCGTCGACGCCGAGCTCGCCGCCGAGCAGGCGGGCGAGGCGTCGGTCGGCTTCGGCGAGGCCCGCCGCCAGCTGTTCGGCATCCAGTCGCTGCGCCGGCTCTACATCGGCCTGTGCCTGCTCGGCTTCGGCCTGCTGCCCCTGGGCGGCTTCATCGCCTTCTTCTTCGAGGACGTCTACGCCTTCTCGACCTTCCAGCGCGGCATCACGACCTTCGTCTACGGGGCCGGCTCCACGGTCGGGCTCGTCGTCGGGCAGCGCCTCGCCTCCAAGGTCGAGCCCGGCTCGCCGACCCTGGCCCGGATCACGGGCGGGTCGTTCACGACCGGCGGCCTCGGCCTGCTCGCCATGGCCCTGGCCCCGTGGGCCCCGCTGTCGGTCGCCCTGCTCTTCGTCTCCGGCATCGGGTTCGGCGCCTACATCCCGGCCTACTTCCCGCTCATCTCGGTCATCGTCCCGCCCCGCATCCGGACCCAGGTCTACGGCTGGTCGCTCATCATCATCGGCGTGGGCGGCGTCGCCGGCGCCGTGCTGATGGGCGGGCTCGGCGAGTCCTCCGGCTACCGGATCGGCATCGGCGTCACCGCCTCGATCATCTCGGCCTCCGGGCTGATCGCGACGTCGTCGGCCCGCTTCGTGGACCGAGACCGCGAGCAGGCCGAGCGGGCCATGCGGACCAGCCAGGAGCTGCGCGACGCCCGCGCCGCGGGCGGCGGGTCGCTGCTCACCTGCCGCGGCGTCGAGGTCGCCTACGACCAGGTCCAGGTCCTCTTCGGGGTGGACATGGACGTCGAGCCCGGCGAGATCGTCGCCCTCCTCGGCACCAACGGCGCCGGCAAGTCCACGCTGCTAAAGGCCATCTCCGGCGCCGTCGACCCGATCGGCGGCGCCATCCTCCTCGACGGCCAGGACATCACCCACGTCGACGCCGTCGCCACCGTCAAGGCCGGGATCGTGCAGGTGCCGGGCGGCAAGGCGGTGTTCCCGACCCTCACCGTCGCCGAGCACCTCCGGGCCGGCGGCTGGCTGTACCGGGACGACCCCGAGTACCTGGCCGAGGCCGTGGCCGAGGTGTACCGGACCTTCCCGCGCCTCGAGGAGCGCAAGGACCAGATGGCCGGGAACCTCTCCGGCGGCGAGCAGCAGATGCTCGCCCTCGGCATGGCCTTCATCGCCAAGCCGAAGCTGCTGATGATCGACGAGCTGTCCCTCGGCCTCGCCCCGAGCATCGTGGAGCAGCTGCTCGGCATCGTCCGCCGCATCCGCGACGCGGGGACGGCCATCGTGCTCGTGGAGCAGTCGATCAACGTGGCGCTCACCGTCGCCGAGCGGGCCTACTTCCTGGAGAAGGGCGAGGTCCGGTTCTCCGGGCCGACCGCCGAGCTGCTCGAGCGGGACGACATCGTCCGCAGCGTGTTCCTCCAGGGCGCCGCCTCCACCGAGGGCGTCACCTCCGGCGGCGCCGCCACCGTGCCCGCCCGGCCCGCCGACCACGGACCCGAGCGGGTCATCGGCGACACGATCCTCGAGCTGGTCGACGTCCGGAAGTCCTTCGGTGGCGTGCAGGCCGTGACCGGCGCGTCGCTGACCCTGGCCCGCAACGAGATCCTCGGGCTCATCGGCCCCAACGGCGCGGGCAAGACGACGATCTTCGACCTGATCTCGGGCTTCCTCACCCCCGACACCGGCAGCATCACCTTCGACGGCCACGACGTGACCCGGCTCAGCCCCGACAAGCGGGCCTGGCTCGGTCTCGGTCGGTCGTTCCAGGACGCCCGCCTCGTCGGCTCCCTCACGGTGGCCGAGAACCTGGCGATCGGCCTCGAGCGCCACATCGAGGTCCGCAGCGCCGTGGCGTCGGCCCTCGCCCTGCCCGGCGTCGTCGCCACCGAGGAGGACGTGGCCTGGACCGTGGGCGACCTGGTCGAGCTCATGCAGCTCGGCGCCTACCGGGACAAGTTCGTCCGCGAGCTGTCCACGGGCACGAGGCGCATCGTCGACCTGGCCTGCTGCATCGCCCACGACCCGTCGGTGCTGCTGCTCGACGAGCCCTCGTCGGGCATCGCCCAGGCCGAGACCGAGGCCCTCGGGCCCCTGCTCCGCCGCATCCAGGCCGAGACCGGCTGCGCCCTGCTCGTCATCGAGCACGACATGCCCCTCATCACCGGCATCTCCGACCGGATGATCGCCCTCGAGCTGGGTGCCCCGATCGTGGAGGGCACGCCCCAGCAGGTGACCACCGACCCGCGGGTCGTGTCGTCCTACCTCGGTGGCGACATGGCCACGATCAACCGCTCGGGTGCCACGAGCGCGGAGGCGCCGGCCCCGACGTCGGCCGCCGCCGGGCCCGGCGACGACCGGGCCGTGTCCGGAGCCGAGGTCGACGACGCGGCGCCGGTCCTCGTCGAGCCTGCGGACCGGCCCCGCCGACGTCGCCGCCAGCTCGTGGCGGAGCGCCCGTGATGCGGGCGGGCCCCGCGCCCCGCCGGCGGGGGCGCGCCCTGGCCGGCGTGCTCGCCCTGGCCGGCGCGGTGGCGCTGCTCGCCGGACCCGAGGCCCGGGCCGCCGACCTGCAGGAGGCGTCGTGGTGGTCGCGCCTGGCCACGACCGACCCTCTGTCGGAGTCCCCCCAGGCCCTGCCCGTGCCGACGCCCACCACCCCGGCCACGCTCCCGAACCCCTCCGTCGGCGACGGCCAGCTCCTGGTCGAGGGCACGCCCGAGGGCGCCGTGGCCGTGGCCGCCATCCACTGGACCCTGGCCGACGGCGAGTCGAGCCCGACCCTCACGATGCCCATCGCCCCCGGCTCGTCGGTCAACCCGCAGTCCGTGGTGCTGGCGTGCCGTGCTGCGGCGCCGTGGCAGGCCCCCGAGGAGGCGCCGGGCCGGTGGGAGTCCAAGCCCCTCACCGATCCCCGGGCCTGCGTGAACGGGATCGTCGCCGACGACCTGTCGACGATCGCCTTCGGCCTCCAGCCCCTCGTCAACGGCGACTCGCTCGACGTGGTGCTGGTCCCCGGCACCGTGGCGGACCTGCCGCCCGAGGCCGACGGCTCCGCGTTCCGCCTCGTGGTCGACGAGCCCGCGCCCGACGCGCTCACCGTCGTCCCCGGGGACTTCGACCTCGGCGCCGACCCGGTCGAGGTCACCGTGCCCCCGGCCACGACGACGGCCGGCGCGCCGCCGGCGCCGATCGCGACGGCCGCGCCGTCGGTGGCGGGGCCGCCGCCGTCGACGAGCGTCGCCACCTCCTTCGACGCAGCCGACGACGTCCCCGTCGTGGCCGCGCCGGCGCTCGAGCCGTCCGACCTCGCCGCGACCGTGCCCCGTGCGGTCACCGGCGCCCTCGCCGCCGACGTCGAGGGGCCGTCCCGGTTCGTCGGGGTCGTCCTGCTCCTGGCCGCACTCGGTGCGGCGGCCTGGAGCTGGCTGTCCGCGCCGTCACCGGAGTCGGCCATGATCGGTCTCGGCCGGTTCCGCCGGACCCTGCCGGGCGCCGCGGCCACGACCGGCACCGCGATCGGCCTCGGGCGCTTCCGGACCACCGTCGCCGGCGGCGCCGCCGCCGGGTCGGCGGAGGTCCCCGGTGGCCTCTCCCGGTTCCGTCGGGAGCGCTCGGCGCCACCCGATCCGGTCCGCTGAACCGGGGGCGCCGACCCGGCGCCCACACGTCCCGGCCGCCTGCCGGGGCTGTTCGCCGTGACCACCGGGGGAGCGGGTGGTGGGCGCGGCGCGCCCGTGCGTCGCCTCGGCCCGACCGCTGCGAGCTGCGTCCGTCGCGCAGAAATCGATCACGCGCAGTAGGAATCTCGCTCTTAGTGCTGAATACTTCTCCGTGAGTGTTCGAGCGGGCGACCCGGTGCACGCACCGGAGCAGGCGGCCGAGCAGGTGATCCGTCGCCTGCTGCGAGGCGCCCGCTGGCCTGCCCCATCCGAGGAGAGAAGCGCGTGCGTCGAGGTTCCCTGATCATCCCGGCCGTGGCGGCACTGGCCGTCGTGGGCCTGCCGACCGCCGCCGCCCAGACGGCAGCGGGCCCGCTCCCCGCGGGCGCCGGTGCCACGGCCGACGCCGTGGTCGTCGCGGTCGACGCACTCGACCTGTCCGCCCTGGGCGTGCTCGGCGCCGAGATCGTCGGTGCCGAGATCGCGCCCACCGACGTCGTCGTCGCCGACGGTTCGACGACGGCCACGGCCGAGAGCGTCGGGGTGGCGCTCGCCGAGCTGAGCCTGCTCGACCCCCTCGGCCTCCGGGTCTCCCAGACCGCCCCGCCCACCGAGGAGGCCGCCGCGACCACCGACCTGCTCGCCGTGCCGCTCGCCCCCGTGGCCGACGTCGGGACCGGCGACGCGCTCGCCCGCGCCGTCGAGCCCGTCTGCATCGACCCCGCCGCCCTGCTCGGCCGGGGTCTCACCACCCTGGCCGGCGCCACCGTGGGCGACGACCCGCTCCTCGGCGTGGACGTCCTCACCGTCGGGGGCGTCGACGGGACGGTCTCCAGCGACTCGTCCGTCGCCCTGCCCGCCGTCGGCGACGGGCTGCGCGCCCTGCGGTCCACGGCGACCGGCGAGATCACCGAGATCACGATCCTGGACGCCATCACCGTCCGCGTGGATTCCCAGCCCGCCCTGGTCGCCTCGGCCGACGGGACCCCCGGTGGCGCCAGCGCCTCCTACGTGGCGCCCGTCATCACCGTGAGCGCACCGCTCCTGGGCACCGTCGTCCTCGACGTGCCCGGTGCGGTGGTGGACATCCCGGTCGACCCGCTGCTCTCGGTCCGCCTCGCCCTCGAGACCCCGGTCGTCGACGCCGCGGCCGACGGCACCGCCGTCACGGCGACGGTCGACGCGATCTCGCTGCGGGTCGAGGCGGCCCAGCTCCTCGGCGATCCGCTCGTCGTCGCCGACGTGGCCGTCCTCCGCCTGACCGCCGGGGCCCAGGTCCCCGAGGGCGGGATCGCCTGCACCTCCGACCTCGCCGACGGGGGCCCGGGCACCCCGACCGACAGCGACGGCGACGGCCTCCCCGACGACGCCGAGGTCAACACCTACGGGACCGACCCGACGGTGGCCGACACCGACGGCGACGGCCTGTCCGACGGCGAGGAGGTCGCCCTCGGCACCGATCCGACGGTCGCCGACACCGACGGCGACGGCCTGTCCGACGGCGAGGAGGTCAACACCCACGGGACCGATCCCCTCGACGCCGACACCGACGACGGCGGGGTCTCCGACGGGGCCGAGGTGGCCGCCGGGACCGACCCGCTCGATCCCGCCGACGAGGACGCGTCGCTCGTCGACGTCGTCGTGCCCGACGGGGACGGCGACGGCCTCGACGACGCCTCCGAGGTCACCGCCGGCACCGACCCCGCGAACCCCGACACCGACGGCGACGGCCTGTCCGACGGCGAGGAGGTCAACACCCACGGGACCGACCCCACGGTGGCCGACACCGACGGCGACGGCCTGTCCGACGGCGAGGAGGTCGCCCTCGGCACCGACCCGACGGTGGCCGACACCGACGGCGACGGCATCACCGACGGCGACGAGGTCGCCCGCACCGGCACGGACCCGCTCGACCCGGACACCGACGACGACGGCCTGTCCGACGGCGCCGAGGTCGGCTCGATCGGCACGGACCCGCTCGACCCCGACACCGACGACGGCGGGGTGCCCGACGGCCAGGAGGTCAACACCGACGGCACCGACCCGCTCGACCCCGCCGACGACGCCGGCGCGACCGCCGACCCCGCGGCCGATGCCGACGGCGACGGCCTGTCCGACCAGCGCGAGCTCGACCTGGGCACCGACCCGGCGAACCCGGACACCGACGGCGATGGCCTGACCGATGGCGAGGAGGTCAACACCCACGGCACGGACCCCCTCGACGCCGACACCGACGACGGCGGGGTCCCCGACGGGGCCGAGGTCGCCTCGGGCACCGATCCGCTCGCAGCCGGTGACGACGGCGACGCCGACCCCGACGCCACGCCGGTGGTGGACGACGCCTCCGACAGCGACGGCGACGGCCTCTCCGACCAGGACGAGCGGGAAGCCGGCACCGACCCGGCGAACCCGGACACCGACGGCGACGGCCTCTCCGACGGCGACGAGGTCACGATCCACGGCACCGACCCGCTCGACGCCGACACCGACGGCGACGGCCTGTCCGACGGCGAGGAGCTCTCGCCCGCCGACGGCGTCCCCGCGACGGATCCGCTCGACCCGGACACCGACGGCGACGGCGTGGGCGACGGGGCCGAGGTCAACACCCTCGGCACGGACCCCACGGTCCCCGACACCGACGGTGACGGCGACAGCGACGGCACCGAGGTCGCCGCCGGCACCGACCCGCTGGTGGCCGGGGTCTCCGAGATCGTCGACTCCCGGGACGACCCGGACGCGGACGGCGCCGGCGGCGAGGACGTCACGACGCTGCCCCGCACCGGCGGCCCCGGTGTCCTCCCCGTCGCGCTGGCCCTGGCCGTCGCCGGCCTGGTCGGGAGGCTCGTGCGCTCCCGACGTCCGGCCGACGCCTGACCGGTCGGCACCGGCACCGGCACCGACGGTGCCGGTGCCACCGCGGCCGACCGGAGACGTCGGTCGCGCCAGGGCGGTGATGCCGGACACGGGCCCGGCCGGACGCGCTCGGCGCGACGGCCGGGTCGGGTCGTGACCGCTGGTCCCACGCCACGTGGTGCAGGGCCCACGCGTCGTCGAGCACTGCGTCCACGACCACGGCACCGCCTCGCCCCACCGGGCAGCGCGCGCACCGGCGCCCTTCGCCGCCGTCCCGGGCCGCGCGACAGCGGAGCGTCCTGAGTGCGGCACCGAAGAGGGACGAACCGGTGACGAAGGGACGAATCGCTTGCCGGTGGCGGTGCCGAGGTCCGAGGGTCGGGGCATGCACCAGCCAGGTCCTCCTCCCGGGCGCGGCCGCCGCCTGCTCGCTGCCGCCCTGTCCGCCCTCCTCGTCGTCGGCGGCGCCGTGCTGACCAGCGCCGCGCCCGCCGCCGCCGCCGACTGCTACTCCTACGACGTCCAGTACACGGACGGCACCAGCGACGTCGGCGCCCTGTGCGACGGCACGAAGGACGCCACCCCGGCCAACCAGCCCGGCCTGCTGGCCAACAGCCTCCACCTGTCCTGCTCGGACAACCTCTCCTACCCCGAGAAGTCCGACCTCGCCGGACGCACCGCGGACACCTGGTCCATCACGAAGCCCGACGGCAAGACCTGCTCGGGGACGCTGGCCGACCTGCCCTCGGGCTGCGTCGCCTACGACGTCGCCTACACGAGCGGCGCCGTGGACGCCGGCACCTGGTGCGACGGCAACGACATCGACCGTGCCGGCGAGCCCGACCTCGCCGCCGTGAAGCTGCACGTGTCGTGCTCCGACGACCTGCTGTACCCGGAGAAGTCCGACCTCGGCGGCCTCACCGTCGAGACCTGGAGCATCGAGAAGGCCGACGGGAAGACCTGCGGCGGCGAGCTGGGCGACCCGCCCGCCGACTGCACCGTCTACGAGATCCTCTACACCGACGGCCAAGTCGACGACGGCTTCCTGTGCGACGGCAACGACGCCACCCGAGCCACCGACCCGGACCTGCTGGCCGTCAGCGTCCACGTGTCCTGCTCGGACAACCTGACCTACCCGGAGAAGTCCGACTTCGGCGGCCTCGTCGTGCAGGAGTGGACGATCTCCGAGGGCGGTGTCGTGAAGTGCGGCGGCGACGAGACCACCCCGCCCAAGGACTGCATCCACTACGACGTCCGCTACACCGACGGCGAGCGCGACACCGGGATCTGGTGCGGCGGGAACGACATGAGGCGCGCCGACGTGCCCGACCTGCTGGCGCTCGAGATCCACGTGTCCTGCTCCGACGACCTCCGCCAGCCGGAGAAGTCGGACTTCGACGGCCGGATCGTCGAGGCGTGGAAGCTCACCCAGGACGACGGCAAGCACTGCGGCGACGCCGAGCTGCCCCCCCACGAGCCGGGCGATCCCACCGACCCGGGCGACCCCGGTGACGGCGGCGACCCCGCCGACCCGCCCGCAGACCCCGCGATCGCGATCGACTTCGGCTGCCTCGACGCCCAGCTGACCGCCTCGGCGCCGATCGGTCCGGGCGAGGTGACCTACGACGACGGCTCGGTCGTCCCCTTCGACTTCGGCGACGCCACCGCCGTCGAGCTGCCCACCGGGCACGGTCGCTGGTTCGTGAGCATCGCCGTCGACGGCGTCACCTACGAGGCCCCCGACATGTCGTACTGCGACTCGTCGCAGACCTACGAGGACGGCACCCGGACCGTCGTCGTCGACTGCGAGCAGGTCACGGTCACCGACTCGGCCGGCATCGGCTCGGGCTGGGACGGCGTGGCCCTGCTCTACACCGACGGGACCTACGAGACCCACGACGGCCACGGCGCCACCGAGCTCGTCGTGGACATCAACATGACCAAGGAGCTCGACGGCGTCTACGTCGCCGACGCCTTCTACGACGCCACCGTCGGCGCCAACTGCTACTGCGTGGAGGCCGCCGACTACGGCACGCCGGGCGCCTGGTAGCGGCACCCGCCACGACGAGCGCCGATCGGTGGCCGGCCCTGCGGGGCCGGCCACCGGCGCGTCCGGGCGACGGCCGTCGCACCGACGCCCCGGTTCCCTGAACGATCCGTGACCCGCCGGTGAACCCTCGGCCGACCCTCGGTTCGTCGGCAGGAGCCGACCGGGTGCGGCGGCGAACCCTCCGCCCGTGACCAGCACCCCCGTCCCCCCGACGATCCCCCGCCCGTCCCGCCGCGCCGTGCTCGGCGGGCTCGCCGCCGCGGCCGCCGCCGCCCCGCTGATCGGCGTCCGGGCCGCCGGCGCCCAGGAGGCCGGGCCCGACCTCGCCCCATTCCCCCACGGCGTCGCCTCCGGCGATCCGACCGCCACGAACCTGATCCTGTGGACCCGCGTCGACCCCGACGCCGTCGTCCCGGCCACGACCGGCCCGATCGAGCTCGACTGGGTCGTCTTCACCGACCTGGACGACCCCGAGGGCTCGGTCGCCACCTCGGGCACGGCCACGGCCGCGCCCGAGCGGGACTGGACCGTGAAGCTCGACGTCGGCGGCCTCGCCCCCCGGACCACCTACTTCTTCGAGTTCACCGCGCCCGACGGCCGCCGGTCGCTGATCGGCCGGGCCCGCACCGCGCCCTCCTTCGACTCGCCCGCCGAGGACCTCCGCTTCGGCGTCGTCGGCTGCTCCAACTACCCGGCCGGCTGGTTCAACGCCTACGCCGCCCTCGCCCAGCGCCAGGACCTCGACGCCGTGCTCCACACCGGCGACTACCAGTACGAGTACGCCGACGCCGGCACCGAGCGCCCCGTCGGCGACTTCGAGACGGTGACCCTCGACCAGTACCGGGCCCGGACCAAGGCGTACCGCCTCGATCCGGACCTGCGCCGGCTCCACCAGCTGTTCCCGATGATCTGCACCTGGGACGACCACGAGTCGACCAACAACTCCTTCTACGGCGGTGCCGAGAACCACCAACCCGGGCCCATCTCCGAGGGTGGGGAGGGCGACTGGTTCGACCGCAAGGACGCGTCCGCGCAGGCCTACGACGAGTACCTGCCGTTCCGGAAGCCGGACCAGTCCCAGAGTCCGTTCGACCCGGCCGCGCCCCGCACGTACCAGGACGGCATGCGCATCTACCGGGCCGTGCCCTACGGCCCCCGTGCCGTGATCCTCGTGCTCGACACCCGCATCGAGGGTCGCGACCCCGAGGCGTCGACGCCCGCCGTGGGCCCCGAGGCCGTCGACCCGGACCGGACCATGCTCGGCCGCACGCAGAAGGAGTGGCTGAAGCAGTCGCTGGTCCGGGCCCAGGCCGGCGGCTACCAGTGGAAGGTGCTGCTCCAGCAGGTCATGTTCCAGCAGTGGAACGTCGGGGGCATCCCCACCGCCTACCGGGACGCCCTGCCCGGGCTCTACGAGCAGCTGGGCGACGGCGGCTCCATCAACGGCGACGCCTGGGACGGCTACGCCGCCGAGCGCGAGGAGCTCCTCGACCACATCGAGTCCGAGGGCATCTCCGACGTCGTGATCCTCACCGGCGACATCCACATGGCCTTCGCCGCCGACATCGCCAAGGACCCCTACGACCCGACGGTGTACGACCCGCTCACGGGCCGGGGCTCGCTCGCCGTCGAGCTCGTCACCGCGTCGGTGACGTCGTCGGGCCTGGGCGAGATCGCCGGTCCCGAGGCCGCCGACGCCCTCGCCCTCGCGTCCCGGGCCGGCAACCCCCACCAGAAGCACACCGACTTCAAGGGCCACGGCTTCTTCGTGCTCACCCTCACCGCCGAGCGCGCCCAGGCCGACTGGTACGACGTCGACACCATCACCGAGCGCGACGCGAGCCACGCCCTGGCCATGTCGCTCGCGACCGACACCGGCACCAACCACCTCGTGCCCGTCGGCGAAGCCGCCACCGGCACCGACGACCCCGCCCCCACCGAGGCGCCCCGGGTCGACGCCCCGCCCCCCGTGGTCCCCGAGTTCTCGCCCGGCCTCGGCCTGCTCGCCGCCGGCGGCGCCGCCGCCGGGATCGCGGCGCTGCGAGCCCGCCGCGACCGGGTCGCCGCCGCGGGGGAGCCCGCCACCGACGGCTGACCGGCCGCCGTCGACGACGGCACCCGCGCACCTGCCGACGCCCGTCCCGGGAGGGACGGGCGTCGTCGCGCCCGGGCCCCGGTGACCGGCGTGGTCTCCGGACGGTGCGACCGCGCACGGTGCGGGAACGATCACGGAACGATCGGTTCGTACGTTCCGTCCGGATTGGACCGGACCGTCCGTCGACGGGCCCTCGCACCGGAGACCGCACCATGCGCCGCACCACCCACCTCAGCCGAACCACCGTCCTGCTGACGGCCGTCCTCGGGATGGTCGCCACGCTGCTCGTGTCCGTCACCCGCGCCCCGATCGCAGAAGCGCAGACGGCCGAAGACCTCCCGGGCGAGGGCGACGAGCTCGACGTCGAGTACTACGCGGAGCCCGAGTTCCTGCTCACGGCCGGTGCGGAGCGGTGGAACATCGTCAACACCCCGGATGGAACGGTCGCCGCCGGCTATGGGCGGCCGGATGACGCGGTCCACGACGGCTACGCCAAGACGGCCCGCTACGACCCGATGGTGGAGGCGCCTCCGGCGGGGTCGATCGTCGACGTCACCATCCGGAAGCCGATCGACTCCGTGCCGAGGCCGCTCGCAGCCGGCGACCCGCAGCCCGACCCCGCGCAACTGAACCGCACCTGGGCCTTCGTGCAGCGCGACGACGGCGTCGCCGAGGTCTGGGGTCCGATGGAGGAGGGCTTCACCGAGCGGTACGTGCTCCGTGCGCCCGTGGACATCACCGACGGCTCGCTCGTCGGCGGCACGGTGGTGTCCGACGCACTGGTCGACGGCCGCTGGGTGCCCCGCTCGTTCGTGGTCGAGGCGTCGGGCGTCGAGCTGCACTACGTCGGCGGCGCCGAGGACACGAGCGTCCCGCGCCGGGAGACCGGTCGCGAGACCATCGGCGTGGCCGTCGCAGACTTCGAGCACGCCGTCGCCGGCTTCCAAGCCAACGTGTCTGCGAACGGAACCTCCGCCGTCGGTCCCTTCGGCCTCGACAAGAACCGGGGCGCTGCTCTGCTGGTGACCTTGGAGGCAGACCGCTCGGTGGTGCGCCGGATCGACCGGGGCGCCCCGGGACCCCGGAGCGAGGGCTTCGCGGTGCCCATGTCGACCCTGACCCCGCTGTTCGACTCGACCCGCAGCCAGCGGCCGGGGCCCATCCTCGTGGAGCTGGGATTCAGCTGCCACTACGTGCTGCCCGCCCTGAACCAGGACAAGACCGGACCGGAGGTCGCCGGAGTGGCCGACGCGCTCGGCTGCGAGGACGGCGCAGCCGAGCGGCGGGATGCGCTCGGCGCACTGTCGATCGCCGTGGGTGTGTCCGACGAGGCGAGTGCCGAGGTGGTCGCCGCCCACGTCCTCGACGCCCAGGACGAGACGCTCTTCCGCAGCGGTGGTACGACCACCTCCAACGTGCTCGTGACCCAGTTCGAGGTCGCGTGCGAGCTCGGCGGCGGGCCGGACGCGCTCCGGCCGGGTTCGTTCGACCTGCGGATGCACCTGTCTGCGACCCACATCGGCTGCGTCGAGGACGACTTCCTGTTCGCGACCGACACCCAGGTCCGCGTGCACGAGTACCACCACGGTCTCGACCTGCTCACTCGGCGCACGGAGCAGACCGACGACTCGATCACCCCGGAGTCCGGCTTCGACACCCGCAACGTCGTGCGGGGGAACCAGGGGTCGAGCTTCTTCGTCACGACCCGGGACGTCGATTCCGGCCTCGACCCCGATGCTGCGCCGTCGAGCCGAGTCACTCGCTCGTTCGCCTTCGAGGACCTGCAGTCGCCCACCATCCAGGTCCAGCTGCCGTGCGCCTCGCTGCTTCCCCGCCGCTTCTCGCGCAACGGCCAGCAGGGCGAGCCCCAGGACCTGCGCGCCCTCGACTGCGTGACGGACCTGGCGAGTCGAGCCGACGACACCGTCGGTGCCGACGACGTGATCGAGGTCGCAGGGCCGCGCAACGCCGTCTCCTTCACCGTGGCTGCCTACGGGAGGCCTGGTCCCGGTGCTGCGCTCCAGCCGGTGGTCGACGTCGTCGGCGCCGAGCGCCTCGCCCGGACGCAGGCACTCATCCGCTGCCTCCGGGGCCAGGGCCGCGACTCGGCGGCCGGAGCCGAGGTGCGCCCGTGCCCGAGGAGCATCGACGACGAGGAGCCCGATCTGGACGTGACCCCGTCGAACCGGCTCGGTTGGACCGTGCAGCCGACGCCCTACCTGGCCTCGGACCTGGCGGCCCTCCGCGAGGACCCCACGGCCGTGGACCCCCGCACCTTCCCCCGCTTCCAGGCAGCGGCGCCGCCGCCGCCGCTGCTGCTCCACCGGGTCGGGCGCGCCGAGCGCAAGCCGCTGCGGGTCCGCCTCACCAGCGACGCCAAGGCGGACACCGTCGCCAAGCCGACCATGCCGCTGGCCGTGCTGCAGGCCCCGCCCATCGTCGCCGGCCTCGGTCAGCAGACCGACTTCACGCCGTCGTTCGCCTCGAGTGATGGCAGCAGCGAGACGGCGGTGAACGGCAAGTCGACCCGAGTCGGTGCGCACGTCGACGCCGAGGTGACGGTGATGGCCGGACCGACCGGCGTGAAGGCCGGTGGCGGCGCATCGTTCGGCTACCAGTTCATGCAGGAGGTCGAGGAGCAGATCGCCCGCACGGCGAGCTTCTCGACGACGGAGGTGTACGGCGGCTCCTTCGCCGACCACGTCGTCGTCACCCGACAGGTCGAGGAGCGGGTGTGGGACGCCGTGATCGTCGACGACCCCAGCGGCTTCGGCGCCGGCCAGCCCTTCGAGTACGGCCAGGTCGTGAGCGAGCGGACCGCGTCGAGGCTGCTCAGCGATCTCGCCGAGGACGCACCAGCGCTCTACGGGCCAGACGGACTCTTCCGTCGCTCGATCGACGTGATGGTGAACCGCGCCGTCCCCGGCGACGTCCGCACCTACCTGCCGGGTGCCGCCCTGGCCCAGCCGACGTCGATCCTTCGGAGCGAGGGAGGTCCGTGCAACGGCGGGTACGCCGCTCCGAACACCCCGACGCCGGACGACGGCCGGCTGCCGAGTCCGATCCCCGCCGACAACCCCTACGACCGCGACCCGGCGGTGCCCGAGGGGCCGGACGTCGTCCTCTCCGACCTGCACGGCGTCGACGCCGGCAACGACGTGACCGAGGGAGCGGTGATCGAGATCGGCGCCGAGGAGGTGCGATCCGGGCTCGTGTCCAGGAGCCACGACTTCTCCTTCAGCCTGATCGCCAAGCTCGAGCTGGGTGATTCCGAGTTCTCCCCGGTCCAGGTGAGCGCTGAGCTCGCCGCCGGAGTCGACGGCGGCTACACGACCAGCATCGGGTACGAGGACGTGCTCTCCTCCGGTTCCTCCGTCGACGCCACCATCGGCAACATCCCGACGAGTCAGCCCTGGGCCGAGGGGGAGACGTACGACTGGAAGATGTTCTTCTGCAAGGCCCAGATCGGCACGCTGGGGACCGGGACCGAGGTCTTCGTCCAGGGCTACCTGGTCGACGGCTACACCGGCTTCGGTGGCCTCGAGCCACTCGGGCCGGTCGCCCCCGTGCATCCGGCCCCCGGCGATGTCGTCCGCGTCGACCCCGACGGCTCGCTGGCCGTCGGCGACGCCGACGCCATCGCACCCGGCACCTGCGCCGACCGGCCGCAGGACCTGCTCGACGAGTTCACGTTCGATCCGGGCTCCCGCTCGGTGAGGTCCTTCGTCCTCGAGGTCGAGGACGTCGTGACCGGTGAGCGCGTGGTCGTCCCGGTCGGCCGCCCCGAGGGCGAGGTCGAGGGCAACGACCCCGACGACCCCCGCACCTACCTCGACGTGCCGGTCCCGGACTGCCTGTCGCTCACCGGGGCCACGTTCCCCGAGGACTCCAGCCTCCGCTGGCGGGTCACGACCGAGGGCTTCCTCGACGACCTGGAGGTCGGTCCGTGGACCACGTTCCGGGCCCAGGCCCTCCCCTCCGAGGTGCCCCTGGCCGGCCTGCGTCCCCTGATGCTGCTGTCCGACGACAGCGTGCTCGTCGACGTCGAGGACCCCGAGGGCGTCCGGTCCTACCGCCACCGCGTCCGGGTCTTCGACGCCGAGGGGAACCTCGTCGAGGAGGACACGTTCGAGGGCCGCTACTTCCGCACCGAGGCGCTCGCACCGGGCGACCACCGCGTCGTCGTGGAGGGCTTCAACGACCACCGCGACGCCGAGGGCGGCATCGTCCACACCGATCCGCTCGAGCAGACCATCACCGTCGACGAGCGGTTGCGGGCCCAGTTCACCTGGTCCTGCCCCGACGACCGCTGCACCAGCGTCGACGACGTCCAGCTCGGCGACCTGTCCCTGCCCGGCGGGGACGTGCCCATCACCGACTGGTTCTGGACCTTCGGCGACGGTGACACCTCGCAGCGCCGGAACCCGGCGCACCGGTTCCCCCGCCCGGCCGACGACGCCGAGCAGGGCTTCGACGTGACGCTCTTCGTCACCGACGCGGCCAACCGGACCGACCAGGTCACGCAGTTCGTCCCGATCCTCCCGCCCATCGCCGACCTCGCCGTCAGCGGTTCCGGCGGCGGGGAGGCCTTCCTGGGCCGGACCGAGACCTTCGGCCTCCGGGTCGACGACCTCGGCCCGCAGGTCGCCCTGGCCGACGAGGCCGACCCGATCACGGTCGACATCGAGCTGCCCGAGGGCCTCGAGCCGACCTCGATCGGCGGCTCTGGCTGGGCGTGCGAGGTGACCGTGCCGACCGCGACCTGCGAGCGGACCCTGGCCATCCAGGCCGGCGGGTTCGCCCCGGCCATCACGATCCAGGCGCCGATCACCGAGGCGAACGCCCCGGGCGGCACGATCACTGCCACGGTCTCCCAGGGGGTCTCGATCGACCCGGACGTCACCAACGACGTCACGGCGATCGACTTCACCACCGCCGAGCCGCCGCCTCCGCCGCCTCCGCCCCCGCCCCCAGGGCCGGTGACCCCGCCGGGGCCGCCGGCGCAGTCGGTGACCGACGACGACCCGGGCGACTCCGCTCGGACGATCTCGGAGCGGCGCTTCGGACCCGGCGAGGCCACCCATGCGGTCCTGGCCCGTGACGACGTGTTCGCCGACGCCCTCGCCGGCTCGGTGCTCCTCGGTGACGGACCGATCCTGTTCACGGGTGGCGACAGCCTCGACCCCGGCGTCGAGACCGAGTTGGACCGGGTGCTGCCCACCGGGGCCACCGTCTACGTGCTCGGTGGTGAGGCCGCCCTGTCGACCGCCGTCGAGGACCGGGTCCGGGCCATGGGCCTGGTGCCCGTGCGCCTGGCCGGCGAGAACCGGGTCGAGACCTCGGTGGCCGTGGCCGACGAGGCCGTGCGCCTCGCCGGCGCCGATCCGGCCGAGGTGATCCTCGCCCGCCACGACGACTGGGCCGACGCGGTCACCGCAGGTGCGTGGGCCGCCGACACCGGGACGCCGCTGCTGCTCACGCCGACCGGCGTGCTGCACCCCGCCGTCGATGCGTGGCTCGCCGCCCATCCGGGCACCGACCCGGTCGTGATCGGCGGCGAGGCTGCGATCTCGGAGGTCGTGCGAACCGCGGCCGGTGCGGCCCGGATCGCCGGGGAGAACCGGTTCGAGACGGCGGCGGCCATCGTCGACCGCCGCTGGCCCGCAGCCTCGGGCTCGTTCCTGATCGCCAACGGTCGGGCCGACGACGCCTGGACCTTCCTGCTCGGCGCCTCCGGTCTGGCGGCCGACACCGACAGCCCACCGCTGCTGGTCTTCGCCGACCGGGTGCCCGACGCGACCGAGGGGGTCCTGTGCGCCGGCGGGACACGGGCCACGACGACGGTGATCGGCTCGCTGCGGCTGGTCGGCCAGGACGTGCGGGACCAGCTGGGCGCCGCCTGCTGAGCGGGCGCTGCGGCCAGCGGTGACGGGCCGGCCCCGGGGGTGCTCCCCCGGGGCCGGCTCGCGCCCCGGGTCAGCCGACTCGGTCCGCCGGCGAGGTCGCCGCCGGGTGGCGGGCCGCTCAGGCCGTGGTGGCCAGGGCGCGGAGGTGGGCGTCGAGCAGGGCCAGGACCCGCCGGCGGGGCAGCTGACGGCCCTCCTGGAGGGCGGCGTCCACGGCCGGGTCCTCGGCGGCGGCGGTCGTGATGCCCTCGGCGATCACCACGTAGGGCTCGAAGTAGGCCAGCGGCATCGACCGCCCGATCAGCTCCAGCTCGGCCTCGATCGCGCCGTGGAACCGGGCCGCCGTCACCGGGTCGCCCAGGAAGGCGGCGGTGGCCGCACCGGTGAGCAGCGAGAAGCCGATGCCGACGTGGTACGTGCTGGCTTCGGCCAGCGCCAGGGCCTCGGCACCCCACCGACCGGCGTCGGCGAAGCGCCCGTCGAGGATCGACACCGCGGCGAGGCTCGCGGTGAGCCACACGACCTGGCGGCGGTCGTTGGCGGCCACGGCCAGGTCGCGCAGCTCCTCGAGGGTGTCGGGCTGGCCGCCCTCGCGGCCACCGATGCCGCTGAGCGCGAGGAGCATGCGGGCGTTCAGCTCGGTCTGCGGGTCGCCGAACGCGACCGACTCCGAGGCGACCCGCCGGAGCAGCGCGGCCATGTGGTCGAGGTCGCCGTCCAGGTGGGCCAGCATCGCCTCGGCGTAGCGGAGCCGGTTCTCGGCCCACACGTCGTCGAGCCCGACGGCCAGCGCGACGCCCTCGGCGACCAGCGGGCGGGCCATGGCCGGCTCGTTGCGCAGGTCCAGGGCGTGCACGGCCACCTCGATGCTCCACAGGAGCTCGGCGGGCGGGGCCTCGTCGCGCATCCGGTCCAGGCGCATCGGGATGTCCACGATCAGGTCGTCGGCCACGGCGAAGCCGACCGCCTCGGCCCGCAGCACGTCGCGCCACAGGGCCAGGGCGTCCACGCGCCAGTCGCTCGCATCGGTCGACGCGAGCGCAGCGGCGATCCGGCCGGCGCCCTCGCCGAAGCGGCCCCGGGACATCCAGAACCCGGTGAGGCCGAGCGCCACGTCGAGGGCGCGGTCGTCGCCCCGCTCGACGAGCTCGTCGAGTGTGTGCAGCACCGTGGCGCCGTAGCGGTCGAGGCGCAGGTGCCAGCGGCGGGTCGCCGCAGCGTCGGCCTCGGCCCGCGCCGTCCGCACGAGGGCCACGTCGTGGTCGATGCGCCGCTCCAGGACCGCGGCGTCGAGGTCGCCGAGGGAGCGGGCCACGCCCCGCAGCGCCGGGACCAGCTCGAAGAACGTGGCGCCGTCCCGCTCGTCGCGGCGCAGCAGCCCGAGGTCGACCAGCGACGCGAGCGATCGGAACACGTCGCGGTCGCCGACGGACTCCCAGGCCGCGTCGAGCAGCGCATCCACCGGGAACGGACCGGGGAACACGGTGGCCACGACCAGCAGGTCGACGCTGGCGTCGTCCAGGAGGCCGACGCTGCGGCGCACGGTCTCACCCAGGTCGCGGTGTCGGTCCGGCCGGTCGTCGTCGGCCCGCAGCAGGCTCAGGTCCTCGTCCGCGATCCGGGTGGCGACCAGGTCGAGTCCGGCGGTGCGGACCCGGGCCGCGGCGAGCTCGATGGCCAGGGGCAGCCCGTCGAGCCGGTCGCACAGCTCGGTCACGATCTCGACGTCGTCGGGGCCGAGGCGGGCGCCCCGGGTGGTGGCCGTCCGCAGGAACAGCGCCACCGCCGGGCCCGGGCGGTCGTCGTCGCGCCTGACGTCGAGGGGTGGCACGGGGACGACACGCTCGGCGACCCGCTGGAGCGGGACCCGGCTCGTGCCCAGCACGGTCGCCGCCGTCGCACCCACGAGCCCGCCGAGTCGCTCCACCACATCGGGGAGGAGGTGCTCCAGGTTGTCGACGACGAGGAGCACGGGCCGGTCGCCCAGCGCCTCCGCCACCGTGTCGGGGTCGTAGTCGCGGCCGACGCCGAGCGCCCGCCCGACCACCTCGAACAGGTCGCCCGGGTCGTCCACGGTGGTGAGGTCGGCGAAGACGACCTGCCGACCGGTGGCGCGCGCCCGGTGGGCGACGGCGATCGCGACGCTGGTCTTGCCCACGCCGCCGGGGCCGACCAGCGTGACCAGGCGGTCGCTCGACCCGGCGGCGACCACGTCCGAGATCTCGTCGACGAGCGCGTCCCGACCGACGAGGGCTCGTTGGTCGGGGAGCGGGGAGTCGACCGCGGGCGACACCGTGCTCTCGGAGCGGGCACGGACCTCGCGCTCGTCCACCTCGGGCCCGGGGGAGAGGCCGAGCTCGACCTCGAGCGTGGTGCGGAGCCGCTCGAGCTGGGCGAGCGCCTCGGTCCGCTGGCCGAGGTCGAGGTGGGCGTCGACGAGGGTGAGGTGCGAGGCCTCCCGCAACGGGTCGCGGGCGACGAGCGCCCGCGCCGAGGCGACGGCCTCCTCGGCCCGCCCCTCGCGCCGCAGCAGGTCGACCAGTGCCTGGTGGGCCTCGATCGCGCGCTCGGCGAGGTAGCGCCGCTCGCCCTCGAGCCAGGTCGTCATCTCCTCACCGAACCGGTCGTCCATGCCGGCGAGCAGGTCGTCCTGGGCGAGGGCGACGGCTGCGGCGAGGGCGTCGATCTCCTCGCCCCGGGGCCGCACCGCCTCTTGGCCCGTGCTGCCGATGAGGTCGAGGAAGGCGACCAGGTCGACGCAGCCCGCGGTCGGGCCGAGGCCGACCTCGGTGCGCGTGATGGCCAGCACGCCGGGGGCGAGGCGCCGCAGGTCCGACAGCACGGCCCGCAGGCTCTTGGCTGCCACGTCCGGGTCCGCGTCGTCCCAGCACGCCTGGGCCAGGCGGTCGCGGGCGACGGGTCGGCCGGCCAGCACGACCCTGGCCAGGACGGCGTAGGCGCGCCGGTTCCGGACGCGGACCGTCGCCCCGTCGACCGCCAGGCGGGGCGGGCCGAAGAGCCGGATGGTCGGTTCCGGTGCGTCGCAGGGTCGCGTGGCTGGCGCGGTCATCACCTCCGATGAACGGGCCGAGCATGTCGATCGTGCGCGACCGGGTCAAGGAGGGCATGCCGAGATCGTCTGGTTCGTGCGTTCCCGCACCGTTCCCGCACCGGATCCGGGCGCGTCGGGGGCCCGGCACGCGTCGCGCACCGGGCCCCCGGGGTGTGCGGAGGGGGTCGGGGTCAGCCGATCGAGCCCGGGACCGCCATGCCCTTCTGGGCGTGCGGGACGCCGTCGGCCGGATCGGGGATCAGGCAGATGAACAGGTGGTCGCCGGGCGACACGCCGTCCAGGACGAGCAGGTGGGAGCCACCCGGCATCACGGCTTGCATCCCGCCGATGCCCGAGAAGGGCGGCGGGCCCTCGGCCTCGCCGGTGAAGAAGGCGAACACGTCGTCCGCCGTCGCACCGTCGGCGAGGGCCAGCAGGTTCAGCTCGTGCAGCTGGGTCTCGGACTCGTTGACGACCTCGACGATGCCCGAGGCGGGCAGCTCGTCGGTGTCGTAGCCGAAGTCGACCATGCCCACGGTGAGGTCCGGCTCGGGCATGGCGACGGCGTCGCCGTCGGCCGGACCGACCTCGAAGGGCTGCACCATGCCGAGCGCGAGGTGGGGGAGCCCGTCGGGTCCCTCCACGAAGCAGAGCATGACGTAGGTGCCCTCCTCGAGCCCGATGAGCGCGTCGGCCACCGACTCGCTGCCCGGGTCGGCGACGCCGGTGCCGCCGACGAAGGCGCCGATCTGGAGGAGCTGGCCCGGATCGCCCGTGGCCAGGGCGGCGCCCACGTCGTCCATGGTCGTGCCCTCGCCGAGCTGGAACAGCTGCACGTGGTGGGCCTCGGTGCCCTCGTTGACCAGGTTGAAGCGCGCCGGACCGGCCGTCAGGCCCTCGAGGGGCGCGAACGAGTACGACGTCGAGCCGTCCTCGGCCGTCTCCTGGGTGGCCACGACGTCCACCGACTGGACGCCGGCGAGGCGGGCCTCGAGGGTCTCCTCGTCGTCGTCCTCCGGGGCGTCGTCGCCCTCGCCGTCCCCGTCGTCGGGCTCGTCGGTCGAGTCGCCCTCCTCGTCGACCGTCTCGCCCGACTGGGCGCCGTCGTCATCGTCGTCGTCACCGCACGCGGCGACGAGCAGGGTGAGCGCGGCGAACGCCGCGAGCGCGCCGAGGAGACGGCGCAGGGTGCTGTGCATGGGAGGTCCTCCCCAAGGTTCCCGATGTCGGATCTCGATGGAGCCCGGCCGCCACCGGACGACGGAACCGTATCCCCGGATCTCGCAGCGTGCCCGGGTCCTGGCTGGACGATCTGGCTGCGCGCTACCTGACCGCGTGCAGCCGGAGCCGGCGCAGGTGCGCCCGGGCGTCGACGGCGGCAGCCCGCCAGTCCACGCGATCGGCCCGCACCGGTCCCGGGCCGGTCCCGGTGTGCAGGGTGCAGGTGCCGGGGTCGTGATCGGGGTCGGGCAGGTCCTCGAGGTCGAGGACGGGGAGGTCGTCGAGCTCGTCGGCGAAGAGGTGCGACCCGGCGAGCACCTGCACCGCCCGGCACGCGGCGTCGGTCGCCCGGCGGCGGGCGGCGAGGGGGTCGGACCGGTCCACGGACCATCCTTCGCCTCGGGGTGTGCGGACCCCTTCCGACCATCGAGGAGCACTTTGGTTTGTACCAAAGGGCGAGATGCGGGATGCTGTCGCGAGCGCCGTGTTCCGATCACGGATTCCGATCACGGATTCCGGTCACGCATTCGATCAGGGATCCGCCCAGGGTTCCGATCATCGGACCCGGTGCGATATTGACCACTCCAGCCGAACGAAGAGATCGAAGGAACGCAACCATGTCGTCCGAGCAGGCCGTGCGCGCCTACCTCACCTACCTGTCCGACCCCACCCGCCTCGTGGACGAGGACGCCGTCGCCGAGGCCGACCGGGCCGTGGCCACCGCATCGGACCCCGTGGACCGGCTCCGTGCCGTCGCCCGTCGCGAGCGCATCGCCCAGGTCGACGGCGCCGCCCTCGAGGCCGCGTTCGTGGCCGAGGCGAAGGCCTTCGCCGACGCCGAGGACATCCCCGTCGCCGCGTTCACCGAGCTGGGCGTCGACCCCGGGGTCCTGCGCCGCGCCGGCTTCGACCTCCCCGGCTCGGCCCGGGCATCCGGCGGTGCGAGCGCGTCAAGGGCGTCGCGGTCGCCGCGGGTCAGCGCCGAGACCGTGCGCGACGTGGCCATCGGGTTCAAGGAGCTGTTCACCGTGTCGGACCTCGAGGAGGCGACCGGCGCGAGCGTCGGGACCGTCCGGCGCGTCATCGCCGAGCTGCTCGAGATCGGGTCGATCCGGGACATCGGCCCCGACCCGGACCACACCGGTCCCGGACGGGCCCCCACCCGCTACGACAACAGCTAGCGCCCGGCGGGGGGCGTCCCGGACCGCGCCGGGGCGTCCCCGTTCCCGTCGGTGCCATCGGGCATCCTCGGGGCATGGCCGCCAGCAAGGGCACCCCCTCCTACGACGCGTCCGCCATCCAGGTCCTGGAGGGCCTGGACCCGGTCCGCAAGCGGCCCGGCATGTACATCGGGTCCACGTCGCCGACCGGCCTGCACCACTGCGTGTGGGAGGTCGTCGACAACGCGATCGACGAGGCGATGGCCGGGTACTGCACCCGCATCGACGTGACGCTGCTCGCGGACGGCGGGTGCCGGGTGGCCGACGACGGGCGTGGCATCCCCGTCGACCCCCACCCCCAGTACCCCGGCAAGTCCGCGGCCGAGGTCGTGCTCACCGTCCTGCACGCCGGCGGCAAGTTCGGCGGCGGCGGCTACAAGGTGTCGGGCGGCCTCCACGGGGTCGGCGTGTCGGTCGTCAACGCCCTGTCCGAGCGGCTGGAGGTCGAGATCCACCGGGGCGGGACGCGCCACGAGCTGTCCTTCGCCGCGGTGAAGGAGGCCGACGGCACCGTCCGCTCCGGCGTCACCCAGCGGCCGCTCGAGGCGGTCGGCGCCAGCCCGAAGCGCAGCGGCTCCAAGCAGCCCTTCACCGGGACCACCATCACCTTCTGGCCCGACCCCGACGTGTTCGAGACCGTCGAGTTCTCGGCCCGCACCATCTGCGAGCGCCTCCAGATCATGGCCTTCCTCAACAAGGGCCTCGTGATCGGCTTCCACGACGAGCGCGACGGCAAGCGCGACGACCGCACCTTCGTGGCCGAGGGCGGCATCGTCGACTTCATCTCGCACCTCAACGCGTCCAAGACACCCCTGTTCGACAAGGTCGGCTCCTTCGACGCCGAGGGCGACGAGGGCGAGATCGAGGTCGCCTTCCAGTGGAACTCCACCTACAACGAGGGCCTCCACTCCTTCGCCAACGGCATCTCCACCACCGAGGGCGGCATGCACGCCGAGGGCTTCCGCAAGGCGCTCACCCAGTGCCTGAACCGGTGGGCCCGGGACAAGGGCCACCTGAAGGAGAAGGAGGCCAACCTCACCGGCGACGACATCCGCGAGGGCATGGTCGCCGTCGTGTCGGTCCGCCTGGGCGACCCCCAGTTCGAGGGCCAGACCAAGACCAAGCTCGGCAACCCCGAGATCCGCTCGCTCGCCGAGCGGGCGACCAACGAGCACGTCGCCCGCTGGCTCGAGGAGAACCCGAACGAGGCCAAGGCCATCTTCGCCAAGGCCCAGACCGCGGCGAAGTCCCGCGTCGCGGCCAAGAAGGCCCGTGACCTGACCCGCCGCAAGACGGCCCTCGACGGCGCCGGCATGCCCGGCAAGCTCGCCGACTGCTCCTCCCGGGGCGGCGGCGAGCTGTTCATCGTGGAGGGCGCGTCGGCCGGCGGCTCCGCCATCGACGCGCGCGACCCGAAGACCCAGGCGATCCTCCCGCTGAAGGGCAAGATCCTCAACGTCGAGCGGGCCCCGCTCGAGAAGATCCTGAAGAACACCGAGGTCCAGGCCCTGATCACCTCGATCGGCGGGGGCATCGGGCGGGACTTCGACATCGGCAAGGTCCGCTACTCCAAGGTCATCACCATGTCCGACGCCGACTCCGACGGCGGGCACATCACGGTGCTGCTCCTCACGCTCTTCTACCGCCAGATGCTCCCGCTCATCGAGGACGGCCGGGTCTACGTGGCCGAGCCGCCCCTGTACGCCACCGAGATGGGCGGCAAGAAGGTGTACGTCGCCGACGACCGGGAGCGGGAGCGGCTCGTGGTCGACAACCCCCGACGCAACCTGACCTTCGTGCGGTTCAAGGGCCTCGGCGAGATGGACGCCTCCGAGCTCAAGGAGACGACGATGGACCCCGCCACCCGCCGGCTCAGCCGGGTCACCGTCGAGCAGGCCGCCCTGGCCGACGAGATGCTCGGCGTGCTGATGGGCGACGACGCCGAGGCCCGCCGCACCTGGATCCAGGCCAACGCCGCCGACGCCGACTTCCTCGACATCTGAGCCCCGTCACGCACCGAGCGCCACGCCGCACCCGACCGACCCCACCACGACAGAGCCACGCCACATGAGCCCCCGCGCCACGCAGCAGACCCTGGACGAAGCCCCCATCGGCGAGGTCGACCTCGTCGACAAGGTGGAGTCGTCGTTCCTCGACTACTCGATGTCGGTCATCGCCGACCGGGCCCTGCCCGACGTCCGCGACGGCCTCAAGCCGGTGCACCGCCGGATCCTGTGGGGCATGCACGTCGACGGCGTCCGCCCCGACCGCTCCTACGTGAAGTGCGCCCGCGTCGTGGGGTCGGTCATGGGCAAGTACCACCCCCACGGCGACTCGGCCCTCTACGACGCCCTCGTCCGCCTCGCCCAGCCGTTCTCGCTCGGCCTGCCGCTCATCGACCCGCACGGGAACTTCGGCTCGCCGTCGATGCCGCCGGCCGCCTCCCGCTACACCGAGTGCCGCCTGGCCGAGTCGGCCATGCGCCTGCTCGAGGGCATCGACGAGGAGACCGTCGACTTCCACCCCAACTTCGACGGCTCCGAGACCGAGCCGGCCGTGCTGCCCGCCCGCTTCCCGAACCTGCTCGTGAACGGCGCCCAGGGCATCGCCGTCGGCCTGGCCACGAACATCCCGCCCCACAACCTCGCCCAGGTCTGCGCCGCGGCGCGCCAGCTCATCGACGACCCCGACGCGACCATCGACGCGCTCGTCGCCACCCTCGGCGGCCCCGACTTCCCCACCGGCGGCATCATCATGGGCGCCGAGGGCTTCCGGGAGGCCTACGCCACCGGCAAGGGCCGGGTCCGCCTCCGGGCCCGGACCCACGTCGAGGAGGGCAAGCGCGGCGCACGCTCGATCGTGGTCACCCAGGTCCCGTACCAGAAGTCCGTCGACGACATCGCGACCAAGATCGCCGAGCTCGTCGACGCCGGGACCGTCGAGGGCATCAAGGACCTGCGCAACGAGTCCGCCGCGGGGGAGACCCGCCTCGTCATCGACCTCCGGTCCGGTGCGGACGTCGACCTCGTGCAGAACAACCTGTTCAAGCACACCGACCTGCAGACGACGTTCGGCATGAACCTGGTCGCCCTCACCGGTGACGGCGTGCCCCGGACCCTGAACCTGAAGGAGATCCTCCGGGCCTGGGTCGACCACCAGGTCGAGGTCATCACCCGACGCACCGAGTTCCGCCTCGAGAAGGCCGAGGCCCGCCTCCACATCGTCGAGGGCCTGCTGAAGGCCATCGACATGATCGACGCCATCGTCGCCCTCATCCGGGCCAGCGCAGATCGACCCGAGGCGCGCGAGGGGCTCATGGGCGACGGGTTCGAGTTCTCCGAGATCCAGGCCAACCACATCCTCGACATGCCCCTGGCCAAGCTCACCCAGCTCGGCACCAAGGACCTCGTCGACGAGCGCAAGGAGCTGCGGGCGACGATCGAGGAGCTGAAGGCGATCCTGCGGGACCGCGAGGTGCTCCTCGACGTCATCCGGGGCGACCTCGAGGCCGTGGTCGAGGACTTCGGGCGGGAGCGGCGCTGCGAGCTCACCGACGAGTCCGGCGAGATCGACGTGACGGCGCTGGTCGCCGACGAGCCCCTCGTCGTCACCGTCACCGGCCGGGGCTACCTGAAGGCGGTGCCCGAGAAGTCGCGCGCCGCCAAGGTCGCCGACCCCGGCGACCGGGACGTCGTCGCCTCCGTGGCCCGGACCTCGACCCTCGGGTCGCTGCTCGTGCTCACCGACCGGGGCAAGGCGTACCGGATCAAGGGCGGCGACGTGCCCACGGCCAAGCTCACCGCGGTGCCGAACCTGCTCCAGCTCGCGCCCGACGAGCAGGTGCTGCGCGTCCTCGACGACGAGGGCCAGGTCGGCCGCGACGACCGCGACCACGTCGTGTTCGTCCTCGCCTCCGGCACCGTGAAGAAGTCGGCGCTCGCCGACGTCGGCGACATCTCCACCCGGCGGGACGGCTCCTCGGTGTGCAAGGTGGCCGACGACGACCGCGTGGTGGCCGTCGTCGAGGTCCGGGCCGGCGACGACCTCCTCCTCTACTGCCGCTCCGGGCAGTGCATCCGGTTCCCGGCCATCGAGTGCCGCCCCATGGGCAAGGCCGCGGCCGGCGTGCGCGGCATCCGCGTCGGCAAGGGCGACGAGGTCGTCGGCGGGGTCGTGGTGGACGACTCGACCGAGTTCGTGGTGGTGGCCACCGAGCAGGGCGCAGCCAAGCGGACCCGGGTCGAGGAGTACCCGACCCAGGGCCGGGCCGGGAAGGGCGTCCAGGGAGCCAAGCCGACCAGGGTCACCGGGCAGGTGAGCGCCGTGGGACCGGTCACCGGCGACGAGGTCCTCCTCGTCGACCCCGAGGGCGTCGGCACCACCGTCCGCGCCACGACCATCCCGATCAAGCCCCGGGCCGGCATCGGCTCACCGGTCCTCGACGGCGGCATCGTCGCCGTGCTCGCCGTGTCCGCATCGGGCGGGGACGGCGAGGCCTGAGGCCCCGTCCCGGTCAGGGGTCGCGGCGCAGGACCAGGACGGCGGTGTCGTCGGTGGCGTCGGGTTCCGCCGCGAAGTGGTCGACGATGCGCCGGGCGACCTCGTCGGCCGTGCCCCGCCACAGGTCCAGGCCCGGGAGCTCGTCGAGGAGCCGGTCGATGTCGGCGCCGATGTCGGAGCCGCGCCGCTCGATCAGCCCGTCGGTGTAGCCCACGAGCACCTCCCCGGGACCGAGCTGCTCGCTGCCGACCGAGTCACCCGACTCCTCCCAGGGCAGGCCGATCAGGGGCGTGGTCGTGGTGAGCTGGCGGGTCCCGCCGTCGGGCTGGACGATCACGGCGGGCGGGTGGCCGGCGCAGACGAAGCGCACGAAGCCGTCGGGCTCCACCTCGACGAGCAGCAGCGTGGCGAACAGGTCCTGGAGCGCGGCGAGGCGACGGAGGGACCGCAGCGTGTCGGCCAGCGAGATGCCGCCGAGCACCGCGAACTGCGTCGCCCACCGGAGCTGGCCCATGGAGGCGATCGCCCTGGTCCCGTGACCGGTCACGTCGCCGACGACGGCGAGCAGCGTCCCGTCGTCGGAGTCGGGCGGGACCAGGTCGCACCAGTCGCCCCCGACGGTCGCCCCCGGCGCGGGACGGTGGTGGCTGCCGACCTCGAAGGCGCCGACCCGCTCGGGGAGCGGGGGGAGCAGCGCGGCCTGGAGGGTGACGATCGCCCGGCGGTCGACCAGCTCCCGGATCCGCTCGGTGGTGACGTCGTCCTGGACGGCCACGAAGTGCGTGATCGTGCCCGACCCGTCGCGGATCGCGTCGATCCGCCACGAGTTCACGAACGGGGTCCCGTCCTTGCGGTAGTTGATCGCCTCGCCCTCGAAGTCGTCGCCGCCCTCGAGGAAGGCGCGCAGGAGGTCGAGGACGGCGCGATCCGTCGCCGGGCCCTGCAGGATCCGCGGCGTCCGGCCGACCACCTCCTCGAGCTGCCAGCCGGTGAGCTCCTCGAAGGCCTGGTTGGCCCACACGATCCGCGGACCCGGGTCGTCGAGGTCGGCGTCGGTGATCAGCAGCGCCGACCGGGTGCGCTCGGCGGCGGCGGCGAGGAGGTGGACGAGCTCGGGCGTGCGCGGCCGTGGCACGAACCGCTCCGGGGACCGTGCGAACTGCTCGATCTCCCGGCTGAGCTGGTCGTGGAGGTCGTCGTCGATCGACATAGGACGGGGCACATCATGTTCGATCGGCCCACCCCGCCGCGGTCGTCCCGACAGGTCCCACCCGTGGGGGTGTCCCGGCCGACGTCCGATCTCACGGCGCCGCGACCCGCGGTGTGAGGGAGCGCACGACACCGGGCCCTCCGGGGAGCGCCGCCGGACCGGCAGCCGTCACCCGTGGGCAACGGCGGGGCAACAGCCGCCGACCATCCTCGCCCCATGACCGGATCCGCCCAGACGCGACCCCGCCTCCTCGTCGTCGGCCACGGCATGGTCGGCCACCGGTTCCTCGAGGAGCTGGTGGCGACCGGGGCGCACGAGTCGTGGGCCGTCACCGTCGTCGGCGAGGAGCCCGTCGTCGCCTACGACCGGGTCCACCTGTCGGCCGTGTTCGACGGGACGCCGCCCGAGGGCCTCAGCATGGTGGAGCCCGGCTTCGCGGCCCGCCACGGGATCGAGGTCGTCACCGGCGACGAGGTGGTCCACCTCGACCGGGACCAGCGGATCGCGACCACGGCCTCGGGTCGGGCGCTCGGTTGGGACCACCTGGTGCTCGCCACCGGCTCGGCACCCTTCGTGCCGCCGCTGCCCGGGCACGACCGCCCCGGCACCTTCGTCTACCGGACCCTCGACGACCTCACCGCCATCCGGGCCCACGCCGAGCGGCCCGACGTCCGCTCCGGCGTCGTGGTCGGCGGCGGCCTGCTCGGGCTCGAGGCGGCCAACGCGCTCCGCCTCCTCGGCCTCGACGTGCACGTCGTCGAGCTCGCCCCCCGGCTGATGCCCGTGCAGCTCGACGAGGTCGCCGCCGGGGTGCTGCGCGACCGGGTCGAGGCCCTCGGGATCCACGTGCACACCGGCGTGCGGACCACCGCCCTGACCGCGGACCCCACCGTCGACCGCGTCGCCGGGGACGGCGCCTCGCCCGACGGCGGTCCGGTCCGGTGGCTCGAGCGCGAGGACGCCCCGCCGGTGCCCGCCGACATCGTCGTGTTCTCCGCCGGGATCCGACCCCGCGACGGGCTGGCCCGGGACTCCGGCCTGGCCGTGGGGGAGCGGGGCGGCGTCCTCGTCGACGAGCGGCTCGCCACCGACGACGGTTCGGTGTCCGCCATCGGCGAGGTCGCCGCCGTCCCCGACGGCGACGTGCACCGGTGCCTCGGTCTGGTCGGGCCGGGCTACGCGATGGCCCGCGCGCTGGCCCGCCGGCTCGCCGGCTGCGACGACGGGACCACGTTCGCCGTCCCCGACCTGTCCACCAAGCTCAAGCTGCTGGGCGTCGACGTCGGGTCCTTCGGCGACCCCTTCGCCGGGTCCCGTCCCGGCGACGACCCGGCCGAGGAGCTCACCTGGGTCGACTCCGCCGGCGGCGTGTGCAAGCGCCTCCTCCGTCGTCGCTCCGACGGCCGCCTCCTCGGCGGCGTGCTGGTCGGCGACGCCTCGGACTTCCAGCAGCTGCGCCTCATGGCGTCGGGCGAGATGGACACCCCCGACGACCTCGCCGCCTGGGTCGCCCCGGCCGGGGCGGGCGGCGCCCGCGCCGACGTCGGGCTCCCCGACGCGGCCACCGTCTGCTCCTGCGAGAACGTGACCGCCGGCCAGGTCCGCGCCGCCGTGCGCGACGGAGCCGCCGACGTCGGCGACCTCAAGGCGTGCACGGCGGCCGGGACCGGCTGCGCCGGGTGCGTGCCCGTCCTCACCGGGCTGCTCCGCACCGAGCAGCGCGCGATGGGCGTCGCGGTCAGCGATGCGCTGTGCGACCACTTCGCCGTGGACCGCCGCAGCCTGTTCGACCTCGTCCGCATCCACGGCCACGCCACCTGGGCCGAGGTCCTCGCGGCCCACGGCACCGGCGGCGGGTGCGAGGTGTGCCGGCCGACCGTGGCCTCGATCCTGGCCAGCCGGTCCAACGGCTACGTGCTCGACCCCGGCCAGGGCGCCGTCCAGGACACCAACGACCACCACCTCGCCAACATGCAGCGCAACGGCACCTACTCGGTGGTGCCCCGCGTGCCGGGCGGGGAGATCACCCCGGAGCAGCTCATCGCCCTCGGTGAGATCGCCCGGGACTTCGACCTCTACACCAAGATCACGGGCGGGCAGCGCATCGACCTGCTCGGAGCCCGCCTCGAGCAGCTCCCCGACATCTGGGCCCGGGTCGTGGCCGCCGGAAAGCTCAAGGTGAAGCGCGCAAAGGCAGAGCTCGACGGCGGGGCCGCCGAGAAGCTGCGTCTCACCTTCAAGGGCAAACGCGCCAGGCGCAAGCTGAGGCGGGCGCTCGCCGCGAAGGGTGTCGGCGCCTCGTCCGCCAAGCAACCGGCGGTCCGAGAGTCGTCGTCTGTAACGGCG
>CAZCEZ010000029.1:1736-37782 GCA_964497795.1 uncultured Acidimicrobiaceae bacterium | reverse complement strand
CGCCACGGAGCTCGGCCATGGCCTGGCTCTTGGCGGCGTCGATGTCGGCCTGGGCGGCGGCGCGGGCCTGGGCCAGCTCCTCGTTCAGGCGGGCCTGCTGGTCCGCCTTGAGCTGGTCGGCGGCCTGACGGGCCTCCTCGATGATCCGTGCGGCCTCGGACTTGGCGTCCGCGACCTTGGCCTCGAAGTCGGCCTTGACGGACTCCGCGTCGGCCTTGGCCTGCTCCGCGGCGTCCAGGTCGGCCTGGATCTTGGCGGTGCGGTCCGTCATGGCCTTCTTGGCGGCCGGGAAGCCGAACTTCATCATGAAGAAGAGGACGACGAGGAAGCCGATGCCACCCCAGATGACCTCGTTGAGCTCGGGGAGGAGGACGTTGGGCGCCTCGATGCAGTCGGCGATGATCTCCTCGGTCTCCTCGAGGGCGGCCTTGTACTCGGGGCTGTCCTTCTCGAGATCGCCGTCCTTGAACGCCTTCACGGCGAGGAGGATCTGCTCCTCCTCGATGATGCCTTCCTTGGTGCAGCCCTCGACCGACTCACCGACGGCGCCGGCGGGCGTCGCGGAGGTCACGAGAGCGGCGAGCCCGAGCGCTGCGATCAGCAGCAGCCTCTGGATTCGTCGCATGTGGTTCCTTTCGATCGTGTCCGGGCCGGCCTAGGCCTGGGCCAGGAAGAAGACCACGAAGCCGATGAGGGCCAGGGCCTCCACGAAGGCGATGCCGAGGAACATGGTCGTGCGGACCATGCCGGCGGCCTCGGGCTGACGGGCCATGGCCTGGACGGCCTGGCCGACCAGGTAGCCGATGCCGATGCCGGGGCCAAGGGCCCCGACGCCGTAGGTGAGGGCCGCGAGGCCGGTGTCGGTGACTTCGGCGAGGATCATGAGAGGTCCTCTCTCCTTGTGTGGGTTGGGTAACTGGATGGAAGAAGCGGTGGTGGGCCGGTGTGCCGGCCCGTGGTGATCAGTGCTCGTGGCTGGTGGCCGAGTCGATGTAGACCGCGGCCAGCAGGGTGAACACGTAGGCCTGGAGGAACGAGACGAGGATCTCGAAGGCCACGAAGAAGATCACGGCGAACAGCGGGAGCGGCAGGAACACCGCGTACCACTGCTGGGTCCACAGCGCCGCGGTGAGCACGGCGAAGGTGACGAGGAGGATGTGGCCGGCGAGCAGGTTGGCGAAGAGCCGGACCATGAGCGAGAAGGGCCGGACCAGGAAGTTCGACACGAACTCGATCGGCACGATGATCGGCAGCAGGCCGACGGGCACCCCGGGCGGGATGAGGCTGTGCTTGAAGTAGCCGATCGGACCGTGCTCGACCATGCCGGCGATGTTGAAGACGAACCAGACGAACACGGCGAGGAACATCGGCAGGGCGATGCGGGCCGTGGCCGGCATCTGCACGCCGGGGATGATCTCGAAGATGTTGCAGAAGAAGATGAAGAAGAACAGCGACGACAGCATCGGCGCCCACTTCAGCCCCTTGGGCCCCATCGACTGCATGATGATCCCGTCCTCCACGAAGCTCACGGAGGACTCGGCCAGGTTCTGCATGCCGGTCGGGACCAGCTGCTTCTTGTTGCCGAGGATGAACAGCAGCGCCGTCAGGATGATGGCGGCGAAGTACACCAGGACGACCTTGTTGATGCCGAAGGGCGTGTCCTCGAACAGGAACACGGGCCAGTCGACGATGTGGCTCAGCGGCGGGAACTCCAGACCGAAGATCACCGGGTTCGCTCCTTGGTGGGGTGCTGTGCGGGAGGGGTTGCGGGCTTGAGGCCCGGGTGGGCGAGGCTGGCCGACACGTACCGCAGCTCCCAGAGGAGGAGGCCGAGGTGCGTGACGATCAGCGTCAGCCCGAGGCTGGGGAGGTGGACCCAGTCGAGGTCCTTGATGGCGAACACGACGCCGAACATGGCGCCGATCCGCACGACGTAGCCGCCGAGGCTCACGCCCATGAGCACGCCCAGGCTGATGCGGGCGGCCCAGGTGAGGCTGAGGGCGGCGAAGGTGAGGTTGGCGGCGACGAGGGCGACGCCGACGAGGGCCGACAGGGCCCCGTCCACGCCGGCGACGAGCGCAGCGACCACGACGGCGGCGGGCACGACCGGCCAGCCCCGGCGGACGACGTCGAGCACGATCTCGAGCTCGGGGCTGCCCTCGGTGGTGGTGTCGGCCGTGAAGGCGAGGTCGGGACCGCTCATGCGCTGGCCGTCCCGCTCGTGCCGGGGCGGCGACGCGACCAGAGGTCCTCGTCGACGTCGGGGGTCTCGGCGGCGGCCTCGGCGCTGCGGCGGGCCCAGCGGCCCGTCGACTCGTGGCGGCGCATGTCGGCGTCGTAGGCGAACCACATGCGCAGGACCACGCCGAGCACGGCGAAGGCGCCGAGCCCGATGGCCAGCCACGGGCCGGTGCCGAGCCAGCCGTCGAGGAGCCACCCGGCGCCACCGAAGAGGACCGGCGTCACGGCCAGCTCGATGCCGCGGGACGCCTCGTCCCCCAGCGCCAGCTGCATGGCTCGCTTGTCGTTCTCGGTGGACACGAGTCGAGGATCCTTCGACGGCGCTTGTGAAGCGATTCGCAATCTAGGAATCGCGGTCGCGAGGCACCAAATCCGTGCTCCCCCGCGAAGCCGCCGGCAACGTAGCAAAGGCATCGCGGACGCGACCGGGGCGAGCGGGGTCGTCCTCGGTCAGGCGCTGGGCTCGCGGTCGCGACGAGCCCGACGCTCGTCCCGGGCCCGCGGGTGCAGGACCGTGTACAGGGCCAGCGCCAGCGCGGCGACCCCGATGCCGAGGAGGCCGTCGTCGCGGCCGGCGAAGGTCGGGTACAGCACCATGGCCGACAGCAGCGCCGTCCAGGTCCACAGGATGGCCACGCTGCGCCGCTGCCCGTGGCCGAGGTCCATGAGCCGGTGGTGGAGGTGGCCCTTGTCGGCCTCGGCGAAGCTCATGCCCCGCCGCACGCGCCGGACGATGGCGAAGGCCGTGTCGAAGATCGGCACCCCGAGGATCACGAGGGGGATGAACAGCGGGGCGAAGAAGAAGAACGTCTGGCTCGCCGAGTCCGCGGTCGAGTTGCCGCCCACGGCGATCGACGACGCGGCCATCAGCAGCCCCAGGAGCAGCGCCCCGCCGTCGCCCATGAAGATCGACGCGGGGTGCACGTTGTGGGGCAGGAACCCGATGCAGGCCCCGCACGTGGCCAGGGCGAGCAGCGGGGCCACGTTGTCGGGCGGCAGCTGGGCGAGCGAACCCGGGTCGCCGAGGCGGTCGGCGAACAGGTAGAGCGAGCCGGCGGCGATGGCGACGATGCCGGCGGCGAGGCCGTCGAGGCCGTCGATCAGGTTGATGGCCTGGCACATGCCGACCACCCACAGGACCGTGACGAGGGCGGCCCAGTCCGGCGAGAGCGACACGATGCCGAGGCCGGGCAGGCGGAACAGCAGGATCGACACGCCCGCCGCGTTGATGATCGACCCGGCGAGCACCGTCCCCGCCGTCTTGGCCGGCGCCGACACCTCGCGGACGTCGTCGACGAAGCCGACCCCGTACACGACGAGGGCGGCGACCACGATGCCGAGGGGCACGGTCGGGGCGAGGAAGATCGGCTGGAAGCCGCCCGAGCGCCAGCCGACGAGCATCCCGGCGCAGAAGCCGGCCAGGATCCCGAGCCCGCCGAGGGTGGGCGTGGGGCGCTCGTGGACGCGTCGGGCGTCGGGGAGCGCGACCGCGCCGACCCTCCGGGCGAGGCGCCCGGCGAGCGGCGTGGCGACCAGCGTCGTCAGTGCGGCGGCGGCGAAGACGGCGAGGGCTTCCATGGGTTCCCGTGACCGGCGGGCGACGCCGCCGCTCGGCTCACGCCGGGTACGGCGCGAACTTCTGGCAGAGGGTGCGGACCTCGTCCCGGATGGCGGCCACCTCGGCCTCGTCCTCGCGGTGGTCGAGCGTGCGCACGATCAGCCCGGCGATGGCGTCCATCTCCTCGGCACCCATGCCCTGGGTGGTCACCGCCGGCGTGCCGATGCGCAGGCCGGAGGTGATGTAGGGCGGGCGGGGGTCGTCGGGGACGGTGTTCTCGTTGAGGCTGATGCCGGCCCGGTCGAGGGCGAGGCGGGCCTTCTTGCCCGACAGGTCCTCGTCGTAGGAGCGGAGGTCGACCAGCATGAGGTGGTTGTCGGTCCCGCCGGACACGAGGCGCAGGCCCCGGGTGGCCAGGCCCTCGGCGAGGGCGGCGGCGTTGGCGACGATCTGGGCCGCGTAGGCCTTGAAGTCGTCGGTCGCGGCCTCGGCGAAGGCGACGGCCTTGGCCGCCATCACGTGGTCGAGGGGGCCGCCCTGCAGGCCCGGGAACATGGCCTTGTCGATGGTCTGGGCCAGCTCCTCGGTGCACAGGATCGTGCCGCCGCGGGGGCCGCGCAGCGTCTTGTGCGTGGTGAAGGTGACGATGTCGGCGTAGGGCACGGGGCTCGGGTGCGCACCGCCGGCGATCAGGCCGGCGATGTGGGCCGCGTCGAACATGAACCAGGCGCCGACCTCGTCGGCGATCTCCCGGAACGGCTTCGGGTCGATGATCCGCGGGTAGGCGGTGGCGCCGGCGACGATGATCTTCGGGCGGTGCTCGAGGGCCAGGTCCCGCACCTGGTCCATGTCGATGCGCTCGTCGGAGGGCGTGACGCCGTAGGAGACGAAGTCGTAGAGCTTGCCCGAGGCGTTGACCGGCGAGCCGTGCGTGAGGTGGCCGCCCTGGTCCAGGCGCAGGCCGAGCACGGTGTCGCCCGGCTCGAGCAGGGCCAGGTACACGCCCATGTTCGCGTTGGCCCCGGCGTGGGGCTGGACGTTGGCGTGCTGGGCGCCGAAGAGGGCCTTGGCCCGCTCCACGGCCAGGGTCTCGACCTCGTCGATGACCTCGTTGCCGCCGTAGTAGCGCTTGCCCGGGTAGCCCTCGGAGTACTTGTTCGTCAGCACCGAGCCGGTCGCCCGCATGACGGCCGGGGAGGTGAAGTTCTCCGAGGCGATCAGCTGGACGGTCGTGTTCTGGCGCTCGACCTCTCGGTCGATCAGGCCGAACAGCTCGTCGTCGTCAACGCTGGGCCAGCCCATGGGTCCTCCTCGTCGGGTGGGCCGACGGGCGGCCCGGGTGCGATCCACCCATCGTGCCACCTCCCGGCGACCGCCCCGAGTTCAGGCGTCCGCGGCCGACTCCTCGGCCTCGATGGCCATGAGCTGGTCGACGCGCCGCTGGTGGCGGCCGCCCTCGAAGTCGGTGGTCAGCCACAGCTCGAGGATCTCGTCGGCCAGGCCGATCCCGACGATGCGCCCGCCCATCGACAGCACGTTGGCGTCGTTGTGCTCCCGGCTCATCCGGGCGGTGTAGAGGTCGTTGCACAGCGCGGCCCGCACGCCCCGGACCTTGTTGGCCGCGAGCTGCTCGCCCTGGCCCGACCCGCCGAGGACGATCCCCCGGTCGACGGGTGCGCCCTCGTGCCCGTGGACCACGGACCGGCCGACGGCCGCGCAGATCGGGGGGTAGTCGACCGACTCCGTCGAGTGGGTGCCGAGGTCGACGACCTCGTGCCCGAGCCGCTCGAGGGTGGCGATCAGGTGGGTCTTGAGGTCGTAGCCGGCGTGGTCGGCCCCGATGGCGATGCGCATAGGCGAGCGGATTGTAGGGAGCCGACCGGCCGCCCCTACCCTTGACCGACCGGTCAAGTCCTGGGACGGGACCGGTCAGAGCCCGCGCAGCGCCCCTGGGAGGCCCCGTGACCCTGGATCCCCGCACCCCCGTGATCGTCGGCGTCGGCCAGCACAGCCGCCGCGTGGACCGGGGCGAGGAGCCCCTGGAGCCGGCCGACATGATGGTCGTGGCCGCCCGGGCCGCTCTGGCCGACACGAAGGCCGACGTCGACCCCGCCGAGCTCGACGCCGTGCGGACCGTCGGCCTGATCTCGTGGCGCTACCGCGACGCGGCGGCCCTCGTCGCCGAGCGGCTCGGCGTCGGGCACCCGGTCGCCACCGGCGTGACCACCTGGGCCGGCTCCAGCCCCCAGATGCTCGTCAACCGGTCGGCGCTCGACATCCAGGCCGGCGACGTGTCCTGCGTGCTGCTGGCCGGGGCCGAGTCGTGGCGGACGCGCACGCAGCTCCGTCGGGCCGGCGAGAAGCCGGAGTGGACCGAGCAGGGCGACGACGTCCCCGAGGCCCCGATGATCGGCGAGGAGCTCGACATGAGCCACCCCGCCGAGCTGGCCGTGGGCATCGGCATGCCGATCCAGGTGTACCCGCTGTTCGAGCAGGCGCTGCGCCACCGCCTCGGCCGCAGCCGCGAGGAGCACCTGGCCGCGCTCGGCGAGCTGTGGTCCCGGTTCTCCGAGGTCGCCGCCGGCAACCCGCACGCCTGGGTCCAGGAGGCCATGACCCCCGAGCAGGTCACCACGCCGTCGCCCGGCAACCGCCAGGTGAGCCTGCCGTACACGAAGGTCATGAACTCCAACGAGCAGGTCGAGCAGTCCGCCGCGGTGCTGCTGTGCTCGGTCGAGGTGGCCGAGCGCCTGGGGATCCCCCGGGAGCGCTGGGTGTTCCCGCTGTCGGGCGCGGACGCCAACGAGCACACCTACGTGTCCCACCGCGAGCGCCTCGACACCGCCCCGGCCGTGGGCATCGCCGGCCGGGCGGCGCTGGCCGGCGCCGGGCTCACCATCGACGACGTCGACCACGTCGACCTGTACTCGTGCTTCCCGGTCGCCGTCGAGGTCGGCGCCGAGCAGCTCGGCCTGCCGCTGGACCGGCAGCTGACCCAGACGGGCGGCCTGCACTTCGCCGGCGGCCCGTGGAACGACTACGTGATGCACGCCATCGCCACGATGGTCGACGTGCTCCGGGGCGACCCCGGCACGACGGGCCTGGTCTGGGGCAACGGCGGGCTGCTGACGAAGCACTCGATCGGGCTGTACTCGACCGAGCCGCCCGCCGCCGGCTTCGCCCACGCCCACCCCCAGGCCGAGGTCGACGCGCTCCCCCGCCGCGAGGTGTCGGCCGACGTCGAGGGCCCGGTGACCGTCGAGACCTACACGGTGCTCTTCGGGCGCGACGGCGGTCCGGAGCGGGCCATCTTCGCCCTGCTCACCGACGACGGCGTGCGCTGCTGGGGCGCCAGCGAGGACCTCGACGTCATGGTGCGGGCCACGGCCGAGGACCTCATGGGCGCGACGGTGACCCGCAGCGCCGAGGGCGTCGTCACCCTCTGAGCGTCGCCTGCGGCGACCGGCTCAGCCCCCGATGCGGCGGGGGCGGTCGGCGTCGGTGATGGCCTGGTTGGCCGAGCGGAACCGGGCGTTCTGCTCGGCGAGCCGGGCGCGGGCGTCCATCGGCATCTCGTCGATGATCTCGCGGAAGCGCTTCGAGTCGAAGCACAGCAGCTCGACGGCGGTCGCGGCCTTGAGCGTGGCGGACCGGGGGCGCAGGTCGAGCAGCGCCATCTCGCCGAGCACCGAACCGGGACCGACCGTGGCGACCTCCTGGCCGCTGACGATCACCTGCACGTCACCGGCGACGACGACGTAGGCCTCCTGGCCGACCGCGCCCTGCTCGGTGATGACGGCGCCCGCCTCGGCCTCCACGACCTCCCCGGTGGCGGCGACCTTCTCCAGCGTGGCGGTGTCGAAGCCCTCGAAGAACGAGAGCTGGGCCAGGTCTGCGGCGTCCATGGTGCGGATCCCCCGGGTTCGTGGTGCTGCGGCGACGGTGTCGGGCGTCACGTTAGATGCCGTCGGGGGTCGACGTGGCCGCCGGTTCCCGCGCCGGTCGTGGGGACCGATTCGTCGACGATTCGTCAGCTCGACAGAACCTCGACGATTCGTCGACGAATCGTCGCCCACGGACCCGTCGCCACGGGCGCAGGTGCGGTCAGCGGCGGGCGACGAGGTAGCGGTCCCGGCCCGCCAGGTCGGTCCCGGTCGACACCTCGGTGAACCCGGCCGCCTCGGCCAGGGCCCGGACCGCCGCGCCCTGGTCGTCGCCGTGCTCGAGGACCAGCGCCCCGCCGGGGGCGAGCCACGAGGGCGCCTCGGCCACGATCCGGCGGACGTCGTCGAGGCCGTCGGGGCCGGCGAAGAGGGCCTCGGCCGGCTCGTGGTCGCGGACCTCGGCCGGCAGCGGGGCGTCGTCGGGCACGTAGGGCGGGTTGGTGACGACGACGCCGACCTCGCCCCGCAGCTCGTCGGGGAGCGGGGCGAACCAGGATCCCTCGACCAGGCGCACGGTCCGGGCCAGCCGGCCGAGGCCCGTGCAGTTGGCCCGGGCCACGGCCAGGGCGCCGGGCGAGGCCTCGACGCCCCACACCTCGGTGCCGGGCCGCTCGGCGGCGACCGAGAGGGCGATGGCACCCGAGCCGGTACCGAGGTCGACGACGACGCCGCCGGTGCGGGCGTGCTCGTCGAGCGCGGCGCCGGCCACGACCTCGGTCTCCGGTCGGGGGATCAGCACCCGGGGGTCGACGAAGAGCTCGAGGGTCCGGAACGGCCACCGCTCGAGCACGTACTGCAGCGGCACGCCCGACTCCCGCCGCTCGACCATGAGTCGCCAGTGGTGGTGCGACCGCACCGTCGCCGGGCGCTCGGCCACGACCCGGTACGGGTCGCCCGCGGCGCGCTCCACGATCCAGCGGGCCTCCCGCCTGGCGCCGTCGACGCCGGCGGCCTCGAGGCGGGCGACGGTCTCGTCGTGCAGCTCGGCCCAGGACGTGGTGGCGTCGTCGGGGTCCCGGGGAGCGGCGGTCAGCTCGTCGGCCATGGGACGTCCGGCGGGCTCAGGCCCCGCCCTCGGCCAGGCGCGCGGCCTGCTCGTCCTGGACCAGGGCGTCGGAGACGTCGTCGAGCTCGCCGGCGAGCACCTTGTCGAGCTTGTAGATCGTCAGCCCGATGCGGTGGTCGGTGAGCCGGTTCTCCTTGAAGTTGTAGGTCCGGATCTTCTCGCTCCGCCCGCCGCCGCCGACCTGGTCCTTGCGGGCCGAGGACAGCTCGGCCTGCTGGCGGTCCTGCTCGAGCTGGTGGAGGCGCGACTTCAGCACCCGGATGGCCTTGGCCTTGTTCTGGAGCTGGGACTTCTCGTCCTGCATCGACACCGTCACCCCGGTCGGCTTGTGCACGACGCGGACCGCCGAGTCGGTCGTGTTGACCGACTGGCCGCCCGGACCCGAGGCCCGGAACACCGAGATGTCGAGGTCGTTCTTCTCGTCGATCTCGACCTCGACGTCGTCGACCTCGGGCAGCACGGTCACGGTCGCCGACGAGGTGTGGATGCGACCCTGGGCCTCGGTGACCGGCACCCGCTGCACGCGGTGCGGGCCGCCCTCGAACTTGAGCCGGGTCCAGGCGCCGTCGCCCTTCACGAGGAACGTGACCTCGTTGTAGCCGCCCATGTCGGAGTGGTCGGTGTTGAGGACCTCGACGGCCCAGCCCATCCGCCCGGCGTAGCCCTGGTACATCTCGAACAGGTCCTTGGCGAACAGGTTCGCCTCCTCCCCGCCCTCGGCGCCGCGGATCTCGACGATGACGTTGCGCCCCTCGTTGGGGTCCTTGGGCAGCAGGAGCAGCTTGAGCTGCTCGGACAGGCGCTCCACGTCGGCTTCGGCCTCGACGGCCTCGTCCCGGAACAGCGCGCGGTCGTCGCCCTCGGACTCCCGAGACAGCTCGCGCGCCGTCTCGGCGTCGCCGATGCGGGCCCGCAGCTCGCCGCCGACGGCGACGATCTGGTCGAGCTCCTTGTACCGGCGCATGGCGTCGGCGTAGCGGGCCTGGTCGGCGATGAGCTCGGGATCGCCGAGGCGGGCCTGGAGCTCGTGGAACTCCCGCTCCAGGGTGTCGAGGCGATCGAGCATCGGGGCGAGGCTACCGGTGGGCCCGGCCGGACCCCGATCGGGCCGCGGGTTGCGGGGTGCGGGGTGCGGGGTGCCGGGCCGACGCCGCTCAGGTGCGCCACTCCCCGACCACCGGCACGACCTCGGCCGGGTCGACCAGGTCCTCGACCATGGCCGTCGTCGCCGGCAGCACGTCCCGCTCGGGCACGACGACCAGCAGGGTGGCGTCGGGGTCGAGGGCGGCGCGGGCGTCGGCGGCGAGCACGGGTGCCTCGAGGTCGATGCCGACCGAGCAGACCACGACGACCGGCTCGCCGCGCCGGGTCCCGACCGCGGCGGCGACGCCCCTGGGCCGGAGGCGGTCCCGCGGGCTGGGCGTCGACGCCGGGCCGAGCTCGTCGCAGCCGATGCGGCCGGGGTCGGCCACGAGCGTGGCCCGCAGCCAGCGCTCGGGCACCAGGGTCGCCAGCGGGTGGTTCGGCGGTCCGTCGACCCGGCGGATGCCCTCGAGCTGGGCCACGACGCGGGCGATGCCCTCACGGCCGTCCAGGTCACCGTGGACCATCGCGGTCAGGGCCCGGTCGTACTTGCCGACGCCGACCTCGAGCAGGGGCTCGCCGTCGTCCAGGGCGCGCACGACCCGGGCGACCTCGAGGCCCCGGTACTCGCCGGAGAGGCGGTCACCCTCGACGACGACGTCGAGGCCCGCGGCCTCGAGGAGGGCGACGAGCTCGGGGGCGTCGGGCGGGCCGTCGCCGTCGTCGACGGGGGCGGGCTCGACCGGGTGGAGCGTGCGACCCTCGCTGGCCCACACGCGGATCGGCGTGGCGAGGTGGCCGGCCTGGCGGGCGACGGTGCCGCCGTCGGCGTCGGCGTCGGCCACCACGTCGAGCTCGGTGGCGCCGGCCCGGCGGGCCCAGGCCAGTGCGGCGCCGAGGCCGTGGGCACGACCCGGCTGGTCGTGGCGGACCTCGTCGAGGAGGACGAAGGCCCGGCCGTCGACGGCCATGGCCGCACCGGTGCCGAGCGAGTCGGTCGGGGCGCGGACGTCCCAGCGGTCGGCGACGAGGGCGGCGAGCTTGGCGGCGTTCCGGGTGGCCCGCTGCTCGGCGGCCCGCCGGGCCTCGTCGGGGGTGGGCTCGTCGCCGGTGGGGCCGGAGCGGTCGGCGGGCAGGCCGGTCACGACCGGCCCCCGGGCGCGGCGGCACCGGGGCCGGTGGCCCCGGTGCGTCGCGTGCTGTCCGTCGTGGCGCTCACCGGGCGGGGCCGGCGAGCGGGGGTCACGACTCGGCGCCCTCGTCGGTCGCCGGCTCCTCGGAGGCGGCGGCCTCCTCGGCGGCGCCCTTCTTGCGGCGGCCGTAGCGGCGCTCGAAGCGGTCGATGCGGCCGCCGGTGTCCACCAGCTTCTGCTTGCCGGTGTAGAAGGGGTGGCACTCCGAGCAGAGCTCGACCGACACGCTGTCGGCCGTGCTGCGGGTCTCGAAGGTGTTGCCGCACGAGCAGGTGACCGTGACGACGGTGTAGTCGGGGTGGATGTCGGCCTTCATGGTGCGCTCCTGGAGTCCTGCCGGCGGCAGGTGGTGGGTGTCGGGGGCGGGTGACCCGAGGTGCGGGTCCGGTGGTCCCGTCAGCCCTTCGTGACCTCGGCGAGCAGCTCGTCCTCGGTCCCGGCCTCCCGGAGCCGCGCGAGCAGCGCGTCGAGCTGGACATCGTTGTCGGCGGTGTCGCCCTCGGGCAACTCGGCCAGCGCCCGACGCAGGGCCTCGCGGGCCTCGGCGCCGTCCTCGCCCACGAGCAGCTCCTCGCGGCGGGTGCCGGTGCCGGCGACGTCGATGGCGGGGAAGGCCCGCCGGGCGGCGGCGAAGCCCTCGAGGCGGATCGTGGTCGTGGCCGCGCCGCGCACCACGTCGAGGACCGCCTCGGCCGCCTCGGACAGCGTGTCGACCTCGGTGACGGCCACGAGGGTGATCGAACCGCCCTCGACCAGGTCGCGCCCCGCAGCGAAGACGCGCTTGGCCGTCTGGACGGCGGCGACGTCGAGGCCGCCGAGCGTCCGACCGACGCCGTTGGTCGCCATGTGGGCGGCGCGGGCGAGCCTGGCCAGCCCGTCGACCAGGAGGACGACGTCCTCGCCGACCTCGGCGAGGCGCTGGGCGCGGGCCACGGCGAGCTCGACGGTGGCGACGTGCTCGTCGGCGTCGCCGTCGACCGGGGAGCCGTACACGTCGCCGCCGGCGACGAGGTCGCGCATCTCGGTGATCTCCTCGGGCCGCTCGTCGAGGAGCACGACCACGAGGTGGGCGTCGGGCTCGTTCAGCTCGACGCCCCGGGCCACCGTCTGCAGGAGCGTGGTGGCGCCGCTGCGGGGCGGGGCCTGGACGAGGACCCGGGAGCCCTTGCCGATGGGGGCGAGGACGTCGATCGCCGTCGCGAGGGCGTCGTCGTGGCGGTCGGCCTCCTCCTCGGCGGTCACGGCCACGGCGATGCGCTCGGTCGGGAACGTGGCACCGAGCTCCTGGATCCGGGGGCGGTCCGCGCCGGGCTCGAGCTCGACGCCGTTCACGGTGTCGATCCGCAGGATGGCCGGGTTCTTCTCGTTGCGCAGCGCGGGGCGGGACCCGCCTGCGATCCGGTCGCCCTTGCGGAGGCCGAACTGGCGGACCTGCTTCACCGAGACGTAGCAGTCGTCCTTGGAGGGCAGCAGGCCCTCGACGCGCAGGAAGCCGTAGCCGTCGTCGCGCAGGTCGAGGATGCCCTCGACGGGGATCGGGTCCCCCGTGTACTCCTCCTGCGCGCCGGCGTCGCGGTTGCGGCCGCGCCGACGCCGGCGGCGGCCGCCGGCCTCGTCGTCGTCACCGCCCTGGTCGTTCTTGGCGTCGCCGCCCTGCTGGGCCTTGCCGTCGCCGCCCTGCTGGGCCTTGGCGTCGCCGCCCTGCTGGGCCTTGGCGTCGCCGCCCTGCTGGCGACCGCCCTGCTGGCGGCCGCCGTCCGCGCGACCGGCGTCGGCCTTGCCCGACGCGCCCGAGCGACCGTCGCCGCCCTTCGACGGCCCGTCGTCCTCCGAACCGCCCGGCGCGGAGGCGTCCTCCGACGGTGCGTCCTCGGACGGTGCGGGGGAACCCGACCCGCCCTCGGACGTCGCCCGGTCGTCGGCGTCGGCGTCGGCGCCGGCGCCGGCCGTGGTCACGCCCGTCAGCTCCAGGATCTGGTCGATCAGGTCGGCCTTGCGGGTGCGCGTCGTGGCCTTGCCACCGAGCGCACCGACGATCTTCTGGAGCTCGTCGCGATCCTTGCGTTCGAGCGTCTCGCGCTCGAGGGCGTTGGCGTCCACGCTCATGGTTCCTGTGGTGTCCTTCGTCTGCGTGCAGGTGGGGCAGGTGCCGGTGGCCACCGCCGGTCGCCGCGCACGGCGGACCGTCGCGGCCGACGCTCGTCCCGCCACCGCCGATGCGGTGCCGGACCTTCGGGGGCCGACTCCCGTCGACGGGTGGCCTTCCCCGGTGCGCCCACGCCCCCACCGACGACGTCGGCCGGTGGCGCGAGCCTGACGCTACATGCGGCGCTGGACGCCGACAACATCCAACTCGTATGGTACTTGTATGCAGTCAGGTGCGGGGGGCCCGGATCGAGCGCCGACCGGATCGCGGGTCGACCCGCCGGCCGACCCGTGGGTCGTCGGCCGGTACGAGCGATTCCGGGCCGAGCGGGAGCGCCCCGGACGCGACCTGCTCGCCAGGGTCCCGTCCTGCCCGGGCGGGCGGGCCGTGGACCTCGGCTGCGGCACCGGCCGACTGACCGTCGCCCTGGCCGAGGCGACCGGTGCCGCCGAGGTGGTGGGCGTCGACAGCTCCCCGGCGATGCTCGCCGCGGCCCGCGACCTCGCCGCGACCTCCCCGACCGTGCGCGTCGTCGAGGCCGACCTGCGCGATCCCGACGCCGGATGGACCGGCGGCGCGCCGGCCGAGGGGCTCGACGTTGTTTTCTCCAACGCCGCCCTGCAGTGGGTGCCCGACCACGAGACCCTCGTCCCCGAGCTGGTCGGACGCCTGGCGGTCGGCGGCACGATCGCCTTCCAGGTGCCGGCCAACTTCGACCACCCGAGCCACCTGGTGGCCGACGAGGTCGGCCGGCGCCACGGGCTCCCGCCCCAGGGCGAGTCGATCGGCGTCCTCGGACCGCGCGCCTACGCCGAGCTGCTGCACAGCGCCGGGGTCGCCGACCCCGTCGTGGACCTGCACGTCTACGGCCACGCGCTGGCCCGCACCGACGAGGTGATCGACTTCGTGTCCGGGACCCTGCTGACGACGGCCGAGCGCCTGCTCGGCCCCGAGGCCCTCGAGGCGTTCCGGGCCGAGTACCGGGCCCGGCTGCTGGCCGAGCTCGGCGACCCCGACGGGGACCGGCCCTACTGGTTCGGCTTCACCCGGATCCTGTGCTCGGGGGTCCGGACCGCCTGAGCCCCGTCCCCACCGACGCCGACGGCCCCCGAGCGCCCGGCGGCGTACTGCCGGCGCAGGCGCGCCCGGGACCGCCACACCAGGGCCCGCAGACCGCCGCCGGCGACGCCGACGTAGGCCACGCCCTGGGCGACGCAGGTGGCGCACACGGGTCAGGGCCTCCCGGTGAGCCGGCGGACGAGGGCCTCGACGGCACCGAGGTCGGCGGCCACGGCCTCGACGCGCTCGGGCCGGTGGAGCAGGTCCGCGTAGCGCTCGGGGAGCGCGGGGCGGATCCCGGTGGCCGACTCGACGGCGTCGGGGAACTTGGCCGGGTGGGCCGTGGCCAGGCAGACCACCGGCGCGTCGGGCAGGGCGCCCTCGCCCTCCGCGGGCAGGCGGTCGACCGCGCCGACGCCGACGGCGGTGTGCGGGTCGAGGAGGACCCCGGTCCGGGCGTGCACGTCGGCGATCACGGCCCGGGTGCCGTCGTCGTCGACGCGGGCGCCCCACCAGCCCTGCGGCCGTGGCGCGGTGACCGAGCCGGTGGCACGGAACTCCCGCAGCAGCTCGGCGGTGGCGTCGCCGTCGCGGTCGAGCAGGGAGAACAGCAGCCGCTCGAGGTTGGACGACACCTGGATGTCCATCGACGGGCTGATCGTGGGCACGACGGGCTCGGCGACCATGTCACCGGTCTCCAGCCAGCGGGTGAGGATGTCGTTGCGGTTCGACGCCACGAGGAAGCCGGCGACGTCCAGCCCCATCCGGGCGGCGACCCACCCGGCCAGCACGTTCCCGAAGTTGCCGGTCGGCACGGAGAACACGGGGGCCCGGTCCTCCCCCGCGGCCCGCAGCGCCCGCGCCGCGGTCACGTAGTAGACGACCTGGGCCATCACCCGACCCCAGTTGATGGAGTTCATGGCCGACAGCGACACCTCGTCCCGGAAGGCGCGGTCGGCGAAGGCGGCCTTGACGATGTCCTGGCAGTCGTCGAAGGTCCCGGCGGCGGCCACGGCGTGCACGTTGGGCGCCTCGATCGTGGTCATCTGGCGTCGCTGCACCTCCGACACCCGACCGCCGTCGGGGAACAGCACGACGCAGTCGAGGGCGGCACGACCGACGCAGGCCGACATGGCGGCCGAGCCCGTGTCGCCCGAGGTCGCGACCAGGATCGTGGCCCGTCGGTCCCGCTCGGTCAGCACCTCGTCGAAGAGCCGGCCCACGAGCTGGAGGGCCACGTCCTTGAAGGCGATGGTCGGGCCGTGGAACAGCTCGAGCAGCCAGCGGTCCCGGCCCGTCGAGGACCGGTCGAGGTGGACGAGCGGGCACACCTCGGGGTGGTCGAAGGTGGCGTAGGCCTCGGCGCACACCGCCTCGAAGCGCCCCCGGTCGATCGACCCGGCCACGAAGGGCCACATGACGGCCGCGGCGACCTCCGCGTAGGGCGCGTCGGGCGCGACGCCGTCGAGGGCCCTGAGCAGGGACGGGAACGTGCGGGGCACGAACAGCCCGCCGTCGGGGGCGAGCCCGGTGAGCATGGCGTCGGCGAAGCCGAGCGTCGGGGCGTCGCCCCGCGTGGAGACGTAGGCCGGGGCCTCGGCCACGTCGGTCACGCTCATCCGCCCAGCACCCGGAGCACGGAGTTGATCGTGCCCACGTCGTCCATGGCCTCGAGCTCGGCCAGCGTGTCCCGGAACGCGGCCTCCTTGGCCGTGTGGGTGATGAACATGATGCGGGCACCGGCACCGAGGCCGGTCTGCTCCATGGCCCGGATCGACACGCCGTTGCGGCCGAAGGCGCCGGCCACCTCGGACAGGGCGCCGGGCCGGTCGCGGACGTCGATGTTCAGGTAGAAGGCCGACCACACCTCGTCGACGGGCAGGATGCGGGCCCGCTCGCTCGTGACGAGGGAGGCGTGGGTCCCCTTGGCCAGGTTGGAGGCCGCGTCGATCAGGTCGCCGAGCACGGCGCTGGCCGTCGGTCCGCCACCGGCGCCCCGCCCGTAGAACATCAGGTCGCCGACGGCGGCGCCCTCCACGAAGATGGCGTTGAAGGACTCCCGCACCGAGGCGAGCGGGTGGGTCTCGGGGACCATCGCCGGGTGGACCCGCACGGCGATGCCCTCGGCGTGGGCATCGATGGCGGCGAGCAGCTTGATGACGTAGCCGAGCCGCGTGGCCTGCTCGATGTCGGTCTCGGTGATCCCCCGGATGCCCTCGGTGTGGACGTCGGCGGCCACGATCTGGCACCGGTAGGCGATCGAGCCGATGATGGCGGCCTTGGCCGCGGCGTCGTGGCCGTCGACGTCGGCGGTGGGGTCGGCCTCGGCGTAGCCGAGCGCCTGGGCCTCGGCGAGCACGTCGTCGTAGGACGCGCCGTCCTCGGTCATCTTGGTGAGGATGTAGTTGGTCGTCCCGTTGACGATGCCGAGCACCCGGCTGATCTGCTCCCCGGCGAGGGACTCCCGCAGGGGGCGGATGAAGGGGATGCCGCCGGCGACCGCGGCCTCGAACAGCAGGTCGACGCCGGCGGAGTCGGCCACCTCGAGCAGCGCGGCGCCCTCGGCGGCGAGCAGGGCCTTGTTCGCGGTGATCACCGGCTTGCCGTTGGCCAGGGCGGCCGCCACGAGGTCCCGGGTCGGCTCGATGCCGCCCATGAGCTCGACGACCACGTCGACGGCGGGGTCGGCGACGACGTCGCCCGGGTCGGTGGTGAAGTGGGACGGGTCGACGCCGGCGGCGCGGGGCTTGTCCAGGGAGCGGACGGCGATCGGGCCCAGCTCGAAGCGGATGCCCGTGGCCTGCTCGATGTGCTCGCCGCGCGCGGTGAGCAGTCCGACGAGCGAGCCGCCCACGACGCCGCAGCCGAGGAGTCCGACGCGGACCGTGGTCGATGCCATGACGGGCAACCGTAGCCAGGGGCGGTCGGCCCGACGGCATGCGCTCCGGGACCGCCCGGCGACGGCCGCTCCCACGCCGCTCGGTGCATGTTGACCCCTTCGATGCATCTCGTTATGTTCCGATGCATGCAGGCACCCTCCACGGACGGCGCGGGTCCCGCGCTCCCCCGCGAGCCGCTGCCGGGCGACCCCGTGGCCACCGGCCCCGACGGACCCGTCGTGGCCGTGGTCGACCGTCGGGTGCCCGGCCGGGTGCTCGCCGCCCGCCGGGTCGCCGTGCCGGTCGGCCGGGCACGGGACGCGCTGCGGAGCCGGTGCGAGGCCGTGGCGGGCGTCGGGCACCCCGGCCTCGTGGTGGTGTGCGACCTGGTCGACGTCGACGACGAGGTCGTGGAGGTGCGCGAGCCGCTCCCCACGGGCGGCCCGCCGACCGCCCGGAGCGCAGGCGACGTCCGCGCCGTGCTGCGCGGCGTCGCCGGCGCGCTCGGCGCGGCCCACGCCGTCGGCGTGGCCCACGGTCGCCTCGGCGTGGACGAGGTCGGCGTCGGCCCCGCCGGCGTCGCGGTCTCCGGGGTCGGCCTCGTCGCCGGCGCGACCCCGGCCGCCGACGTCGCGGCCCTCGGCCGCCTCGGCCTCGCCCTCCTCGCCGACGTCGACGATCCACCGCTCGCCGCCCTGTGCGCGCTGGCGGCGGACGACCCGACGGTCACGCTGCCCGTCGTCGTCGATGCGCTGGCCACCGGCGACGCGCCCCCGCCCCGGGGCACCGCCCACCCCGCGCCACCGGGACCGGACCACGGGCGCACCTCGGGCACGGCGGAGGAGCCCGGGGGCGGACCGGCCCCGCGCTGCGTCGCGCCGGCGACGTCACGGCGCACCGGCCCCGGGACAGGCTGGCGAGGCCGCCTCCCGGTCGCCGTCGCCGCCGGCGTGCTCGTCGTCGGGGTCGCGCTCGGCGCCACGACGGCCGTGCTCGACGACACCGCGGCCACGCCCGACGACACCGCAGCCACGCCCGACGACACTGCGGGACGCGGCGCCCCGGTGGCGGCGGCCCGCCCTGTCGCCGCCTGCCCGCCGACGGACCGCGCCGCCCGCCCGGCGATCCGGCGGGCCGACGTCGACGGCGACGGTTGCGACGAGGTCCTGCGCTGGGACCCCGAGCGCGCCGAGCTGTCCTGGACCGGGCCCGACGGCGCCGTGCGCTGGCGCGTCGGCGACCCCGGCGACGCCCTCGTGGTCGGCGACTGGGACTGCGACGGCACGGCGACGGCCGCGGTGGTCCGGGCCTCGGGCGAGACCCACCTCTTCGACGGCTGGGCCGGGGACGGTGAGACCCTCCGGGCCCGCCCGGGGCCCCGCCTGCCCTCGGGGGCCGACCCGGTCGTCGTGGCCGACGACGGCTGCGACCGCCTCGGCGCCGGCGGCGCCTAGCCGCAGCGGACGCAGGACGCCCGGGGGTCAGAAGACGTCGTTGCGGACCAGGTCGTCGAAGGACTCGCGGCGCACGACCAGTCGGGCGTCGCCGTCGCGGCAGAACACCACCGCGGGCCGCAGGATCTTGTTGTAGTTCGAGCCCATGGAGTGCCCGTAGGCGCCGGTGACCGGGGTGGCGAGCACGTCGTCGACCTCGAGGTCCTCGGGCACCCAGCCCTCGCGCACGAGCAGGTCGCCGGACTCGCAGTGCTTGCCGACGACCCGCACCGCCCGGGGGCGGTCGGCACCCGCGGCCCGGGGCAGGAACGTCTCGTAGCCCGAGCCGTAGAGGACCGGGCGGGGGTTGTCGGACATGCCGCCGTCGACGGACACGTAGGTCCGCACGTTCGGGATCTCCTTGACCGTGCCGACCGTGTAGAGCGTCACGGCGGCGGCTGCCGCGATGGACCGGCCCGGCTCGGCGGTGATCCGGCACCCGATGCCCGCCTCGCGGGCCGCGGCCTGGATGGCGCCGCCCCACTCGGCCATCGTCGGGGCCGACTCGCCCTCCACGTAGGGCACGCCGAGGCCGCCGCCGATGCAGAACTCGGGGAGGTCGTGGGTGGTGACGAAGGGGACCATCGCCTCGACCGCGTCGTGGAAGGAGTCCGCGACGAAGACCTGGGAGCCGATGTGCATGTGGATGCCGACGAGGTCCACGGCGGGCGAGGAGGCGGCCAGCTCGATGGCCTGGCCGGCCATGCCCGAGTGGAGCCCGAAGCCGAACTTGGAGTCCTCCTGCCCGGTCATCACGAACTCGTGGGTGTGGGCCTCGATGCCGGGCGTGATGCGCAGCAGGACCTGGGGGGCGTAGCCGTCGTCCTGGTGCAGGCGGGTGAGGCGCTCCAGCTCGTCGAAGGAGTCCACGACGATCCGGCCCACGCCATTGGCCCTGGCGTAGGCCAGCTCGGCGAGGGACTTGTTGTTCCCGTGCAGGATCAGCCGGTCGGCGGGGACGCCGGCGGTGAGGGCCACGTGCAGCTCGCCGCCGGTGGCCACGTCGAGGTGCATGCCCTCCTCGTGGGCCAGCCGGGCCATGGCGACGCAGAGGAACGCCTTGGTCGCGTAGGCGACGCCGTCGGGGAAGGCGGCCACGGCCTCGCGGCACCGGTCGCGCAGGTGCTGCTCGTCGTACACGAACAGCGGGGTGCCGAACTCGTGGGCGACGTCGAGCAGGTCGCAGCCGCCGATCGACAGGCGACCGTCGGGGCCGATCGTGGCGTGGTCGGGCAGGAGGTGGGTGGGGAGCGGTCCGGCCACGGCGCGCTCACATGGACTCGGGCGCCGAGACGCCGAGCAGGTCCAGGCCGATGGCCAGGCCGATCCGGGCGCCCTCGACCAGCCACAGCCGGGCCTGGGTCAGCTCGGGGGCCACGTCCCCGATGACGTAGCAGTCGTGGTAGAAGCCGTGGAACCGGTCGGCGAGCTCCCGCACCCAGTTCGTGACCGTGTGCGGCGTCCGCTCCCGGGCCGCCCGGGACACGACGTCGGGCAGCTCGGCGAGGGTCCGGAGCAGCTCGACCTCCCGCTCGTGGGCGAGCAGGCCGAGGTCGACGGCCGCGAGCGGCGCCCGCTCCACGCCGGCCTCGGCAGCCCGCTTGGCGATCGAGTGGATCCGGGCGTGGGCGTACTGGACGTAGAAGACGGGGTTGTCGTTCGACCGGGAGGTGATGAGGTCGAGGTCGATCGTCTGGGGCGAGTCGACCGACTGGAGCAGGTAGGTGAGCCGGGCGACGTCGGCGCCGACCTCGTCGATCAGGTCCCGGAGCTCGACGATGTCACCGGCCCGCTTGGACAGCTTGACCTCCTGCCCGTCCCGCTCCAGCCGCGCCAGCTGCACGATCGGGACCTCGAGCTCGTCGGGGTCGTGGCCGAGCGCCTCGATCGCCGCCCGCATCCGCGGGACGTAGCCGTGGTGGTCGGCGCCCCACACGTCGATGAGCAGGTCGAAGCCCCGGGCGAACTTGTCCCGGTGGTAGGCGACGTCGGGCAGCAGGTAGGTGAACTCGCCGTCGGACTTCACCAGCGGCCGGTCCTTGTCGTCGCCGAAGGTCGTGGACCGCAGCCACACCGCCCCGTCGGCGTCGTAGACGTGGCCCCGCTCCCGCAGGTCGGCCAGGGCCACCTCGACCTTGCCGTCGTCGACGAGGCCGAGCTCGGAGGTCCACACGTCGAAGTGCACGTGGAAGGCGTCGAGCACCTCCCGCTGGTCGGCGAGCGCCCGGTCGTAGCCCCAGGCCCGCACGGCGTCGACGCCGGCCTCGGCCACCTCGTCGGGCAGCTCGGCGGCCCAGTCGGCCACGTACTCACCGCCGTAGCCGTCCTCGGGCACGGGTTCGCCCCGCCGCCGGGCGAGCAGCGACTCGGCGTACCGGACCATCTGCACGCCCCGGTCGTTCAGGTAGCACTCCCGGGTCACGTCGTAGCCGGCCCGGGACAGGATCCGTGCGACGGCGTCGCCGTAGGCGGCGCCCCGGCCGTGCCCCGCGTGCAGCGGGCCGTTCGGGTTGGCCGAGACGAACTCGACGTTCACCTTCGTGCCCGCGCCGTCCTCGAGCCGGGCCCACCCGTCCTCGCCCGCGGTGACGACGTCGGTCAGCACGTCGTGGAGCCAGGTCGGCAGGAGGTGGAAGTTGACGAAGCCGGGTCCGGCGATCTCGAGCCGCTCGACGTGGGGGAGGTCGCCGGCCGCGACCATCGCCTCCAGCGCGACGACGAGGTCCGCGGCGACGTCCCGGGGCGACCGCTTCGCCTGCTTGGCCGAGGCGAGGGCGATGTTGGCCGACCAGTCGCCGTGCTCGCGCCGGGCCGGCTGCTCCATCGTCCAGGTGACGGCGGAGGGGTCGAGGCCGATGCCCGTGGCGGCGGTCTCGACGGCGGCGGCGAGGGTGTCCCGGATCACGGGCGACAGCCTCGCGGACGCAGGGCTCCGGGCCGCAACGCGATCGCCGCCGTCACCGGGGCGACGCGGGGCCTCGTGCCGTCAGCGGGCGAGGAGGGCGTTGACCCGGTCGATCAGGTCGAGGGGCTCGAAGGGCTTGGTGACGTACTCGTCCGCCCCCGCCTCGTGGCCCTGGCGGACGTCGGAGCCCTGGGCCTTGGCCGACAGCAGGATCACGGGGATGCCCGCCGTGTCCTCGTCGGCCTTCAGCGCGGCCACCATCTCCAGTCCGGACATCTCCGGCATCATCACGTCGGACACGATGACGTCGGGCTTCTCGGACCGTGCCGCCTCCAGGCCCTGGCGGCCGTCCTCGGCCCGCACGACCTCGAAGCCCTCCATCTCGAAGTTGACCTCGAGCAGCGTGAGGATGGTCGGGTCGTCCTCGACCAGCAGGACCGTGGGCATGGCGCCGGAGCCTACGACGGGAGCCCGCGCCGGGGGGTGCTGGAGCGCGGCGGGCGGATGCGGCCGGGCCGCCGGGGCGCGCTACCATCCCGGACCCTTCGCCCTCGTAGCTCAGCGGATAGAGCATCGGCCTCCGGAGCCGTGTGCGCAGGTTCGAGTCCTGCCGAGGGCACGCCGCCACCCCGGTCCGCCGGGGTGGCGCCGCGTGGGGGTCAGCCGGGGACCACGAGGCGCAGGGCTGCGGGCCGGACCACGACCTCGAGGCGGTCCCGCTCGACCAGCTCGCCGTCGACGTCGATCGTGGCGCAGCCGTCCAGCGGCTCCACGACGACCCGCGTCGCGTGCACCTGCTCGACGGCGTCGAGGGCGTGGAGCGCGCCTCGCCGACCGGCGAGGCCGAGGCGGACGCGGGCGACGCGCCCGGTGGCCGCGACGCGCAGCACGACGAGGCGGCCGTCGGCCGGCGACGCGGCGGGCGCGACCGGGAACCCGCCACCGATCCGCCAGCCGTTGGCGATCACGACCATGGTCAGCTCGGCCTCGACCGGCTCGCCGCCGTCGACGGCGACTCGGACGGCGAGGTCGTCGTGGTCGAGCCCGGCCCGGAGCGAGCCGAGCGGGTACGCGAGCGGCCCGAGCCGGGCCTTCAGCGCGCCGGCCTGGCGCGCCGCCCGTGCGCCGAGGCCGAGGTGGACGGCGTTCACGGCGACCCGGTCGCCGACGTCGAGCAAGTCGAGTCGCCGGACGTGGGTGCCGCAGGCCACGGCACCGGCCCGGTCGACGTCGCCGAGGCCGATCCCGGACGCGAGGTCGTTGCCGGTGCCGAGCGGGAGCACGGCGAGGTCGCGGTCGAGGCGCCCGGTCCGCGCCAGGGCGTTGACGGCGGCGTGGAGCGAGCCGTCGCCGCCCGCGACCACGAGACGGGCGTCGTCGTGGTCGACGACGACCTCGTCGAGCTCGTCGGGCGACGCGGTCCAGACGAGGTGGACGTCGGCGCGGGCGGCGAGGCGCGCCACCGCAGCCGCCACGGCGTCGCGATCGCCTCGCCCGGCGGCGCCGTTGGCCACGACCACGAGCCGTGCCGGTGCCTCGACCTCCTCGGCCCGGTCCGGTCCGCCGTCCGGGCGCGGGCGGGCGACGGGACCTCCTCGGCCGGCGGTCGCGGGGTCCCCGGGCACGGTCAGAGCAGCCCGGACACGGCGTCGACGGCGCGCTCGGCGGCCCGGCGGAACAGACCGCGCTCGACCCAGTCGTCGAGGTCGATCGCCTCGGAGCGTTCCAGGTCCTCGTCGAAGTGGCGGGCGAGGACCTCGACCACGTCCGCGTCGAAGAGGACGGCGTTGACCTCGTCGTCGTGGCGCACGGCGCGGTCGTCCACGTTCGCCGACCCGCAGGTCGCGACCTCGTCGTCGACGACCCACACCTTGCAGTGCAGCATCGAGGGCTGGAAGGTCCAGATCCGCGCGCCGGCGTCGAGCAGCTCCTCGAAGCACGCCTGGCTGGCGACGCGCATGAACCCCTTGTCGGCGTGGGGTCCCGGGATGCAGACGTCGATCTCGACGCCGCGCTCGAGCGCGTGGTGCATGGCGGACACGATCCGCTCGTTGGGGGTGAAGTAGGCCGCGGCCATGCGCACGTGGCGCGTCGCCCCCTCCAGCAGCGCGGCGTGCAGGGTCCCGATGTCGCTGTGCCCGGGTCCGGCGGTGCCGGTGACGATCTGCACCGCGTGCGGGCCGGTGGCGTCCACCTCGGCCACGGTGTCGAAGGCCTCGTCGGCCAGGTCGTGGGTCGTGTCGAACCAGTCGTCGACGAAGGCCCCCCGGAGGCCGTCCACGGCCGGGCCCTCGATGCGCAGGTGCGTGTCGCGCCACTCGTCGGGGCCGCGGGCGTCACCCGTCCACTCCTCCGCGATGCCCACGCCACCGGTGAAGCCGATCCGCTCGTCGCAGACCAGCACCTTGCGGTGGGTGCGGTGCTGGATGTCGGTGACGTCCTCGGAGCCGGGGGGCCGGAACCAGCGCAGGTCCACGCCCGCCTCGACCATGGCCTCCGCGAGGTCGTCGGGCAGCTTGCGGGCGCCGAAGGCGTCGAGGAGCAGGCGGACCCGGACACCGGCCCGGGCCCGATCGGCCAGGGCACCGGCGAACCGCTCCGCGATGGGCCCCTCCCAGTAGATGAACGTCAGCAGGTCGACGGACCGCTCGGCGCCCTCGATGGCCTCGAGCATGGCCGGGAAGATCTCGTCGCCGTTGCGCAGCACGGCGACGCGGTTCCCGTCGGTGGCGGGGACGCCGAGGAGCGCCTCCAGCCGTCGTCGCCACGGGACCTGCCCGCCGTCCATCTGCTCGCTCCTGTCGTCGGCCACCGCCGGATCCCCTATCCAGCACCGGGCCGGTCCAGACCAGCGGGCCGGGCCCGCGGGCGGACCGGCATCCGGCGCTGACCAGATCGTCGTGGAGCGCCGGTCGCCGCCGCTGGGCTCGTGGTCGACCCGCGCCACCCTGGCCGGCACGGCCACGACCTGGACCGACACGTCGATCCTGTCGCTGACGACCTACGAGCACCGGATCCGGTCCTCGGCCTCCACGTTCACGGCGGGACCGGGGTCGGCCTCCTCGACCGTCGGCCCGATCTGCCCGTAGCCCGTCCGGCCGCCCGTGGGCGCTCAGCCGCAGGCGACGCCGGGCGGGGCCTCGCCGGGCAGGTAGCCGAGGGGGGCCGTGGTGGACGTGGTCGACGGCACCGCCGTCGTCGCGGTCGTCCCGCCCTCGCCGGCCACGGTCGTGGTCGTCGTGGTCGTCGTGGTGGGGAGGTCGGGGTCCTCGGGCGAGGGCTGGGTGTGGACGGTGGTGAAGTCGAAGCCGACCACCAGCACCACCTCGCCCTCGCCCAGGTCCTCGTCGATGCCGAAGAGCACGTCGCCGGTCACGTGGCGGGCCAGGCGGGCGGCCTCGGCCTCGCTGCCCGGTGCGTAGTAGATCGCCGTGCGCTCGAAGGGGTCCACGGTGTCGCCCGGGGTGGCCGTCGCGAAGCCGATCTCGTCGAGGGCGGCGGAGACGTCACCGGCCAGGCCCTGCTCGCCGGTGCCGTTGAGCACGGTCACCTCGACCAGCCCGGGGGTGACCTCGCCGGGGTCGAGCCCCCGGAAGATGTTGAGGATCGGCTCGGCCTCCCGCTCGTCGAGGTCGAGGACCGACGCCCCGGCCGACGTGCGGAACGGGGAGGCGGGGAGGCTGTAGGTGGCGAGGGTGTCGGCGTCGAAGGCGGCGAAGCGGCGCCCGAGGGCGAGGATGTCCCGCGCCGTCAGCGTGGGGTCGAGGCCGACGTACTGCACGCCCACGTTGACCAGCTCGTTGAGGACCGCCGGGTTGGTGAGGCCCCGGGACACCGCCTTGGAGATCGACTTGCGGATGAACTCCTGCTGGCGGCTGATGCGACCGAAGTCTCCCGACGGGTCGCTGCGCCAGCGGCCGGTCTCGGCGTCCTGGATCTCGAGGTGCCGGGCCCGGGCGAAGGCCAGGGCCTGCTGGCCCGACAGGTTCACGCAGCCGGGGGACTCGATCCGCAGCTGGGAGAAGTCGTCGCGCACCGGCTCGGAGAAGTACACGGGCACGCCGCCGATGGCGTCGACGAGACCGAGGAACCCGACGAAGTCGACCTCGACGTAGTGGTGGATCGGGATGTCGAAGTTCTCGCGGATCGTGTCGATCAGCACCTCGCGGCCCCGGGTGAAGGCCGAGTTGATCCGGTTCCGCTCGCCGGTGTCGGCGATGGGCACGAACAGGTCCCGCGGGAACGACACGAGGGCGGCGGTCCCGGCCTCGGGGTCGACGCGCAGCACCATGATCGTGTCGGTGCGCTGGATCGTGTCGTCGAAGGTCGTCTGCCCCGTGGCATCGAAGAAGATGGCGTCCTCGGGGTCGTCGGGGTCGAGCCCGGCCCGGGTGTCGGAGCCGACCAGGAGGTAGTTCCGGGGCGCACCGCTGGCCGGCGCCACGTCGATCGTGACGTCGAAGCGCTCGATCTGCCCGAACTTGTAGTTCACGTAGGCCAGGGCGGTCGCCGCCGCGAACAGCAGCAGCGACAGCGTGGCGCCGCCGACGATGGCGAGCCGCTCCCTTGGGGTCCGACGGCGCGCCGGCGCGAGGTGCTTGGGGCCCGACACGAGCGTCGAAACTACCGCCACCCGGGGTGCGCGCCGTAGTCGTCGCCGCCCGGGGCGACGGACGTCACCCCGTCCGACCCGGCACCGGGACCCCGGGACGGAGGCTCGCCGCGAGGGCCACGCCGTGGGCGGCGGTCGCCACGAGCCCGCCGACGGCCAGCGCGGCCGACACCCGCCAGACGAGGTCGTCGCCCACCGCCACGACGGCGGCGGCGGCCACGACCCCCGCGGCCCAGGCCGGGGCGACCCGGCGGTGGCCCTCGACGGCGACGACGGCGGCGGCCAGCACGAACCCCGCCATCGTCGCCGACGCGGCGAGGGCGAGCACGGCCAGGTCGCGCCCGGGCAGGACGTAGGCGTCGCCGAAGCCGACCCGCACCGCGGTCGGGCCCACGACCGCGGCGGCGACCACGGCCACGACCCCGAGCCCGGCCACCAGCCCGAGGAGCCGGGAGACCTGGGTCCGGAACCCGGCGTGGTCGCCGCGGGCGGCGAGCGCCGCGAGCCGGGGCAGGAGCGACGACTGGACGGCCTGGAAGAAGAACAGGGGGATGCGGGCCACGAGCAGCGCGGCGAGGAAGGCGCCGGCCACGGCCTCCTCGCCGTCGACGGCCAGCGCGGCCACGGCGACGGGGCCACCGTTGACGAGGACCTGGGCCAGGGCCTGGCCGGCGACGAGCGGCGCGACGGCGGGCAGCAGCGACCCGGCGGGCGGTCCCGGCGCCGGGTCGACCAGGGCTCGCCGGAACGCGACGACGGGGACGAGGGGGGCGACCGCCACCGCGGCCGCGTAGGGCACGGGGTCCTCGACCCCACCGGCGGCGAGGGCGACGGCGAGGGCGAGGCGGACGGCGGAGTCGAGGGCGATGCACAGCCCGTAGCGCCCGAAGGCCCCCCGGGCGGCGAGCGCCGCCCGGGTCAGGTGGTTCGGGGCGAAGGCCGCGACGGCCACGACCAGCGCGACCCCGACGCCGGTGCGGTCCGAGAGCACGGCGTCCGCACCGAGGACGACGAGGGCCACGAGCGCGACGAGGGTCGGTGCGGCGAGCGCGCCCAGGGCGCGCCCGGCGGCGACCACCACGGGGCGGCCACCCTCGCCGGCCTCGCGCCGGGCCACGAGGCGCCGGCCCGCCTCCTGCTCGACGGGCCCCCAGGTGGCGGGCACCACGAGGAACAGCACCGACCACAGCACGGCCACCGGCGCGTAGCCGGCCGGCCCGAGGGCACGGGCGGCCACGGCCTGGAACCCGTAGGTGGTCGCGGCGGCCGCGACGAGGCCCCCGCCCACGGCGAGGGCCCCGGGCGGGAGCGCGCGCGGCGGCTCAGCCGTTCGGGAGCTCCTTGTCGGGCTTGGGCTCCTTGGGCAGGCCCAGGGCCCGCTCGCCGACGATGTTCCGCTGGATCTCGGCGGTGCCGCCCCAGATCGTCTCGGACCGGGAGAAGAAGAAGGCGGCCTGCAGCGGGGAGACCGGGTAGTCCCGGGCCGCCTCGCGCTTGCCCACGCCGGGCACGAAGTCGGTGTCGGCGTCACCGGTGAGGATCTGGCCGTCCATGCCGAGCACGTCCATGGCCACCTCCATGGTGTCCCGGTGCGTCTCGGACCAGAACATCTTGTTGGTGACGCCGAGGGCGGCGACGCCGAGGTCCTTCTTGCCCGACAGGCTGGCGCCGAGGGTGCGCAGGCCGTTGATGCGCATGATCTGGATCTTGGACCACTGCTTCATCAGCTTCTGGCGGATGACCGGGTGGTCGATGGCGCCGTTCTCCTTGGCGGCGTCGATGATCTGGTCGAGCTCCTTCTCGAATCGGCGGTGCGAGGTCGTGGCCGAGGCACCGCGCTCGAAGCCGAGCGTGGTCATGGCGACCTTCCAGCCGTTGTTGAGGCCGCCGACGACGTTGTCCTTCGGGCAGCGGGCGTCGGTGAAGAACACCTCGTTGAACTCGGCGGAGCCGTCGGGCTGCACGATCGGGCGGATCTCGACGCCGGGCTGGTCCATCGGGACCAGCAGGTAGGAGATGCCGGCGTGCTTCTTGGCCTCGGGGTCGGTGCGGGCGAGCAGGAAGCAGTAGTCGGCGTGCTGGGCCTGGGTGGTCCAGACCTTCTGGCCGTTGATGACCCACTCGTCGCCGTCGAGCTCGGCCTTGCACTTGAGGCTGGCGAGGTCGGAGCCGGCGTTGGGCTCGGAGAAGCCCTGGCACCAGGCCGTCTTGCCCTGGAGGATGCCGGGCAGGAACTGCTTCTTCTGCTCCTCGGAGCCCCACTGGAGGATCGTCGGGCCCACGAGGGTGTCGCCGAAGAAGTCGCCGCGCATCGGCGCGCCGACGCGGGCGAACTCCTCGTTCAGGACCACGTTCTGGATGGTCGACAGGCCCTTGCCGCCGTACTCCTTGGGCCAGGAGGCGCAGATCCACCCGCCGGCGAAGAGCTTCTCGTTCCAGTCCTTGGAGAACTCGGCCTTCTCCTCGGAGGTCATCTCCCGCTCACCCCAGTCCGACGGGAGGTTCTCCTCCAGCCAGGAGCGGATCTCCGCACGGAACGTCTCGGCCTCTTCGGGGTAGGTCAGATCCATGGGTCAATGCTGCGGGGACCCTGACTGGACGGTCAAGTCGGTCGGCGCAGGTCCGCAGGGCCGGCCGGTCCCGCTCTAGAGTCCGGCTCCATGGCGCTGACCGATGTCATCACCGGGGAGAAGGAACGCTGGACGAACCAGTGGGCCGAGCTCAAGGCGGAGGTCATCGACGCCTCCCTGTGCACGGGCTGCGCGGGCTGCGTCGTGGCCTGCCCCCACGACGTGATCGGCTACGAGCACGCGTCGGGCGGCTACAAGCCCTTCCACCTCGAGGACGAGCTCGGCCCCGCCGACTGCGTGCACGGCCAGAAGGGCTGCACGTCCTGCACCCGGGCCTGCCCCCGCTTCCGGAACTGGGAGCCCGAGGCCGACCAGCACCTCTTCGCACGCCACCGCGAGCCCGGCGAGCACTCGGGCATCTACCAGGACATCCTGCTGACCCGGGCCACGGACGAGTCGGTCAACGAGCAGGGCCAGGACGGCGGCCTCGTGTCGGCGATCCTCATGTGGCTCCTCGACGAGGGCTACATCGACGGCGCCCTGGTGTCGTACCTGGAGGGCGAGCGCGGCGAGTGGAAGGCCACGCCGGGCGTGGCCCGCACCAAGGACGACGTGCTCCGGTCCGCCGGCAGCCGGTACACGTACTCGGCGAACACCCTCGCGCTGGACGAGGCCGTCGACTCGGGCCTCGAGAACCTGGCCATGGTCGGCATGTCGTGCCAGTCCTCGATCGCCCCGGTGATGTGGCACCGCAAGATCGGCAAGGTGTCCAAGCCGATCAAGTTCAACATCGGCCTCCTGTGCTCGAAGACCTTCGACGACGCCATCTTCGAGGAGCTGTTCGAGACCAAGTACGGCATCCCGAAGCAGCGGATCACGAAGATGAACATCAAGGGCGTCTTCCAGCTGTGGACCGACGACGGCGGCTACCACGAGATCCCGCTGAAGGAGTGCCACGACTGGACCCGCGAGGGCTGCAACCACTGCCCCGACTTCGCGGCCGAGCACGCCGACATCTCGACGGGCGGCATCGGGAAGAACGCCAACTGGACCCTCACGATCGTGCGGACCGACCTGGGCCGCGAGGTCATCTCCCGCATGATCGACGCCGGCGTCATCGAAGCCAAGCCCGGCGACGAGGACCCGGGAGCCATCGCGCTCATGCACAAGCTGGCCGAGAAGTCCCGCAAGCGCTGGCCCGACAGCGCCGTGGAGTTCCCCAAGGCCAAGCCGAAGGCAGCCGCCGGCTCGTGACCGAGGGACAGCAGGCCGTCCCGGAGGGCCACCTCCTGCACGTCGCGCTGTCCGAGGAGTGGCGGGAGGCGCAGGCCGAGGGCAGCTACCGGCGCTCGACGCTGGGCGCGTCCCTCGACGAGGTCGGCTTCGTGCACTGCTCGGCCGACCCCGACCAGGTCGCCGCGGTGGGCGACGCCGTCTACGCGTCGGTCGCGGAGTCGCTCGTCCTGCTCGTCGTCGACCCCGCCCGCCTCGACGCCGAGGTCCGCTACGAGGACCTCGACGGCTCGGGCACCGAGTTCCCCCACGTGTACGGACCGATCCCGGTCGGTGCCGTCGTCGCGACCGCCCCGGTCCGCGCCGGGGACGGCAGCTTCGACGTGGTCTGGTCGGGCCTGGCCCCGACCCGGTCCCGCTGACCGGGCCGCCGCCCGAGGCCCTCAGCCCACCTCGGCCAGCGCCCGGGCCCGGGTCAGCACCTCGTCGAGCATCGGCTCGGTCAGGCGCCCGGTGAAGGTGTTCTGCTGGCTCACGTGGTAGCTGGCCACGATCCAGCAGCCCGGCCGGCCGTGCTCGGCGAGGTCGACCTCGACGCCGTGGGCGAAGCGGGGCCTGGGCCGGACCCCGAGGAACCGGCAGGTGGCCTGGTACCCGAAGCCCCCGAGGGGCACGAAGACCCGGGCCCGGTCCAGCAGCTCGAGCTCCCGGTCGAGGAACCCGGCGCAGGTGTCGCGCTCGGCCGGTGTCGGCTTGTTGGCCGGGGGCGCGCACTTCACCGGCGAGGTGATCCAGGCGCCGTCGAGCTCGAGGCCGTCCCCGGGACGCACGCTCTCGGGCTGGTTGGCGAAGCCGGTGCGGTGGAGGGCGGCGTAGAGGAAGTCGCCGGAGCGGTCGCCCGTGAACATCCGCCCGGTCCGGTTGGCCCCGTGGGCCGCGGGTGCGAGGCCGACCACGACGACGGCGGCGTCGGGGTCGCCGAAGCCGGGCACGCCCCTCCCCCAGTAGGTCTCCTCGGCGTACGCGGCGCGCTTGTCCCGGGCCACCTGCTCGCGCCACCCGACCAGGCGGGGACAGGCACGGCAGGCGATGATCTCGGCGGCGAGCGCGGCCTGGCCGGCGGCGCGGGTGCGTCGGGTCGGGTTCGCGGACATCACCGATAGCGTGACCGATCACATGGCTGCCTCCCGACCCACCCCTGCGAAGGCCGCCGCCGACGGTGGCGAGGGGGCCGTCCCGGCCCCCACCCTCGTGCTCCTCGTCCGGCACGGCAAGACCCCCACGACCGGGTCCGTCCTGCCCGGGCGGGCACCCGGCCTCCACCTGGCCGACGAGGGCGTCGCCCAGGCCGAGGCGGTCGCCCAGCGGATCCTCGCCCTCCACGAGTCGCGGCTCGCGGCGCGCGAGCGCCACGTCGCCGCCCTGTCCCGGAAGCGGTCGAAGGCGGCCAGGGAGCAGCTCGCCGCGCTCGAGTCCACGGCGCCGGGGATCGCCGCCGTCTACGCCTCGCCCATGGAGCGGACCCAGGAGACGGCCGCGCCGATCAGCAAGGCCCTGGGGCTGCGCACCCGGACCCGCAAGGGCCTCGTCGAGTGCGACTTCGGCGACTGGACCGGCCGCGAGCTGGCCGAGCTCCGCACGCTGCCCGAGTGGCGGACCGTGCAGCGGCACCCGTCGGGCTTCCGCTTCCCGAAGGGCGAGTCGTTCTCGGAGATGTCGGCCCGCATGGTCGACGCGGTGAACGACCTGGTGGCCGCACACCCGGGCGAGGCCGTCGTGGCCGTGTCCCACGCCGACACGATCAAGGCCGCCGTCGCCTCGGCGCTCGGCACCCCGCTGGACCTGTTCCAGCGGATCGTGATCGGGCAGTGCTCGGTGTCGGCCGTGCTCCACGGCGCCACCGGGCCCACGGTGCTCGCCGTCAACCACACGGGCGACCTCGTATCGCTCGCCCCGTCGTGAGCGGGCCGTCGTGACGGAGTTCGTCGACCCCTCCGCGTTCACGGCCGGCACGATCGGCCCGCCCGGTCAGCGGGTGTTCTACCTGCAGGCCCAGCACGACGGCGTCGTCGCCTCCGTGCGCCTCGAGAAGCAGCAGGTCGCCGCGCTCGCCGAGTACCTGTCCGGGATGCTGCACGACCTCCCCGCACCGGCCGAGGTCGACCCCGCCCCCGACCTGGTCGAGCCGGTCGTGGCCGAGTGGACGGTGGGCAACATCGGCGTCGCCTACGACAACGACCTCGACCGCATCGTCATCGTGGCCGAGGAGCTGACGGGCGAGGACGACCTCGACGACGGCGACTCGCTGCGCGTCGTGATCTCCCGGGCCCAGGTGCGCGCCTTCATCGAGCGGGCCGGCTCGCTCATGGCCGGCGGCCGGCCGCCGTGCCGGCTGTGCGGTGCGCCCATGGACCCCGAGGGCCATGCCTGCCCACGGGCCAACTGACCGGGTGCCCGTGGCGCCCCCGGTGCGCCGCTCGCCGCCGGTCGGGCCCACGGCCGGGTCGGCGTCGTCTCCCCTCCTCCGGCCCCGCGTCGACTCGCCCGCCGGCAGCGGGCAGGATCGGCACGTGGATCCGGTGCGGGCCGTGCTGGCCGAGGGCGAGATCGAGATCGAGGGTCGCATGCCCTGGTCGTCCAACGGCACGTTCCTGGTCACGGTCACGCTCGGCGAGCAGTGGCTGCGTGCGATCTACAAGCCCCGGCGTGCCGAGCGGCCGCTGTGGGACTTCCCCGGCGGGCTCGACCGGCGCGAGGTCGCGGCCCACGAGCTGAGCGAGGCGCTGGGGTGGGGCCTCGTGCCCCACACCGTGCTCCGCGACGGTCCGCTCGGGCTCGGCTCGGTGCAGCGCTTCATCGACGCCGACTTCGAACAGCACTACTTCACGCTCTACGAGGCGGGCCGCCACCACGACCGGATGCGGGCCATGTGCGCCTTCGACCTGGTCGCCAACAACACCGACCGGAAGTCGGGTCACTGCCTGGTCTCGGTCGGCGACGAGCTGTTCGGGATCGACCACGGCCTGTGCTTCCACGAGGACTTCAAGCTGCGCACCGTGATCTGGGAGTTCGCCGGCGAGGCGCTCCCCGAGGACCTCGCCGCCGACCTCGCCCGCCTGGCCGACGACGGGCTCCCCGATCGCCTCACCGCGCTGCTGGAGGACCACGAGGTGGAGGCGCTCGAGGACCGGCTGGACCAGCTCGTGGCGCTCGGCCACTTCCCGCTCGACGAGACGGGGCACCGCTACCCCTGGCCCCTGGTCTGAGGACCCGGCCCGACGGGACCGACCCGACGGCTCAGGCGTCGTCGCGGCGCCGCTCGACCAGCTGCGGATCGGTGACGGGGTGGCCGGCCACGAGGCCCGGCTCGGTGGCGGCGTCGCCGAGCATGCGCACGGGCCGGTCGGCGATCCACTGCTCGAAGGCGAGGACGGGCATCGGCCGGGACAGCAGGTAGCCCTGGATCCGGTCGGCGCCGATCTCGTCGAGGCGACGGCGGACCTCCACCGTCTCGACGCCCTCGACGATCACGGTCATGCCGAGGTTGTGGCCCAGCTCGACCATGGAGCGGACGATGGCCTCGTCAGACCGGTTCGTCAGGAGGTCGAACACGAAGGACTTGTCGATCTTGATCTCGCGGACGGGCAGGCGCCGCAGGTGGGCCAGCGAGGAGAAGCCGGTGCCGAAGTCGTCGATCGAGAGGGTGACGCCCATGCGGTGGAGGCGGTAGAGCGTGGCCAGGGAGGGGGCGGCCTCGCTCATGACCGAGGACTCGGTCAGCTCGAGGGTCACGGCCGACGCCTCGAGCCCGGCCCGGTCGAGCACGTCCTGGACGTCGGTCGCGAACGTCGCGCTGGCCAGGTTCCGGGCCGAGACGTTGACGCCGACCTCGAGGTCCCAGCCCATGGCCCGCCACCGGGCGCACGTCGTCGCCGCCTGCTCGAGCACGTGGATGGTGAGCGCGTCGATGGCGCCGGTGTACTCGGCGGCGGCGATGAACTGGTCGGGGCGCAGCTCGCCCATGCGGGGGTGGCGCCAGCGGACCAGCGCCTCGGCGCCGGTGACCCGCCCCGAGGACAGGTCGACCTGGGGCTGGAAGTGGACGGTGAGCTCACCGGCCGGGATGGCGTCGCGCAGGTCGGCGGCGATCGCCAGGCGCTGGGGGTCGTAGGGGTCGCGGTCCACGGCCCAGGTCGTGACCCGCGTGCCCTCCACGCGGCTGCGGCTCGCGGCCAGGCTCGCCCGGCGGAGGAGGAACTCGACCTCGGTGCCGTGCTCGGGCGACAGGGCCACGCCGATGCCGGCGGTGGTGGCGAGCGCCACCTCGTCGCACTGCACGGGGAGCTCGAAGGCGTCGAGGATGCGGGCGGCGAGCATGTCGGCCTCGTCGGCCCCACCCGGCACGACGAGCGTGAACTCGTCGGACGCGGTCTTGGCGCACCACTCCGGGCGAGCCAGGGGCTGGAGGCGCTTCGCGATCTCGGTGAGGAGCACGTCGCCCGTGGCCCGCCCGAGCGTCTCGTTGACCTCGCGGAGCGAGTCGAGCCGGGCCGTGAGCACGGCGAGGGGCTGGCCGGCCCGGAGCGGGTCGGCGAGGCGCTCCTGGAGGCCACGGGAGTTGACGAGGCCGGTGACCTCGTCGTGGAGGGCCTGGTGGGCGCGGACGTCGGCCTCGCGACGCAGCTCGGTGACGAGCTGCGCGTTGTAGAGGGCGGTGGCGGCGTGGCCTGCGGCCGTCTCGAGCAGCCGGACGTCCTCGGAGTCGAAGGGCCGGCTCGACGCGGCGAGGCGCCCGTCGGCGAGGACGATGCCGGGCCGGTCGGGCATGGGCAGGCGCACGGAGATCACGGAGGACTCCGAGAGGTCGACGCCGGCGATCGTCTGGCCCCGACCGATCGACAGCGGCCCGGCGTGCTGCTTGCCCGCGGAGGTGAGGGCCGTCATCCACTCCAGGTCGCTCACGGCGTGGTCGGCCTCGATCGTGACGTCGCCGTCGACGTACTCGAGCCGGCCGATGCCGCCCTCGAAGGGGACGAGGATCACGATCCGGTACGCCTTCAGCAGCTCGGCGATGCCGCGCACGACCTGGTGGGTCAGGTCGGTGAAGGAGGCGACCTCGGCGAGCGAGGTCGTGAACACGTGGAGCTCGGCCAGCGACTGGTGCCGCTCGCGGATCTTCAGGAACGACACGAAGAAGTACCCGATGGCGGCGCCGATGACGGCGAGGAGGATCCAGGAGCGCCCGTCGCGCCACAGCGTGGTCGCTGCACCGAGGGACACGGCGGAGCCCGCGAGGGCGGCGAGGAGGCCCACGCCGACGAACATCAGCTGGGCCCGGGGCTCGACGGGTGCACCGGCGAGGGCCATCACCGTCGTGACGGCGACGGCGGAGATCAGGTAGCTCACCGTGGCCGCGGTCAGCGCGGCGATCCAGCCCCTCGGGTCGATCGCCGAGCCGTCGCCGAGGATGGCGTGGAAGACGAGGAGCGCCGCGCCGATCTGCAGGCCGAACTGGCCCATGTTGAACAGGATCTTGACCGGGGGCGAGCGGCGGATGACCGCCACCGCCAGGGTGGCGATCACGACGCGGACGACCACGAACTCCGTGGGGTCGGCCAGGAGGAGGCCGAGGGCGATCGGCGCCTCGGTGAAGGTCAGCGTCTGGGCTTCGCGCTTGACCTCGACGTCGACGACCAGCCACTCGGCCACGACGAAGGCCAGGGCGAACACGATCCAGGGGATCGTGAAGGGCTGGTCGGCCGGCGCCTCGACCGTGGCCGTCGCCCACCAGGCGACGGCGGATCCGCTGAGCAGGAGGAGGACGCAGAACACCCAGACGCGGGCGCTCTGACCACTCCTTCCACCGCTCCCCGACACGCCGATCCCTCCGAAAGTGCTGACTTGACTACGGAGCGTACCGGACGTACCGGAACCCGTCCACCCCGGCGCCGATCAGCGCCGGGGGGACCGCCCCGCTACGACCACTCGAGGCCGGACCAGCGGAAGCCGGACCAACGGAAGCCCGACCACTCCAGCCCGGACCACTCCAGCCCGGACCACTCCA
>CAZCEZ010000029.1:0-1636 GCA_964497795.1 uncultured Acidimicrobiaceae bacterium | reverse complement strand
GACCAACGGAAGCCCGACCACTCCAGACCGGACCACTCCAGGCCGGCGTAGGCGCCCGCGAGGGGGCCGTCCACGGCCGGTGCGAGCTCGGAGGTCGCCGAGGGGCGGAACAGCCCGGAGGCCAGGCAGGCGAGCGCCACGGCCGGATCGATGGCACCGGCGCCCGCTCCGGGGTCGGCGACGCGGGCTGCGGAGGCCCGCAGGATGGCCTTGACCTCGTCGGGGCCGAGGGTGGGGTCCGCCTCCAGCAGCAGGGCCACGACGCCGGCGGCGACGCCGGCGGCCTGCGAGGAGCCCGAGCCCTTGACCCAGCCGAGGGCGACGTGGGACTCGGCGGGGGCGGCCTCGGCCTCGGACCCCTGGGCCAGGGCGCTGACCAGCGACCGGCCGGGGGCGAGCACGTCGGGGCGGACGTCGTCCTGGCCCGGGGTCGAGAACTCGCAGCGGGCCCAGGTGCCCTCGACCAGCTCGCCGGCGCCGACGGTCAGGACCCGGTCGATGTGGGCGGGCGTGGGCAGCGGACCGTGCCCCTCGTTGCCGGCGGAGGTGACGACGACGAGGCCGGCGTCCCAGGCGCGGGCGACGGCGGCGGCCAGGGGGTCGGTCCCGTCGAGCTGGTCGGCGCCGAAGGCGAGGAGCACGACGCGGATGCCGAGCCGGTCCTTGGCCGCGACGCAGGCGTCGAGGGCGGCGACGACGGCCTCGGGCCGGGTGACGCCGCGCTCGGAGGCCACCTTGACGGGCACGACGTGGGCGCCCGGGGCGCTGCCGACGGTCGTCCCGGCGGCGAGGGTGGCGAGGTGCGTGCCGTGGCCGGTCCGGTCCAGGCCCTCGGCGGCCGTGCCTGCGTCGGCGGTGAGGTCGAGGCCGGGCGCGAGGCGGCCGGCGAGATCGGCGCCGTCGACGCCGGAGTCGATCACGGCGATGCCCACGCCGTGGCCGGTGAGGCCGAGTCGGTGGAGATCGGCCCCCAGGGCGGGGGCGAGGTCGGGGCTGGTGGTGGTGTCGCTGTGCTGCATCGTGCTGCCCTCTGTGGTCCGTGGAGTTGTCTCGATCGGTGTCACTAGTCCGACCGGGCCATTGACGTGATCAGACCGCCACGCAGCGCCACCCTCAACACGCAAAACCGTGGAAGTAGTGACACCACCACGTTGAGCGCGAAGCCGAGGTGAGCTGCGAGATCCTGCCGGTTCGGCCAGAACCCGGAGAATTGCTGGGGTCCTGGCCGCCTCGAGCCATCTTCGGCACGTGCTCCAGATCAATTGATCACGAACCGCGCGCGCCCGGCTCCGTTCCGTACCGACACGATCCGTATGTGGACGTTCACGGAGCGCGGTAGCCCTTGCTCGGAGCGCGCCCGGCCTACCACCCAGGGTCCACATCGGGTTGCGCACGAGGGGACGTCACCACCCACACGGGAGCGACGACCACGGAGCGCGAAGACGGCCGCCCCGAGGGGCGGCCGTCTCCGAGTTCGCTGGCGCCTCACCCGGCCGAGCCGGGCGGGCAGCGGGCTACTTGCCCTCGAGGGCCTCCAGCAGCGCCGGCATGACCTTGTGGACGTCGCCCACGATGCCGAGGTCGGCGACCGAGAAGATCGGGGCCTCGGGGTCCTTGTTGATGGCGATGATGTTCT
>CAZCEZ010000028.1:0-37820 GCA_964497795.1 uncultured Acidimicrobiaceae bacterium | reverse complement strand
TCGGCAAGATGAAGGTCCTCGCCGTCCTCGAGTCGCTGCCCGGCGTCGGCAAGGTCAAGGCCCGCCGGACCATGGAGGCCTTCGAGATCTCCGAGTCGCGCCGGGTCCGGGGCCTGGGCGACCAGCAGCGGCGAAAGCTCCTCGAGGAGTTCGGCTCCTGATCGACGGGTGGCCGCTGGCGTGAACGTCGTCGTGTCCGGCCCCGGCGGGGTCGGCAAGGGAACACTGGTCGACCGGCTCCTCGAGCTCCGGGACGACATCTGGCTGAGTCGGTCCTGGACCACCCGCGCCCGCCGGCCCGGCGAGGCCGAGGACGCCTACGTCTTCACCGACCGCGACACCTTCGACGCCCACATCGAGGCCGGCGGCTTCCTCGAGTGGGTCGACTTCCTCGACTACCGCCAGGGCACCCCGATGCCCGACCCTCCCGAGGGCAAGCACGTGCTCTTCGAGATCGACGTGGCCGGTGCCGCCGCCATCCGTGCGGTCGACCCCGGCGCCCTGCTGGTCTTCGTCGACGTCCCCGACCGCGAGGACCAGCGTCGCCGCCTCCAGGGCCGGGGCGACAGCCCCGACCGCATCGAGGCCCGCATGGCCAAGGGGGACGAGGAGCGGGCCCGTGCGGGCGAGCTGGGCATGGTGCACCTCGTCAACGACGAGCTCGGCCGCGCCGTGGCCGAGCTGGCCCGCCTCATCGACGACCACGCCACCCGCTGACGCGCCCCGGGGGTTCCCGGATCGGGGGCCCTCGCTGCTACCGTCGTCGGTTCCGCGCCTTCCAGGAGGAACCATGTCCGGACGCCACGACACGATGATGAACCCGCGCATCGAGGATCTCCTCGAGCGCACCGACTCCAAGTTCCGACTGGTGACCCTGGCCTCGACCCGCGCCCGGCAGATCAACGCGTACTTCAACGCCGTCGGCTCCGGTGGGCTCGGCTCGCAGATCCCGCCCCAGGTCCCCTCGGTCGTGCGCAAGCCGCTGTCGATCGCCTTCGAGGAGGTCGCTGCGGACAAGATCGTGCCGGTGTTCGGCGAGGAGCTCGTCGCCAAGCGCGAGGCCGAGGCCGCCGAGGTCGCCGCCCGCCTGGCCGCCCAGGCCGAGGACGCCGACCGGGACTAGGCCCACGCGGGCCGGAGCGGACGAGACGACCACGGAGGACCACCACGTGCTCCAGGGCGCGCGCATCGTGCTCGGCGTCACCGGCGGGATCGCGGCCTACAAGGCGGTCGAGGTGTGCCGTCGCCTCGTCGACGCCGGCGCCCACGTCACCCCCGTGCTGACCGAGGGAGCCCTGCGCTTCGTCGGCGAGACCACCTTCTCCGCGCTGGCCTCGGCGCCGGTCCAGACCTCCCTGTGGCAGGTGGACCACGGCGCCGACGGCAGCCCCATCACCCACACGCGCCTGGGGCAGACCGCCGACCTGATCGTGGTCGCCCCGGCCACGGCACGGCTGCTGTCGGACTACCGCACCGGGCGCTCCGACGACCTCCTGACCGCGACCCTGATCGCGACCCGGGCGCCGGTGGTCGTGGCGCCGGCCATGCACACCGAGATGTGGGAGCACCCCGCGGTCCGCGAGAACGTCGACGTGCTCGCCGGGCGCGGCGTCCGCGTCGTCTGGCCGGAGGAGGGCCGCCTCGCCGGCGGCGACTCCGGCGCTGGCCGCCTCGCCGCACCGGAGGTCGTGGTCGCCGCGTGCGAGGAGGCCCTGGCGTCCCGGTCGGGCGCCGCGCCCGACCTGTCGGGCCTGCAGGTGCTCGTCACCGCAGGTGGGACCCGCGAGCCCATCGACCCCGTCCGCTTCATCGGGAACCGGTCGTCGGGCAAGCAGGGACACGCCGTCGTCGACGAGGCGCACGCCCGCGGTGCCACCGTCACCGTCGTCACGACCGTCGACCGCCCCGTCCCCGTCGGCGTCGAGGTGGTCCGGGTCGACACCGCCGCCGAGATGCACGACGCCGTCAGCGCCCGTGCGCCGGGCTGCGACGTGGTCGTGATGGCCGCCGCCGTCGCCGACTTCCGGCCGGCCGTCGCCGCCACGTCGAAGATCAAGAAGCACGGCGGCGTGCCCGAGGTGGTCCTCGAGCCCACCGTCGACATCCTCGCCTCGCTCGGCGCTGCGAAGCCGGCCGGCCAGACCCTCGTCGGGTTCGCGGCCGAGACCGACGACCTGCGCGCCAACGCCCAGTCCAAGCTGGTCGCCAAGGGCGCCGACCTCGTCGTGGCCAACGACGTGTCGGCCCCGGGCGCCGGCTTCGAGCACGACACCAACGAGGTCGTGCTGCTCACCCCGGCCGGGGCCACCGAGGTGCCCCTCGCCGACAAGCGATCGATCGCACGGGCGGTGCTCGACGCCGTCGTCCAACTCAGGAGCCAGTCATGACCACCGACTTCACCTTCACCTCCGAGTCCGTCTCGGAGGGCCATCCCGACAAGATGGCCGACCAGATCTCGGACTCGATCCTCGACGCCATCCTCGCCGAGGACCCGATGGCCCGGGTCGCCTGCGAGACCATGGTCACGACCGGCATGGCCATCGTGGCCGGCGAGATCACCACCACCGCCTACGTCGAGATCCCCGAGATCGTCCGCTCGACGATCAAGTCGATCGGCTACGACCGCGAGTCGATGGGCTTCGACGGGAACACCTGCGGCGTCCTCACCTCGATCGACCCCCAGAGCCCCGACATCGCCCAGGGCGTCGACAAGGCCTACGAGACCCGCACCGGCGTCCGGGACGACGAGATCGACGACCAGGGCGCCGGCGACCAGGGGATGATGTTCGGCTACGCGTGCGACGAGAACGACGCGATGATGCCGACGCCGGTCCACCTGGCCCACCGCCTCGCCGAGCGCCTCGCCGAGGTCCGCAAGGCCGGGATCCTCCCGTACCTGCGGCCCGACTCCAAGACCCAGGTCACCATCGACTACCGCGACGGTCGACCCGCCGAGCTCAAGACGGTGCTGATCTCCACCCAGCACGCGCCCGGCCACGACGCCGAGACCCTGATCAAGCCCGACCTCGTCGAGCAGGTCATCCGCCCGACGCTGCCCGAGCAGTTCGCCGACGACGCCTTCGAGGTGCTGGTCAACCCGACCGGCAAGTTCGAGCTTGGCGGGCCCCACGCCGACTGCGGGCTCACCGGGCGCAAGATCATCGTCGACACCTACGGCGGCTGGGCCCGCCACGGCGGCGGCGCCTTCTCCGGCAAGGACCCGTCCAAGGTCGACCGGTCCGCCGCGTACGCGACCCGGTGGGTGGCCAAGAACCTCGTCGCCGCCGGCGCCGCGTCCCGCTGCGAGGTCCAGGTCGCCTACGCCATCGGCGTCGCCCACCCGATGTCGATCATGGTCGAGACCTTCGGCACCGAGAACGTCGACCCCGCGAAGCTGAGCGCTGCGGTGCGCGAGGTGTTCGACCTCCGCCCCGGTGCGATCCTGCGCGACCTCGACCTGCGGCGGCCGATCTACCGGACCACGGCCGCCTACGGGCACTTCGGCCGGACCGGCGCCGAGGGCGAGTTCCCCTGGGAGCAGACCGACCGGGTGGACGACGTGAAGTCCGCCCTCGGCCTGTAGGCCGACCTGGGCGACGAACCCCGGCTGTTCGACCCCGACCCGCCGGCCCCGGCCGGCGGGTCGGTGCGCGCCCGGGCCGACGCGCCACCGGCCGGGCCGGGGCCGGGGGAGCGGGTCGTGCGCGTGGTCGTCGACGAGACCGGGGTGACCCGCCCCTTCGACTACCTCGTCCCCGCCGACCTCGCCGACCGGGTCCGCGTCGGGACGAGGGTCCGGGTCGCGCTCGGTCCCCGCCGGGCCGGGGCCTGGATCGTGGCCGTCGACGTCGAGCCCCCGGCCGGGGTGCCGCTCCGCCCGATCGCCAAGGTGACCGGCGAGGGCCCCGACGCCGACCTCGTCGACCTGGCCGAGTGGGCTCGGTGGCGGTGGGCGGCCAAGACCGTCGTCCCGTTCCTGCGCACCGCCAGCCCCGAGCGGGCCACGCCGGCCCTCCCGCCGCCGGCCGTGCGCGACCACCCGGTCCCCGCGCCTGCCGACCCGGTCCTGGTGGACGCGCTCGCCGGCGGGACCGCGGTCCTGCGCACGCCGCCCACGGCCGACCCGCTCCCCCTGGCCCAGGCCGCCTCGGCACTCGGCCCGGCGCTCGTGCTGTGCCCGTCACGGGACCAGGCCCGCTCCCTCGCCGTGCGCCTCCGGCGGGCCGGCGTGCCCACCGCACTGCACCCCGAGCAGTGGGACCGGGCCGCGGCCGGCGGCTGCACCGTCGTCGGCGCCCGCGCCGCTGCCTGGGCGCCCGTCCCCGGCCTCGCCGCCGTGGTCGTCCTCGACGAGCACGACGAGGTGCACCAGGAGGAGCGGTCACCGACGTGGCACGCCCGAGACGTCGCCGTGGAGCGCGCCCGCCGGGCCGGGGTGCCCTGCGTGCTCGCCACGCCGACGCCGTCGCTCGAGGCGCTCGACCTCGGACGACTCGTCCGGGTCGACCGCGCCGCGGAGCGGGCCGGGTGGCCCGCCGTGGTCGTCGTCGACCGGACCGAGGAGGACGTGGGCCGCAACGCCCTGTTCTCCCCGGCCCTCGTCGACGTCGTGCGCAGCGGCGCCCGCGTCGTGTCCGTGCTCAACACCAAGGGTCGCGCCGCGCTCCTGGCCTGCGGGTCCTGCCGCGCCGTGGCCCGCTGCGCCGACTGCGGGGGCGCGGTGCGACTGCCCACCAGGGGGTCGGAGGAGGTGCCGCGGCTGACCTGCCGGCGGTGCGGCCGGACCCGGCCCGTCATCTGCGCCGGGTGCGGGGCCACCGACCTGCGCACGATCCGCATGGGGGTCTCCCGCGTCGCCGACGACCTCGCCGCCCTGGCCGGCGAGCCGGTGGTCGAGGTCACCGGCGACGACGCCCACGACCCCGCCGCCCGCCGGCGCGCCGACGGCGCACGCCTCCTCGTGGGCACCGAGGCGGTCCTGCACCGCGTCGAGCGGGCCGACGTCGTCGCGTTCCTCGACCTCGACGCCGAGCTCCTCGCTCCCCGCTACCGGGCTGCGGAGGAGGCCCTCGCGCTCCTCGTGCGGGCCGGCCGCATCGTCGGTGGCCGGCGCGACGGCGGCCGGGTGCTGGTCCAGACGCGCCTGCCCGACCACGAGGTCGTCCGTGCCGCCGTCCTCGGCGACCCCGCACGGTGGAGCGACGTCGAGGCCGCACGCCGGGCCGACCTCGGCCTGCCCCCGGCGGTCGCCCTCGCCGAGGTCGGCGACGCCGCCGGCGAGGCATTCGCCGAGGCCCTCCGGACGGTCGTGGCCGACGCAGCGTCGCCGGTCCGGGTCCGTGGTCCCCTGGAGGGGACCTGGCGGGTCGAGGCACCCGACCACGCCAGCCTGTGCGACGCGCTCGCGGCGACGGCACGTCCCCCCGGACGCCTGCGCCTCGCCGTCGACCCACCTCGGCTCTGACGGTCCTCGCGACCGGGGACCTTCGTCCCTGGTCGCGCCGGCGTCTGCTGGCCGATGCTGCCGTCGTCCCCGCCGCGCCGGTGCTGCCGCACGGGCCGCCGGCACGGTGGGGGGTCGTCCCCAGGAGACCCGATGCGCATCCCCCGTCCCATCCGTCGCCGACCCGTCCCCGGAGCTCCGGTGGCGACCGTGCGCGGCTGACGTCGTGGCGGACGGCACGCTGGTGGGGATGGCCCCCGCCACGACCCCACCCTGGGCCCGGCCCGCAGCGGAGGTCGCCGAGGAGCTGGGGGTCGACCCGACCCGGGGGCTGGGAGCCGGCGAGGCCTCGGCGCGCCTCGCCGCCCACGGCCCGAACGAGCTCGCCGGCCACGAGGACGACCCGATCTGGCGCTCGGTGGTCGCCCACCTGACCGGCGGGCTCACCCTCGTGCTCCTCGCCGCCGCCGCGGTCACGGTGGCCGTCGGCGAGCTCCTCGACGCCACCGTGATCCTGGCCATCGTCGTGCTCGACACGGGCATCGGCGTCGCCCAGGAGCAGCGGGCGGCGAAGGCCATGGCCGCCCTCCGGGACCTCACCGCCGCGCCCGCCACCGTGCGGCGCGACGGGACGACGACCGTGGTGCCCGCCGCCGACGTCGTACCCGGCGACGTGCTCCTGCTCGTCGCGGGCGACGTCGTCGCCGCCGACGCCCGGGTCCTCGACGCCGCCGCCCTCGGCGTCGACGAGTCGTCGCTCACCGGCGAGTCCGAACCCGTGCGCAAGAGCCCGGGCACCGCCCCCGAGGACGCCGGCCCGGGCGACCGGGTCGGGCTCGTCCACCGGGGCACGGCGGTCACCGCCGGGCACGCCGAGGCCGTCGTCGTCGGCACCGGCTCGGCCACCGAGCTCGGGCGGATCGCCGCGCTGCTCGGCGACGGTGGCGGGCCGACCCCGCTCCAGCGGCGCCTCGCCGTCCTCGCCCGCCAGCTCGCCGTCGGCGCGATCGCGGTCAGCGTCCTCGTGTTCCTCCTCGGCCTCGCCCGGGGCGAGGACGTCCGCGAGCTGCTGCTCACCGCCGTCAGCCTCGCCGTGGCCGCCATCCCCGAGGGCCTCCCCGCCGTGGTCACCGTCGCCCTGGCCCTCGGCGCCCGCCGGGCCGCCGATCGCCGGGCCCTGGTCCGGCACCTCCCGGCCGTGGAGACCCTGGGCTCGGTCACGGTCGTGTGCACCGACAAGACCGGGACGCTCACCGAGAACCGCATGGCCGTGGAGCGACTGTGGACCCCGACGGGCTCGTGCACGCTCGTCGGGGAGGGCTACGCCCCGACCGGCGACGTCCACGGGGACCCGGGGTCGATGGGTCGAGCGGCGGCCGTCGTCGCCGCGTCGTGCAACGACGCCGAGATCCAGCGGGACCCGGAGGGCACCTGGACCCTGGTCGGCGACCCGACCGAGGGGGCGCTGCTCGCCATGGCCGCCCGCCTCGGGCTCGCCGACGGGGCCACCGGTCCACGCGTGGCCGAGGTCCCCTTCGACGAGCGCCGCCGCTCGATGACCACGGTCCACGCCGTCGCCGACGAGGGGCTGCTCGTGGCGACCAAGGGGGCCGTCGAGGTGGTCCTGGACCGGTGCCGCCTCGACGCGCCCGACCGTGACCAGGCCGAGGCCACGGCCGCCGCGCTCGCCGAGGACGGCTTCCGCGTCCTCGCCCTCGCCCGGCGCCGGCTGCCCGCCGGGACCGCCGTGCCCGACGAGCCCGAGGACCTCGTCACCGACCTGGAGCTCGTCGGCATCGTCGGGATCGTCGACCCGCCCCGACGGGCCGTCCCCGACGCCGTCGCCCGGTGCCGGGCCGCGGGCACCGTGCCGGTGATGATCACCGGCGACCACCCCCGCACCGCGAGGGCCATCGGACGTCGCCTCGGCTTCCTCGACGACGGCCGGTCCGACGACGGCGCGGTCCTCACCGGTCCCGAGCTCGACGCCCTGGACGACGACGCCCTCGCCGAGCGGATCCGCGCCGTCCGGGTCCACGCCCGGGTCACGCCCGAGCAGAAGCTGCGGATCGTGCGGGCCCTCCAGGCCGACGGCGAGGTCGTGGCCATGACCGGCGACGGCGTCAACGACGCCCCGGCCCTCCAGGCCGCCGACATCGGTGTCGCCATGGGCGTGGCGGGCACGGAGGTCGCCAAGGAGGCCGCCGACGTCGTCCTCGCCGACGACGACTTCGCCACGATCGTGGCCGCCATCGGCGAGGGCCGTCGCATCGACGACAACGTCCGGCGCGTCGTGCGGTACCTGCTGGCCACCAACGTCGGCGAGCTGCTCGTCGTCCTCGCCGGGCCGCTGCTCGGGCTCCCCGTGCCCCTGACCGCGGCCCAGATCCTGTGGGTCAACCTGGTCACCGACGGACTGCCCGCCGTCGCGCTCGGGACCGAGCCGGCGTCGCCGGGGGCGATGGCCAGGGGTCCGCGCCCGCCCGGGCGAGCCGTGCTCGGTGACGGCGTCGCCCGCCACGCCCTCGTCGCCGGCCTCGCCATGGCCGGCACCACCCTCGCCGTCCTCGCCCTGGCCCGGACGTGGGACCTCGGCTGGCGCAGCGCCACCTTCACCACCCTCGCCGGGCTCCAGCTCGTGAACGCGATCGCCGTCCGGTCCCGCACCGGCCGCCTCCCCAGCCGGGCCCTCGCCGCCGCCGTCGGGCTCGGCGCCGCGGCGCAGCTCGCCGTGGTCGGCCTCCCCGGCCTGCAGACCGCGTTCGACGTGGAGCGGACCACGGTCGGCGGGGCGCTCCTCGTCGCCGGTGCCCTCGCGGTCGGGGCCCTGGTCCTGCCCCGCATCGCCCGCTGGGACGACGACGGACCACGGGCCGTGCCGGACGCTCCGGTCGTCGCCGACCCGCCGCCGTCGGGCAGGCTCGCGCCGTGAGCGACGTCCCCCGTCCCCGCCTCTCCTTCCTCGGCGGCGCCGGGACGGTCACCGGCAGCCGGTTCCTGCTCGACACCGGTCGTGCCCGGGTCCTCGTGGACTGCGGCATGTTCCAGGGCGCGAAGGCGATCCGCAGCCGGAACTGGGACCCGTTCCCCGAGGACCCGGCGACGATCGACGCCGTGGTGTGCACCCACGCCCACCTGGACCACGTCGGCTACCTGCCCGCGCTGGTGCGCGACGGCTTCGCCGGACCGATCCACTCGACGCACCGGACCGCGCAGCTCGCCCGGATCGTGCTGTCGGACTCGGCCCGCCTCCAGGAGGAGGAGGCGGCGTGGGCCAACAAGGCGGGCTGGTCCCGCCACCGGCCCGCCCTGCCGCTCTACACCGTCGACGACGCCGAGACGGCCCTCGGTCGCTTCTCGCCCCTGCCCCTCGACCGGGCCCGCGAGGTCGCGCCCGGGGTCACCGTCACCCTGCGCGCCGCCGGGCACATCCTCGGCTCGGCGACGGTCGAGCTCGGCCTCGCCGACACCGGCCGACGCGTGCTGGTCACGGGTGACCTCGGCCGACCCGGGCACCCGCTGCTGCGCCCGCCGGCCTCCCGACCAGACGTCGACGTCGTGCTGGTCGAGTCCACCTACGGCGACCGGAGCCACGACGGGGGCGACGACGGCGTCGAGCTCCTCGCCGACGTCGTCACCGAGACGGCGTCCCGTGGCGGCACCGTGCTGATCCCGGCCTTCGCCGTCGACCGGACCGAGGTCGTGCTCCACGCGCTCGGTCGGCTCGTGGCCGAGGGGCGCGTGCCCCGCCTGCCCATCCACGCCGACTCACCGATGGCGCTCGCCGTGCTCGACGTGTACCGGGCCGCGCTGGTCGACGGCGACGACGAGCTCCGCAGCGGCGTCTCCGTCGCCGACCTCACCGCAGCCGGCGAGCTGCACGAGGCCCGATCACGTGACGAGTCCAAGGCGCTGGCCCAGCTCCAGTACCCCAGCATCCTGCTGTCGGCGTCGGGGATGGCGACCGGTGGGCGGGTCCTGCACCACCTGTCCCGCCTCCTGCCCGACCCGCGCAACGCCGTGGTCTTCGCCGGCTTCCAGGCGGCGGGCACGCGGGGGGAGCGGCTGACCTCGGGCGCGGACGCCATCCGGATCTTCGGCGCCGACGTCCCGGTCCGGGCCCGCATCGCCCACGCCGGGTCGTTCTCCGTGCACGCCGACGGCGACGAGATCCTGGACTGGCTCGGCCGCGGGGCCGGCACGCCCGACCACGTCCACGTCGTCCACGGGGAGCCCCGGGCATCGGCACGCCTCGCCGAGCGGATCGGCGACGAGCTGGGCTGGCACGCCTCGGTGCCCGACCACCTCGACGTCGCCCCGCTCGGATAGCCCCGGCGCCCGACGGTGCGCCGGTCGGGTGCCGGTGGTCGTGGCACAGTGACCCGGTGGCCGCCCCGGAGACCAGCGACGACACCGGAGGCGGGCACGGGGGCGCACGGCCACCCGCCGTGCCGAGATCGCTCGACGTCGCCGCCGCCTGGTCCTGGCGCCTGATCGCGATCGGGATCGCGGTCCTCGGCCTCGCCCTGCTCGCCGACCGGCTCCGCATCGTGCTCCTGCCCCTCGTCGTCGCCGTCCTCCTGTCGAACCTGCTGCTCCCGGTGCGTCGCGTCCTCGGCCGCCGGCTGCCGTCGCCGCTCGCCATGCTCGGCACCGTCGGCACCTTCTTCGGCGGCATCGCCCTCCTCGGCCTGCTCATCGTGCCGCCCCTGGCCGAGGAGTTCTCCGACCTCGACGAGACCCTCGACGAGGCCCTCGCCGAGATCGAGGACTGGCTGGTCGACGGTCCGCTCGCCCTCGAGGAGGACACGATCACCGAGGCCCGCGAGCGCCTCGTGGAAGGCGTCGGCGACCTCCTCGACCGCGAGGGGGCCGTCGCCGACGGCGTCGCCCTCGTCGGCGAGATCCTCGCCGGTGGCCTCCTCGCGCTGGTGGTGACCTTCTTCGTGGTCAAGGACGCAGAGGAGCTGCAGGACTTCGCCCTCCGCAACCTCCCCGACCGGACCCACGACCGGGTCCGCGCCGCGTCCCGGGGCGCGTGGACGGCCATCGGCGGCTACCTGCGCGGCGCTGCGGCGCTCGGCGTCGTCGAGGGCGTGATCATCGGCATCGCGCTGCTCGTCGTCGGCGCCGAGCTCGTCCTGCCCGTGGCATCGCTCACCTTCATCGCCGCGTTCGTCCCCTTCGTCGGGGCCATCGCCGCCGGCGTGGTCGCCGTCGCCGTCGCCCTCGTCACCGCCGGGCCGGGCGCGGCCGGTGTCATCGCCGTCGTCGCAATCGCCGTCCAGCAGTTCGACAACGACCTCCTCGCCCCGGTCATCTACGGCAAGGCGCTCAGCCTCCACCCGCTCGCCGTGATCGTCGCCGTGGCCACGGGCGCCGCCCTCCTCGGGCTCGTCGGGGCCTTCCTCGCCGTGCCGGTCGTCGCCGTCGTCGCGAAGGCCGTCACCGAGGTGCGCGCCCTCGACGCGACGGGGGACGGCGACGAGGCCGCTCAGGACGCGGCGACCGACAGCAGCCGGTAGCCGGCCCGGGACCCGATCCGCTCGGTCCGGTTGCCCCGCTCGTCCAGCCACCGGTGCAGCGAGTCGGCCCCCAGGTTCCGGCCCACGACCAGGACGGCCCGGCCCTCCGGGGTGAGCCGGTCCAGCCAGGTGCCGAGCAGGTCGTGCAGCACGGCCTTGCCGACGCGGATCGGGGGGTTGGACCACACGAGGTCGAAGCGGACCTCGGGGTCGACGTCCTCGGGCGCCGACACGACCACGCCCGGCAGGCCCAGCGCGGCGGCGTTCTCGGCGCACAGGTGCCGGGCGCGGGCGTTCACGTCGACGGCGTGGACCGTGGCGGCGGGGGAGCGGCGGGCCAGCGCGAGCGCCAGGGGCCCCCACCCGCAGCCGAGGTCGAGGAACGTCCCCGCGGCGGGCGGGTCCGGGGCCCGCTCGAGGAGGAACGCGGTGCCCGGGTCGAGGCGCTTCGGGGAGAAGACCGCCGCGTCGGTGGTGACCTCCACGGGGCCGTCGCCCAGGTCCACGGTCCGGGTGCGCGGTCGGCTCGGCGCCTCCGGCGATCGGGCGAAGTACTGGCCGCCATCGGCTGCGGCGCGTCCGTCGGGCACGGCGCCGACGGTAGCCTCGTTCAGATGTCCGCCCCGTACAGCATCCGCGTCGTCGGCGACCCCGTGCTCCGGACCGCGGCGTCCGAGGTGACCGACATCGACGGCCGCCTCGTCAAGCTGACCCAGGACATGCTCGAGACCATGTACCGGGCGCCGGGCCTCGGCCTGGCCGCGCCCCAGGTGGGCGTCGGCAAGCGCCTGTTCGTCTACGACCTCGACCCCGACACCCGGGAGCGGCCGCAGGTCCTCGTGAACCCGCGCATCGTCGAGTCCGACGGCGAGTGGGCCTACGAGGAGGGCTGCCTGTCGATCCCGGGCCTGTCCTTCGAGATCGTCCGGCCCAAGGTGGTGCACCTGGTCGGCCACGACCTCGACGGGAACGAGGTGTCGATCGAGGCCGACGAGCTCCTCGGCCGCCTCTTCCAGCACGAGCTCGACCACCTCGACGGCGTGCTCATGACCGAGCGCATGGACCCCGACACCAAGAAGCGGGCGCTGAAGGAGATCCGGGCGATGCGGGAGCGCATCGAAGGCCCGGCCCGGCCCGAGCCCAAGCGGAGCTTCTTCTCCTGAGCCCCCGGGGGGAGCGCGGCCCGCAGGCCGCCACCCCGTAGCGTCGGCCTCCGTGCCGTCGTCCGATCGCGCCCGCCGCCCGTCCCGCCTCGTCTACCTCGGCACCCCCGAGATGAGCGTGCCGCCGCTGCGCGCCCTGCACGACGCCGGCTTCGAGGTCGCGCTCGTCGTCACCAACCCGGACCGCCGTCGGGGACGGGGCGGGCGGACCACCCCCAGCCCGGTCAAGGCCGCGGCGGTCGAGCTCGGCCTCCCCGTGTCCCACGAGGTCGACGACGTCCTCGGCGTCGACGCCGACCTCGGGGTCGTCGTCGCCTTCGGACGGATCATCCGCCCCCACGTGCTCGCCGCGCTGCCCATGGTGAACCTCCACTTCTCCCTCCTGCCCCGGTGGCGGGGCGCCGCCCCGGTCGAGCGGGCGATCCTGGCCGGCGACGCCGAGACCGGCGTCGACCTGATGGTCGTCGAGGAGGGACTCGACACGGGTGCCGTCCACGGCCGCCGGGTGCTGCCCGTCGGCGACGACGAGACGGCCGCCGAGCTGCGCGACCGCCTCGTGGCGGCCGGCACCGACCTGCTCGTCGGCTCGCTGCGGGACGGCCTCGGCGACCCGGACCCGCAGGTGGGGGAGGCGACCTACGCGTCCAAGCTCGGCCCCGACGACCTGCGCCTCGACTGGGACCTGCCCGCGGTCGACCTGCACCGTCGGGTCCGCGTCGGCGGCGCGTGGACCACGCTCGACGGCGAGCGGTTCAAGGTGTGGCGCACGGCCCTCCCGCCCACCGGCCGTGGCGTCACCCATCCGACGGGCACCGAGCCCATCGAGCTCCTCGAGGTCCAGCCCGCCGGCAAGCGGCGGATGTCGGCGACCGACTGGGCCAACGGCGCCCGGTGGACGGCCGACGACCGGCTCGGCACGTGAGCGGGATCGACGACGCCCAGATCGGCGACCCCGGGGTCGCCGTCCGCCGCGTCGCGCTCGACGCGCTCGTCCGGATCGAGGACGGCGGGGCGTACGCCAACCTGGTGCTCGACGGCGTCCTCGGCGACGGGGCCGGCGCCGACCTCCCCGACCGCGACCGGGCCTTCGTCACCGAGCTCGTCTACGGCACCACCCGCATGCGTCGGGCGTGCGACCACCTGGTCGACCGGCACCGCCGCGGACGGGTCGAACCCCGGGTCCGGGCCGCGCTGCGCCTCGGCGCCCACCAGCTCGCCTTCGCCGGCGTCGCGCCGCACGCCGCCGTGTCCGCCACGGTCGGCGCCGTCCCCAAGCGGGCGCGCGGCCTGGTGAACGCCGTCCTCCGGCGGGTCGCCGAGGACGTCGCCGCGGGCCCGACGTGGCCCGACGACGCCACCCGCCTCTCCTACCCGGACTGGATCGTCGACGAGCTCGTGTCGCGCCTCGGACGGGACGGCGCCCTCGACGCGCTCGCGGCCATGAACCGCCCGGCCACCACCCACGTCCGAGCCGACGGCTACGTCCAGGACCTCGCCTCCCAGGCGGTGGTGGACTCGGTCGAGGCCGGCCCCGGGGCCCTCGTCCTCGACGCGTGCGCCGCCCCGGGGGGCAAGGCGACCGGGCTCGCCGCGACCGGTGCGACCGTCGTGGCGGCCGAGTCCCGTCCCGGGCGCGCCCGCCTCGTCGTCGCCAACCGCGACCGCGTCGCCGGCCCCGGATCCGGTCCGCTCGTGGTCGCGGCGGCCGACGCCGCCGCGCCGCCCTGGCGGCCCGGGACCTTCGACCGGATCCTCCTCGACGCACCCTGCTCGGGCCTGGGCGTGCTCCGGCGGCGTCCGGACGCCCGGTGGCGCATCGACGCCGACGCCCCGGCGCGCCTGGCCGCGCTCCAGGTGGCCATGGTGGAGGCCGCCGGGCCGCTCCTCGCCACCGGCGGGATGCTCGTGCTCAGCGTCTGCACCCTCACGGTCGACGAGAGCGACGGCGTGGCCGACGCCGCCCGCCCCGTCGGCCCCGACGGTGCGCCGCTCCAGCTGCTCGACGTGGACGTCGCCGCGCCCGACGACGACCGGGACGGGATGTGCACGGTCCGCTGGAGGCACCGCCCCGGCACCGCCCCGGTCACCGGTGCCGATGCCGGTGCGACCATCCCCGGGGCGGCGCCGCCGCGTCCGTAGGCTCGCCGACGATGGCGACCGACCCGACCAGCCCGGGCGCCCACCCCCAGGCCAAGATCCTCACCGCGTCCGACGGCGTGGCCGAGGGCGTGCGCGAGGACCGCAGCGGGGACGCGCTGGAGACCCGACTCGGCGCCGCCGGGTTCGACGTGGTCGACCGGCTCGTCGTCGCCGACGGGATCGAGACCGTGGCCCGCTCGTTGCGGGCCATGGCCGACGGGTTCGCCGGGCTGGTGGTCACGACCGGCGGCACCGGGTTCGGTCCCCGCGACCTCACGCCCGAGGGGACCCGAGCGGTCCTCGAGCGGGAGGCACCCGGCCTCGCCGAGGCGATGCGCCTCGTCAACCCGCTCGGCCGCCTCTCGCGGCAGGTCGCCGGGACCATCGGCCAGGCGCTCGTGCTCAACCTCCCCGGCTCGACGTCGGGGTCGATCGAGTGCCTCGACGCCGTCCTCGACGTGCTCCCGCACGCGCTCGAGCTGCTGCGGGGCGAACGGCCCCACTGACCCACCGGCCGCACGTCGCGGCGAGGGTCAGTACATGCGGAGCGGGTAGGCGGCGTCGACGTCGCGCAGGAGCGTGGAGACGCCCGCCGTGATGCGCTCGGCATCGACGCGCTCACCGGCCCGGACGTGGGTGAAGGCGCACAGGGGCACCCCGGCCGCGACCTCCCGTCCCCACTGGGCCTCGATGCGACCGAACACGGCGCCCGCCGCTTCGGGGTGGCCGTGGACCACGGCCATGACCGGCATCCCCTCGGGCGTGATCGACACCCGGTCGGCCGGTCGCCGGTTGGCGGCCGCGGCGCGGGCCAGGGCCAGGCGGTAGTCGACCCGGAAGACGTCGTCCCACGCGCCGGCCAGGGAGCCGATCGGGGCGACGTCGAACACGAGGAGCGAGTCGCCCACCTGCAGGTGGGGGAGGACGTCGAGGAACGACGCCCACGGTTCGAGGCCCGACACGCTCAGCGCCGTCGGTGCGGGCAGCGCCGGGAGGGCGCGGGCCACGGGCCGGCGCTTGTCGCTCTGGAGCTCGTCCGCGGCCAGGAGGCCGAGCACCTCCTCGAGGCGGAGGAAGTCGGGCTTCTCCACGACGGCGGTTGCCCCGGCGTCGAGCAGGCGCATCGGGTCGGCCACGTAGGAGGAGAAGACCACGACCTTGGTCCGCGGGCGCGTGGCGCGCAGCTCGGCCAGGAGCTGCTCGCCCTTCCCGGCCCGGAGCGCCAGGTCGAGCACGACCAGCCCGGGCTCGGTCCGGTCGATCTCGTAGCGGCCGAGGTCGGCGGTGTCGGCCTCGGCGGCGACGACGTAGCCCTGCTCCTCGAGCATCCGCGCGATCACCGAGCGGAGCACGGCGTCGTCGTCGCACAGGACCACCTTCGTTGCGGTGATCGTCTCCACGGGACCTCCAGGTGTGCAGGTGGTTGGCGGGGCGCGGCGACGGCCGCGCCTGCAGGGAACCCCATCGGCAGCGCCGGGGCGCGGATGAGGGGAAAGGGCGCGAAGTCCGCACCGTGCTCGGGGCCGGCCGGGGGCGCCCGACCGGTAGCCTCCCGGACCCTGCCCGACCCGACCCCGGTGGAGCCCGTGACCGACGACGAGCGCTGGATGGACGTGGCCGTCGCGGCCGCCGCCGGGGCCCGGCGCACCGCCCACCCCAACCCCTGGGTCGGGTGCGCCATCGTCGCCGGAGGCGAGCTCGTGGGGCGTGGCGCGACCCGACCCGTCGGGGAGGCCCACGCCGAGGTCGTCGCCCTCCAGGGCGCCCGGGAGCGAGCCCGGGGCGCGACCGCCTACGTGACCCTCGAGCCGTGCGCGCACCACGGGCGCACCCCGCCCTGCGCCGATGCCCTCGTGGCCGCCGGCCTGGCCCGGGTCGTCGTGGCCCTCGCCGATCCCGACGCCCGCGTCGCCGGCGAGGGCATCGCCGCCCTGCGGGCCGCCGGGATCCGGGTCGACGTCGGGTGCCGGGCCGACGTCGTCGCCGAGCAGCTCGCCCCCTACCTGCACCACCGCCGCACCGGCCGCCCGCAGGTCCTCTGCAAGCTGGCCGCCACCCTCGACGGGCGCACCGCGGCGCCCGACGGCACGAGCCGGTGGATCACCGGGCCCGAGGCCCGCGCCGACGTCCACCGCCTCCGGGCCGAGGCCGACGTCATCGTCGTCGGCGCCGGCACCGTCAGGGCCGACGACCCGGCCCTGACGGTCCGCCACGTCGAGGGACCCGACCCGCAGCGCGTCGTGCTCGGGCGCGCCCCGGTCGGGGCCGCCGTGCACCCGTGCCGGGAGTGGGACGGCGACGCCGCCGACCTGCTCGACGAGCTGGGCGCCGAAGGCCACCTCCAGGTCCTCCTCGAGGGCGGTGCGCGGGTCGCGGGGGAGTGGCACCGCCGCGGTCTCGTCGACCGCTACGCGCTGTACCTGGCACCGGCCCTGCTCGGCGGGGACGACGCTCCCGGCTTGTTCGCCGGCCCCGGCGCGGCCACCATCGCCGACGCCTGGCGTGGCCGGATCCTGGACGTGACCCGCCTCGGCGCCGACCTGCGCCTCGACCTCGCCCCGAGCGGCACCGCACCCGACCCCGCACCCTGAGGAGCCCACCATGTTCACCGGCATCGTCGAGGAGCTCGGCGTCGTCCGCTCCCTGGAGGACCTGGTCCTGCGCATCGGCGCCGAGACCGTGCTCGAGGACGCCCGCATCGGCGACTCGATCGCGGTCAACGGCTGCTGCCTCACCGTCACCGCCACCGGCCGCGACGACCAGGGCGGCTGGTGGGAGGCCGACCTGTCCCACGAGACGCTGCGCCGCACCAACCTCGGCAGCTGCGATCCCGGGACGGCGGTCAACCTGGAGCGGCCGGTCAAGGTGTCGGACCGCCTCGGCGGCCACATCGTGCAGGGCCACGTGGACGCCGTCGGCGAGATCGTCGAACCGGTGCCGGACCTCCGGGTCCGGATGCCCCGCGACCTGCTCCGCTACGTGGTGGTCAAGGGCTCCGTCACCGTGGACGGCGTGAGCCTCACGGTGGTGGACGTCCTCGACGACGGCTTCACCGTCGCGGTGATCCCCCACACCTCCGACGTCACGACCCTCGGCCGGAAGGGCCCGGGCGACCCCGTGAACCTCGAGGTGGACGTCACGGTCAAGTACGTGGAGCGCCTGCTCGCCTGGCACGAGGAGGCCTGACCGGGCGACGGCCCGGACACGCGTCACGGCGGGTCGAATGGGGCCCCGGACGGGACCCCCGGTAGCCTCGGAGCCCCGAGCACCACAGGAGCGCCCCATGCCCTTCGCTGCCATCGAAGACGCCGTCGCCGCCATCGGCCGGGGCGAGATCGTGGTCGTCGTCGACGACGAGGACCGCGAGAACGAAGGCGACCTCATCATGGCTGCCGAGCACGCCACGCCCGAGGCCATCGCCTTCTTCCTCCACCACACCTCCGGCTACATCTGCGCGCCGGTGACCGAGCAGCGGGCCAACGAGCTCCAGCTCGACCTGATGGTGCGGGAGAACACCGAGTCCATGCGGACCGCGTTCACCGTGTCCGTCGACGTCCGCCACGGCACCTCCACCGGCATCTCGGCCCACGACCGGGCCGCCACCATCCAGGCCCTCGTCGACCCCGGCACCCGGCCGGCCGACCTCGCCCGGCCCGGCCACATCAACCCGCTCATCGCCCGCGAGGGCGGCGTGCTCAAGCGGGCTGGCCACACCGAGGCCGCCGTCGACCTGGCCCGCATGGCCGGCTGCTACCCGGCCGGCGTGCTGTGCGAGATCGTCGACGAGAAGAAGATGGACATGGCCCGGGTCCCCGAGCTCGAGCGCTTCGCCGCCGAGCACGACCTGCTGCTGATCTCCATCGCCGACATGATCCGCTACCGGCGCAAGACCGAGAAGCTCGTCAAGCGGATCGCCGAGGCCCGCATCCCCACCGAGTGGGGCGACTTCACCTGCTACGCCTACCAGTCGACCCTCGACGGCATCGAGCACCTCGCCTTCGTGCGGGGCAACGTCCACGACAGCCCCGCTCCGCTGGTCCGGGTGCACTCCGGCGACGTGTTCGGCTCGCTGCGCTGCGACTGCGGCCCCCAGCTCTCCGCCGCCATGGCCATGGTCGCCGAGGCCGACGAGGGCATCGTCGTCTACCTGCGCGGCCACGAGGGACGGGGCATCGGGATCGGCCACAAGATCCGGGCCTACAGCCTCCAGGAGGAGGGCCAGGACACCGTCGACGCCAACCTGTCCCTCGGCCTCCCCGTCGACTCCCGCGAGTACGGCATCGGCGCCCAGATCCTGGTGGACCTCGGCATCTCCTCGATGCGGCTGATGACCAACAACCCGTCCAAGTACGGCGGGCTCGAGGGCTTCGGCCTCCAGGTCGTGGACCGCGTGCCGATCCAGTCGGTGCCGAACCCGGAGAACATCAAGTACCTGCGCACCAAGCGGGAGCGGATGGGGCACCTCCTCGAGGGCCTCGACGACGTGCTGTAGGGCTGTGCTGCTGGGCTCGCTCTGGCCGTGCTGCTGGGCTCGCTCTGGCCGTCTCGGCCGGGCGCGCTCGTCCTCGCTCCCGTGCGTCCTGCTCGCTGGCGCTCCCGACGGACGCCTGGAGGTCCCCTACGCCCCAGGGGGCGTTCGTCGAGGGGCGGTTCTGGTCAGCCCTTCCAGCGCTGGACGAGGCGGGCCATCTCGACGGCGACCTGGGCGGCCTCCTCGCCGACGTTGTGGCCGCCGGGGCCCTCGGACCGGGCCATGGCCTGGGCCTCGTCCTCGACCGTGACCAGGCCCATGGCGATGGGCACCCCCGTCGTCAGCTGGACCTGGCGGATGCCCTCGGCCGCCCCCTCCGAGACCAGCTGGTAGTGGGTGGTCTCGCCCCGGATGACCGCGCCGACGGTGACGATGGCGTCGACCCGGCCGGAGGCGGCGATGGCCTGGCACGCCATCGGGATCTCGAACGCCCCGGGCACGGTCTCGCGGACCACGTCCTCGGCGGGGATGCCGAGGTGCAGCAGGCCGCGGTCCACGCCGGCCACGAGGCGGTCGACGACGGTCGCGTTCCACCGGGACCGCACCAGGGCGATCCGCAGACCGGACCCGTCGAGCTCGTCGGGGACGTCGGCGCGCTGGTCTCCGGATGCCATGGCGGCACGCTACCCAGGGTGCGCATCGCTTTTCGGACCCGGGTCGGACGGCCCCTAGCGTGGCCAGCGTGCTGAAGCTCGTGCTCCCCAAGGGTTCGCTGGAGAAGGCCACGATGGAGCTGTTCGCCGACGCGGACCTCCAGGTCAGCCGCTCCAGCGCCGTGGACTACAAGGCGACCATCGACGATCCCCGGATCGACGAGGTCCGGATCCTGCGGCCCCAGGAGATCCCCACCTACGTCTCCGAGGGCCTCTTCGACCTCGGGATCGCCGGGCGCGACTGGGTCGAGGAGACCTCCAGCGACGTCGTGTCCCTCGGCCAGCTCCAGTACTCCAAGGCCACGGCCAAGCCCGTGCGCATCGTGGTCGCCGTCCCCCAGGACTCGCCCTACGGCTCCGTCGCCGACCTGCCCCAGGGCGTCCGGGTGTCCAGCGAGTACCCCCGCCTCACCGAGCGGTTCTTCGCCGAGCAGGGCATCGAGGCCGACATCCGCCTGTCCTACGGCGCGACCGAGGCGAAGGTGCCCGACATCGTCGACTGCGTCGTCGACATCACCGAGACCGGTCGGGCCCTGCGGGCCGCCGGGCTGAAGATCATCGACACGATCCTCACCTCCTACACCGAGCTGCTCGCCAACCGGGCGGCCGCCGAGGACCCCGAGAAGGCCCACGCGATGGCCCAGATCCTCACGCTGCTCAACGGGTCGCTCGAGGCCCGCGGCAAGGTGCTGGTGAAGCTGAACGTCGGCGGTGGCGACCTCGACCGGGTCATCGAGCTGATCCCGTCGATGAAGGCCCCCACGGTCAACGAGCTCTACGGCGGGGGCGGCTACGCCGTCGAGACCGTGGTGCCCAAGAACGAGATCAACGTCCTCATCCCCGCACTGGTCGACGCCGGCGCCAGCGACATCCTCGAGCTGCCGCTGTCCAAGATCGTCCACTGAGCCCGGACCGGCCCCGACCCTCGGTAGCGTCCACGCCGTGCCCGTCGCATCCCTCGGCTCCCGATCCGGTCAGGTCTCGTCCTTCGACGAGGAGCGGGGCCTCGGCGAGATCGCCGGCGAGGACGGCCGCACGTACCCGTTCCACTGCACCGGCATCGCGGACGGCTCCCGCACCGTCGACGAGGGCGCCGCGGTCCGCTTCGAGGTGATCCCGGGGCGCCTCGGCCGGTGGGAGGCCTGGGGCATCGTCCCGGCCTGAGCGCAGCGAGCGACCCCGGGGTCGGCGGAGCCGACACCCAGCCCGTCGAGGGGCCGACACTCAGCCCGTCGAGGACTCCAGCCAGTCGTCCCCGGCGAGGAGGAGGGCCTCGAAGGCCTCGGCCGGGACCGGTCGGGCGAAGTGGAAGCCCTGGGCGATGTCGCAGTCCAGCTCGCGCAGCTCGATGACGTGGTGGGCGGTCTCGACGCCCTCGGCCAGCGTCGTCATGCGCAGCGCCTGGCCCATGCGGACCACGGCCTGCACGATGGCGGAGTCCTCCGGGTCGTGGCCGAGGCCGGCGACGAAGGCCTGGTCGACCTTGAGGATGTCGACGGGGAAGCGGCGCAGGTACGACAGCGAGGAGTAGCCGGTGCCGAAGTCGTCGATGGCGAGGTGGACGCCCAGCGCCTTCAGCCGGTCCAGCTTGGCGATCGTCTCCTCGGCGTCGTCGAGGAGGACGCTCTCGGTGATCTCGAGGCACACCCGGCTCGCGCTCGCCCCGGTGTCGCGGAGGGCGGCGGCGACGACGTCCTCGAAGTCGTCGGCCGCGAACTGCTTGGCCGAGATGTTCACCGCCACCGTGATCGGGTCCCGGTCGCGGAACCGGCGCTCCCAGGCCGCGGCGTGGCGGAGCGCCTCGCGCAGCACCCAGTCACCGATCTCGAGGATCAGGTTCGAGGACTCGGCCACGGGGATGAACTCGCCCGGCGGCACGAGGCCCCAGTTCGGGTGCTGCCAGCGCAGCAGCGCCTCGCAGGCCACGATGCGGTTCGTCCGCAGCTGGACCTCGGGCTGGAAGTGGAGCACGAGCTCGCCGCGGCCGGCCGCGCCCCGGAGGGCGTCCTCGATCTCGGCCCGGCGCAGCGCCCGCTGACGGAGCTCCTCGTCGAAGAGGCGGATCGTCCCGCCGCCGGTGTTGCGGGCCAGCTGGCCCGCCGCGTCGGCCTGCCGGATCAGCTCGTCGGTCCCGGACCGTCCCGGCACCCCGAGCGCCACGCCCACCGAGGCCGACAGGAACACGTTGCCCTCGCCCACGCCGAAGGGCTCGTCGAAGGCGTCGCGGATGGCCTCGGCGACGGCCAGGGCCTCGTCCTCGTGCTGGACCCGCTCGCAGAGGACGACGAAGTCCTCGTCGCCCCAGCGGTGGAGGGTCTGCTCCGGACCGAGGGAGTCGGGGAGGCGCAGCGCGATCGCCTTCAGGAGGGAGTCGGCCGTGCCGGATGCGAAGCGGTTGACGCGCTCCTTGAAGCGGTCCGGGTTCACGAACAGGACGGCGACCCGGGAGTCGTCGTCGGACACCCGGCGCAGGAGCAGGTCCAGGCGGTCGAGGAACAGGGAGCGGTGCGACAGCCCCGTGAGGGGGTCGTAGAAGGCCCGCTGGCGGAGGCGGCGGATGACCTCGCCGTCGGTCGTGGTGTCCTTGGCGACCCAGGCGACGCCCGTGGTGCCGTCGTCGAGGTCGACCGACAGCAGCGTCGAGCGGGTGGGGAACTCGCCGGTGACGGGGGAGACCATGGACAGGGTCCCGCTCCACGTGTCGCCCGCGCACACCTGGGACAGGACCCCGGAGAAGCGGTCGCGCTCCTCGGCGGCGGGGAGGTCGAGGAGGGCGAGGTCGGCGAGCACGGCGTCGGCGTCGACGCGCAGCAGGCGCCGCCCGGTCCGGTTCAGGTACCGGCAGCGGCCTGCGTCGTCGAAGACGGCCACGAGGTCGTTCAGGTGGTCGGCCACCGTGAGGTGGAGCGAGCCGATCCCGTCCGTGATCACCGCACCCCCCTCCGCTGGCCGTGTCGTCCCTCGTCCGGAGCATAGGTCTCACGGACCACACGACGCGCACGCAGCGTGGCGCGATCGCTGCGATCCGCGAGCCGTCGTGGCCGGGCCACGGCGCATCCGGCGACCAGGTCAGCCACCGTCGTCCCCGGAGGCCGCGTCGCCTGCGCCGCGCACGCGGTCCGCGACCTGGACGAAGGCCATCCGCAGCTGGGGGAGGACGGCCCGCAGCTCGGCCTCGGCCGGGCCGAGGCGGCCCTCGAGCCCCTCGACGAGCGCGCCGAGGGCGTCGATGGCGAGGCTGGCCTCCTCGAGGCGGGGCGCCTCCTGGGAGAGGTGCAGGACGGCGAGCTCGTACATGCCGGCCGCGTGCTGGGCGATCACGTCGGCCGCCGGGGTCGCGCGCAGGAAGCGGCTCAGCTCCTCCTGGGCGGCGGCCTCGTCGACCGGGCCACCGTCGACGGGGCCACCGCCGGGCGGCGCGCCGTCCCGGGAGGTCGGCGGCGGGTCTGGGGGCGAGGCGGCGTCGGCGCCGGGGCGGTCCCGACCGACGGGCACCTCGCCCCCCGGGGTCCACAGCGAGGACATGCGACGATGTTGCCCCACGCGGCCCCCGCACGGGGCGGCGGGTCCCGGTTGCGCACCCGAGCGCCCGCACCGGTACCATCTCCGGGACAACCGAACGAGCAAGCGGGGCCTCGCCCCCACCCGGCCACGCAGGTGCGCCCGGGTCGTGGAGCGGCCGGCACGTCCGGCCGCCTCTCGTGTCCGCCTCCCCCGATCCGATCGGGAGGGGTGGGGCAGGAGTCCGCTTCTCCGTGACGATCCGGACCACAGGAGGAACGGACATCTTGCCGAGGAGTGATCAGCGATAGCTGCTGACGAGCCCCGAATCAACGACCGCATCCGCGCTCGCGAGGTACGCCTCGTGGGAGCAGACGGCGAGCAGATCGGGATCAAGCCCCTTCCCGAGGCGCTCTCCATCGCGCGCCAGCTGGACCTCGACCTCGTCGAGGTCGCCGGCAAGGCGAACCCGCCGGTGTGCCGGATCATGGACTACGGGAAGTACAAGTACGAGGCCGCCCAGCGCGCCAAGGAGTCTCGCAAGAAGAGCTCCAGCGCGTCGGTCAAGGAGATGAAGTACCGACCCAAGATCGGGCCGGGCGACTTCGACACCAAGACCAAGAAGGTCATCGGCTTCCTGGAGGAGGGGCACAAGGTCAAGATCACCCTGATGTTCCGGGGCCGGGAGCAGACCCACCCCGAGCTCGGGCGACGGATCCTGGACCGCGTGGTCGAGGCGACGTCGCACGTCGGGCGGGTCGAGACCTCCGCCCGCACCGAGGGACGTCAGATGACCATGGTCCTCGGCCCCGACAAGAAGGCCCAGGCCGCGGCCAAGGCGGCCGCAGCCAAGGCGGCGGCCGACGCCGCCGAGGCGGGTGAACCTGCAGCTGCTGCGGCAGAGGCAGCCGAGCCCGCCACCGACACCACCACCGACTGAGCGCCCGGGACCGGGCGCCGACGCCCGCCCCGGACGGCCCCGCCGAGCGGGGCCCCCGGCCGCCCAGCGGCGAAGAGGAGCAGACATGCCCAAGATGAAGACCCACCGCACCTCGGCCAAGCGCTTCAAGGTGACCGGCACCGGCAAGGTGAGCCGCCGCCAGGCGAACCGCCACCACGGCAACGAGCGGCTCACGTCCAAGCGGCTGCGCCGCCTGAAGGGCGACACGCTCGTGTCCAAGGCCGACGAGAAGCGCATCAAGCGCATGCTCGGCCAGTGATCGACTGAAGACGAAGGACGAGGAGGAGAGAAGATGGCAAGGGTCAAGCGCGGCGTCCACTCCAAGAAGCGCCGCAAGCAGGTCCTCGGGCGGGCCAAGGGCCACTACGGCAACCGGAGCCGCACGTTCCGGGCGGCCAACGAGTCCGTCATGCACGCCGGCGACTACGCGTTCCGCGACCGCCGGGCCCGCAAGGGCGAGATGCGCAAGCTGTGGATCCAGCGGATCAACGCCGCCTGCCGCACGCACGGCACCACCTACTCCCGGTTCATCGCCGGGCTGAAGGAGGCCGGCGTCGAGGTCGACCGCAAGCACCTGGCCGACCTGGCCGTGACCGACGACGCCGCGTTCGGGGCCCTCGTGGCCGTGGCCGACGGCGCCCTCGGTGCCCAGGAGGGCGCGGCCTGAGCGAGCCCCGGGACCCCCTCGGGCCCCGGTCATCCACGATGACGACCCTGCGGCGCCTCTCGGGGCGCCGCAGGGCGCGTCGGGACGCCGGTCGCTTCGTCGTCGACGGACCCACGCTGGTCCTCGAGGCCCTCGACGCCGGCGCCGACGTGGTCGAGGTGTACGTCGAGCCGACCGCCGCCCCCGGTCCGGCCGGGGCCGTGGCCGATGCGGCCCGCCGCGCCGGCGTGCCCGTCGTCGCCGTGCGGGAGGGCGTGCTCGCCCAGGTGACCGATCCGGTCACGCCCCAGGGCGTGGCCGCCGTGGTCGCGCTCCCCGCACCACCTCCCGACGACGTGCTGCGCGGCCTGGTCCTCGTGCTCGTCGACGTCGGCGACCCCGGCAACGCCGGGACCCTGGTGCGGGTCGCCGAGGCGGCGGGCGCCTCGGCGGTAGTGTTCGCCGGCGATGTGGTGGACCCGTGGAACCCGAAGTGCGTGCGGGCGTCGGCCGGCTCGCTGTTCCGCGTGCCCGTCGCCGAGGTCGCCGATCCCGTCGACCTGCTCGACCGGCTCGGAGCCGCCGGCGTGACCTGCCTGGCCACCACCCTCGACGAGACGGCCCCGTCGCTCGACGACGTCGACCTGACCGGCGACGTGGCCGTGCTGCTCGGCAGCGAGGCCCACGGGCTCCGTCCCGAGCTCGTCGCCGCGGCCCACGTCGCCGTGCGCATCCCCATGGCCGGGCGCGTCGAGTCGCTCAACGTGGCCGCAGCCGGCACCGTGGTCGCCTTCGAGGCGGCCCGGCAGCGCCGGGTCGGACGGGGGGCCTGAGCGTGCAGCTCGACGTCGACCTGCTCCCCGACGCCGTCCTCGTCGTCGACCCCGCCGGCGTGCTCGTGTCGGCCAACGCCGCCGCCCGGACGCTGCTCGCCGCGGACGCCGCCGTCGGCCGCGGCCTCGTCGATGCGCTCGACGTCCGCGACCCGCTGGGAGAGCCGGCCTTCACCGACGGCTGGCCCACGTCGACGTCGGGCACGGAGTGCACGTTCGGGGCCGGTGGCGACCGACCCGTGGCCGTCACCGTCACCGTCGCCGTCGGCGACGACGGGGGTGCCGTCCTCGTCGCCCGGCCCGTGGGCGACGCCTCCGGCATCGCCATCGTCTCGACCGTCTCCCACGAGCTGCGCTCGCCGCTGACCTCGGTCAAGGGGTACGTGTCGCTCCTGCTGAACCGCTGGGACCGCATCGACGACGACAAGAAGCGCGAGATGCTGACCCAGGTCCACCACGACGCCGACCGCGTCACGCGGCTGGTCACCGAGCTGCTCGACATCTCCCGCCTGGAGACGGGCCGGCTCGTCCTGCGCCGCCAGCTCGTCGACCTGGGCGGCCTGGCCCGCACCGTGGTCGAGAAGGTGGGCATGTCCTACCCCCGCCTGGACTGCTCCGTGGCCGTCGAGGACGGGCTCCCCGAGGTCTACGCGGACCCCGACAAGCTCGAGCAGGTGCTGACCAACCTGGTGGAGAACGCCGCCAAGTACGGCGACCCGGTCGGCATGGCCGTCGCCTGCAGCCTCGAGCCGGGTCCCGACCCGGCCGCGCCGACCGTCGGCGGCGAGGTCCGGGTGTCGGTCACCGACCGGGGCGAGGGCATCCCGGCCGAGGACCTGCCCCGCGTGTTCACCAAGTTCTTCCGTCGGGACCACGGCCGTCCCACGGGTACCGGCCTCGGGCTGTGGATCAGCCGCGGGCTGGTCGAGGCCCACGGTGGCGAGCTCGTCGCCACCTCCACGGTGGGCGAGGGCGCCACCTTCGCGTTCACCGTCCCGGCGGACGCGTTCGACGCCATCCACGGGTAGCGACGGCGCCGGTTCCCTGTTGGTGGCGCCGGCGCGCGTGAGGCAGGGTGCTCGCACCATGATCGACGAACTGGCCGCCATCGCCGACGAGGCCCGGGCGCGGATCGCCGCCGCCGGGACCCTCGACGACCTCGCCGATGCCGAGCGCACGGCCCTGGGCAAGAAGGGTGCGCTCAAGGGGTTCAAGCGTCGGCTCGGCGACCTCGACCCCGAGGAGCGCAAGGCCGTCGGCCAGGCCGTCAACGACGCCGTCGCCGAGGTCGAGGCCCTGGCCGCCGACCGGCGCTTCGAGCTGGAGCGAGCGGCCCGCGCCGAGCGCCTCCAGGCCGACCGCCTCGACCTGACCGAGACGATGGCCGGGTCCCGCACCGGGCACCTGCACCTCGTCACCCAGGCGATCACCGAGCTCGAGGACGTGTTCGTCGGGCTCGGCTTCACCGTCGCCGAGGGCCCCGAGGTCGAGACCGACTTCTACAACTTCGAGGCCCTCAACTTCCCCGAGGGCCACCCGGCCCGGGACATGTACGACACCCTGTACGTCGACCACGGCGAACCGGGCCGGACGCTGCTGCGCACCCACACCTCGCCGGTGCAGGTGCGCGTGATGCAGACCCAGCCGCCGCCCATCTACTCGGTCATGCCGGGCCGGACGTTCCGCCAGGACACCGCGGATGCCACGCACCTGCCGGTGTTCCACCAGATCGAGGGCCTCGTCGTCGACCGGGGCATCACGCTCGCCGACCTGGCCGGCACGATCGACCGGTTCACCAAGGCCTACTTCGGCGGCGCCTTCTCCTCCCGGCTGCGCCCGTCGTACTTCCCCTTCACCGAGCCCTCCGCCGAGTTCGACATCATCCGCCCCGACGGCTCCTTCCTCGAGCTGGGCGGGTGCGGGATGGTGCACCCGAACGTGCTCCGCAACTGCGGCATCGACCCCGAGGAGTACTCGGGGTTCGCGTTCGGCTTCGGGATCGAGCGCCTGGCCATCACCAAGGCCGGCGTGGACGACCTGCGCGAGCTCATCACCAACGACGTCCGCTTCCTGCGCCAGTTCTGAGGAGCACCCGATGAAGGTCCTGTACTCGTGGCTGCGCGACTTCGTGCCGGAGCTCACCACCCCGGCCGAGGAGCTCGGCCTGCTCATGGGCGACCTCGGCATGGCCGTCGAGGAGATGGACGTGCTCGGCGAGGGCCTCGACGGCATCGTCGTGGCCCGGGTCCTCGACCTGCGCCCGCACCCCGACGCCGACCGGATCCAGCTCGTCGACGTCGACGCCGGTGACGGCGAACCGCTCCAGATCTGCTGCGGCGCGTTCAACATGGCGGTCGGCGACCTCGTCCCCCTGGCGACCATCGGCACCACGATGTCCAACGGCATGGAGATCGCCCGCCGCAAGATGCGGGGCGAGTGGTCCAACGGGATGCTGTGCAGCCCGCCCGAGGTCAACCTGCCCGGCGACCCGTCGGGCCTGCTGATCCTGCCCGAGGGTCTCACCCCCGGCGTCCCCCTCGCCGAGGCGATGGGCATCGGCGCCGACGTCCTCTACGACCTCGAGATCAACCCGAACCGGCCCGACGCCATGTCCGTGGTCGGCGTGGCCCGCGACGTCGCCGCGCGCCTCGGCCTGCCCATCGTGGCGCCGGCACCGAGCATCGCGACGGGCGGCGAGCCGACCGCCGACCTGGTGACCGTCGAGATCCTCGACCCCGCCCGCTGCGGGCGGTTCACCGCGCGCGTCCTGCGGGGCGTGACCGTCGGTCCGTCCGATCCGGCCGTCGCGAACCGGCTGACGCTGCTCGGCATGCGCCCGATCAACAACGTGGTCGACGCCTCCAACTACGTGATGCTCGAGCTCGGGCAGCCGAGCCACCCCTACGACCTCGACCGCCTCGCGGCCCGGGCCGGCGGGCGGGCCGGGTTCCGCGTGCGGCGAGCCGTGGACGGCGAGACCCTCACCACCCTCGACGACGTCGAGCGGACCCTCACCGACGCCGACCTCCTCATCTGCGACGCGGACGACGGGCCGGTCGGCATCGCCGGGATCATGGGCGGCGCCGACACCGAGATCGACGCGTCCACGACCGACGTGGTCGTCGAGATGGCGTGGTTCGAGCGCATGCCCCTCGCCAAGTCGTCCCGCCGCCTGGGCCTGCGGTCCGAGGCGTCCGCCCGCTTCGAGCGCGGCGTCGACCCCCTCGGGATCGAACGGGCCCAGGACCGGCTCGTCGAGCTGCTCGGCGGATCGGCCGGCACCGTCACCGACGGCCTCGTCGAGGCCCGGGGCGGGCTGCCCGACCGGACCCCGATCACGGTCCGACCGGCGCGCGTGAACGCGCTCCTCGGCTCCGAGCTCAGCGCCGGCGAGATGAAGGCGCTGCTCGACCCGATCGGCTTCACGACCGAGCTCGGCGGCCCGGCCCACGGCCAGGACCCGATGACCGTGGCGCTGCCGAGCTTCCGCCTCGACTCCGACGCCGAGATCGACGTCGTCGAGGAGGTCGCCCGCATGCACGGCTACGGGCGCCTCGGCCAGACCATGCCGACGTCGTCGCTGTCGGGCGGCCTGACCGTCCGCCAGCAGGAGCGCCGGGCGCTGCGCTCGCTGCTCACCGGGCTCGGCTGCTCGGAGGCCACGCCGATGCCGTTCCTCGCCCCCGGCGACCTCGCACGCGCCGGCCTCGCCGACGACGGGATCACCATCACCAACCCCCTCGTCGCCGAGGAGTCGGTGCTGCGCACGTCCCTGCTGCCCGGGCTGCTCAAGGCCGTGCGGCACAACGTGAGCCACCGCAACGAGGACATCCGCCTGTTCGAGGTCGGCCACGTCTTCCTGCGCCCGGTGGTCGAGCCCGGCCAGGACCTGCCCGACCTGCCCGACGAGCGCGAGTCCTTCGCGGTCATCGTCGCCGGAGCCGACGCCACCACGGCCGTGGAGGCGTGGCGGACGGTGTGCGACGGGCTCGCCGTCCCCGGCGCCGACGTCGTCAACGCCGAGATGCCCGGCATGCACCCGACGCGCTCGGGCGTGGTCCGCGTCGCGGGCGAGCCCGTCGGCACGGTCGGCGAGGTCGACCCCGACGTGCTCGCCGCGTACGACATCCCCGGCCGGGTCGCCTGGCTCGAGGTCGACCTCGACCGGTTCCTCGCCCACCCCCACGGCGAGCCGACCTACGTCCCGGTGTCGCGGTACCCGTCCTCCGACGTCGACCTCGCGTTCGAGGTCGCCGAGGGCGTGTCGGCCACCGACGTCGCCTCGACCATGGAGTCGGCGTGCGGCGACCTCCTCGGCCACGTCCGGCTGTTCGACGTCTACCGGGGCGAGGGGACGGCGCCCGGCACGCGCAGCCTCGCCTACCGGGTGCGCCTCCAGGCGACCGACCGGACCCTGACCGACGCCGAGGTCGGCGACGTCCGCCGCGCCGTCATCGACGCGGTCCAGGCGGCGTTCCCCGCGACCCTGCGCGGCTGACCCTCCCCGGCGCCCGTCGCGGCGAGCACGTCGCAGCGGATCGTGGTAGTCCGGGCCCATGGCGCTCGATGCTCCGGACCGGACCTTCCCCGACCACCCGTACCTGACCGGACCCTTCGAGCCGGTCCACGACGAGCTGGACGTGCCCGACCTGCCCGTCGTGCGCGGGCGCGTCCCCGACGGGCTGCGGGGCACCTTCCTGCGCAACGGCGGCAACCCGGCGTTCCCGCCGCTCGGGCGCCACCACCTCTTCGACGGCGACGGCATGCTCCACGGGGTCACCTTCGACGACGGCCCCCGGGGCCGGGCCCGGGTGTCGTACCGCAACCGCTTCGTGGTCTCGGCCGGCCTCGCCGCCGAGCGGCGGGCCGGGCGCGCCCTGTACGGCGGGCTGTCCGAGTTCGCGCTCCCGCCGGCCGAGGTGGTGGCCGAGGCCGGCGTGATCAAGAACACCGCCAACACCCACGTCATCCGCCACGCCCACCGCATCCTCGCCCTGATGGAGGGGTGCCCCCCGACCGAGGTCACCGCGGCGCTGGAGACGGTCGGGGAGTGGGACTTCGACGGCGCGCTGGAGGGGCCCATGACGGCCCACCCCAAGCTGGACCCCGTCTCGGGCGAGCTGGTCTTCTTCGGCTACTCGCCCCGCCCGCCCCACCTCCGCCTCCACGTGGCCGACGCCTCCGGCGCACTGGTCGCGAGCGAGCCGCTGACCCTCCCCGGGCCGGTCATGATCCACGACGTCGCCGTCACGGAGCGCCACGTCGTCGTGTTCGACCTGCCCGCCGTGTTCGACCTCGACGCCTTCCTGGCCGGCGGCGGCGCCGTCTCGTGGCGGCCCGGGCACGGGGCCCGCATCGGCGTCGTGCCCCGCGCCGCGATCGGTACCGGCACGGCCGACGACGCCGTCACCTGGACCGAGGTCGATCCCTTCTACGTCTTCCACTTCCTCAACGCCCACGACGTCGTCGACCCGGACGGGACCGCGACCGGCGTCGTCGTCGACGGGTGCCGGGCCGATCGGCTGCCCATCGGATTCGGCGACGAGGTCGCGGCCGACCCGGTCCGCCCCGCCCTCCACCGCTGGCGGATCGACCTGGCCACCGGGTCCGTGGCCGACGAGGCCCTGGACGACCGCCCGGTCGACTTCCCCCGCGTCGCCCCCGCCGTGGAGACCCGGCCGAACCGGTACGGGTGGACGGGCCACACGACCGGCGGGGACGGCGGCGCCGCGGTCCGCTTCGACGGCATCGTCGCCTACGACCTGGAGGCCGGGACCGAGACCGTCCACCGCTTCGGCGCCGGCGTGTGCTCGGGCGAGCCGGTCTTCGCGCCCGACCCCGACGACCCCGCCGAGGACGGCGGGTGGCTCCTCACCTTCGCCGAGGACCTGGCGACGCGCACCTCCACCGTCGAGATCGTCGACGCCCGGGACGTGGGTGCCGGCCCCGTGGCCAGCGTGGCCATGCCCCGCCGGGTGCCCTTCGGGTTCCACGGCAGCTGGCTCCCGGCCTGACCGTCGCCGCATCGCCCCCTAGGCGCCGTAGAGGACGTCGGCGAGCGCCCCGAGGAGCCGGTCGACGTCGTCGTGGCTCGTGTAGTGGACCGCCGAGGCCCGCACGACCCCACGGGTCGGATCGATGCCCAGCGCGTCCAGGGTGCGCCACGAGTAGAAGTGCCCGGCGCCGACGGCCACGCCGCGCTCGGCCAGGGCGGCCGCCACGGCGGCTGGCTCGGTGTCCCGGGGGACGAAGGCGATCGTCGGGACGCGGTGGCCGCCGACGCCGGGCTCGTCCGGCCCCACGATCGACACGTCGTCCCGGTCGCGCAGGAAGGCGAGGATCCGCTCGGTGAGCCCGGCCTCGTGGGCCCGCCACCGCTCCGACAGCCGCGCGGCCACGGTCCGCACGTCTCCCGTGATCCCGTGCTCGGCGGCGCTGGCCTCGACGTAGTCCAGGACCGCTGCGCTGGCCGCGACCTGGGCGTGGTCCGGTCCGGCCGGGTTCAGCTTCTTGTGGACGACGTCCGCGTTGAAGAAGTGGCTCTGGTTGTCCAGCTCGTCGAGCAGGTCCCGCCGCACCGTCATGAGGCCCTGGTGCACCGAGTACACCTTGTAGAGGCTGCACAGGTACACGTCGGCCCCGAGGCGGAGCGGATCCGGGACGGCGTGGGGTGCGGCCGAGACGGCGTCGACGACGACGCGGGCGCCGACGTCGTGCGCGAGCCGGGACGCGGTCGCGACGTCGTGGGTGACGCCCACGACGTTGGACACGTGCGGGACGTGGACGATCCGCGTGCGCGGCGTGAGGAGGTCGACCAGGTCCGCCACCGCCAGGACGCCGTGGCGGCCGAGGGGCCAGACCCGGACGGTGGCGCCCGCCTCGGCCGCCACCCGCGACACGAAGCCCCGGTTCGTCTCGTGGTCGGCGTCGGTGACGACGACCTCGTCGCCCGGGCCGAGCGAGCGGGCCCACGCCCGGGCCAGCACGTGGGCGTTGGCGCTGGCCGAGGGCCCCAGGTGGACCTCCTCGGTGGGCAGGCCCATGGCCGTGGCCCAGCGGGCCCGGGCCGCCTCCATCGCCTCGGCCGCCGCCGCGGACGGCCCGGCCGGGTAGCCGGGCTGCACCCGCCGCCGGGTCAGGTGGTCGGTGAGGGCGTCGAGGGTCTGCCGGCACACGTGGCTGCCACCGGCGTTCTCCAGGTGGGCGACGGCCCCCTCGGGGTGGTCGAACACCGGGAAGTGGGCCCGGACGGCGTCGAGGTCGAGCGGCGCGGGGTCGGCGGTGCCGGGGGAGGGGTCGGCCATCGACCCATCGTGGCCCACACCCTCGGGGCACGACGAGGTCCCGCCACCGCGCACCCCCCCCGGTCGTGGACGTGGGCTGGCATCGAACACCTGTTCGGTCTACGGTCGGTCCATGGCGGCGAACGGGATCGGTCCGGGTGGTGGTGGCGACCGGGGAGCGGCCCGGTCGTGGGTGAGCGAGGCTGCCTTCCGGGCCGCCGACCCGCGTCGTCGGGGGCCGGTCGAGGTGGAGCTCGGTGCCCGCTGGTTCGCCTCGGTCGACGAGGACCCGTGGCGGGTGTGCTGGCTGGAGGAGACCGGCGAGCTGGTCGCCGTGCAGCTCGACGGCCCGGTCCGCCTGCTGGCCTCCGGCGTAGCGCGGTCCGAGGTCGAGCGGGCGCTGCGGGGCTGGTGGCAGGTGTGCGGGCACCGGGGCTCGCTGCCCTGGGTGGAGCACCGGGCCGCCGAGCTCGCGGCGGTGGACGCCGTCGACGACTGACCGGCGGGCGGCGAGCGGGCCGAAGGGATTGCATGGTCATGCACCCGCGTGCGTAGGGTGTGGCCATGATCACCGTGGGCATCCTCGGCGCCTCGGGCTTCGCCGGCTCCGAGCTGCTGCGCCTCGCCGCCGGCCACCCCGAGCTCGACGTCCGCCTGGCCGGCGCGGGCTCACAGGCTGGCACACCCGTGGCCGACCTCTACCCGAACCTGGCCGCGGCCTACCCGGACCTCGTGTTCACCGATGCCGGCCCCGAGGACTGCGACGGCCTCGACCTCGTGTTCCTCGGCCTGCCCCACGGGATGAGCCAGGAGATCGTGCCCGCGCTCAGGGGGCGCGTGCGGTGGATCGTCGACGCGGCCGCCGACTTCCGGCTCAAGGACGCCTCGCTGTACGACACCTGGTACGGGCAGGCCCACCCGGCACCCGAGCTGCTGGACGAGGCGGCCTACGGCATCCCCGAGCTGTTCCGGGACGAGATCGTGGGCGCCGACCTGGTCGCCGTGGCCGGCTGCTACCCGACGGGCGCCGCCCTGGCCCTCGCCCCCCTCGTGCGGGCCGGCCTGGTGGAGCCCACGGGCGTGATCGTGGACGCCGCGTCCGGGGTGACGGGCGCCGGCCGGCAGGTGAAGCCCCACACCGCGTTCACCGCCGTCGACGAGAACATGACCGCCTACGGGCTCGTGGACCACCGCCACACCCCCGAGATCGAGCAGGCCACGGGCGCCCAGGTCCTGTTCACGCCGCACCTCGTCCCCATGGACCGGGGGATCCTGTCCACGATCTACGCCACGCCGACCGACGGCGTCGACGGCGACGCCATCAGGTCCTGCCTGGTCGACCACTACGCCGCCGAGCCGTTCGTGACCGTCGACGAGCGCATCCCGGGGACCAAGGCCGTGCAGGGCGCCAACACCTGCCACGTCACGTCGCGCGTCGACGCCCGGACCAACCGGGTCCTGCTGCTCTCGGCCATCGACAACCTGGTCAAGGGCACGTCGGGCCAGGCCATCCAGTGCGCCAACCTGCTGGCCGGACTCCCCGAGACGACCGGCCTGCCGCTCGTGGGGCTGCTGCCGTGACCGGCGTCCCCGCACCTGACCACCCCCTCGCAGCCGACGACCCGGCGGCCGAGGGCGTCGCGGCCCGGCTGCGCGTCGAGGTGCTCCTCGAGGCGCTGCCCTACATCCAGCGGTTCCGGGACCGGGTCGTGGTCGTCAAGTTCGGTGGCAACGCCATGGTCGACGACGACCTCGCCGCGTCGTTCGCCGCCGACGTCGTCCTGCTCCGGGCCGTCGGCATGCGCCCCGTCGTGGTCCACGGCGGCGGCCCCCAGATCGGCGACCTGCTCGCCCGGCTGGGCATCGAGTCCGAGTTCCGGGACGGCCTGCGCGTCACCGACGCCGCCACGCTCGACGTGGCCCGGATGGTGCTCGTCGGCAAGGTGAACCGGGACATCGTGGGGGCGATCAACACCCACGGCCCCCTGGCCGTGGGGCTGTCGGGCGAGGACGCCGGGCTGATCACCTCCGTGGCCCGGGACCCCGACCTCGGCTTCGTGGGCGACGTCGAGTCGGTCAACCCCACGATCCTCGAGCGGCTCCTGGCTGAGGGGCTGATCCCGGTGGTCTCGACCATCGGCGGCTCCGCCGACGGGCAGGCGTACAACATCAACGCGGACACCGTCGCCGGTGCGCTCGCCGCCGCCCTCGGCGCCGAGAAGGCCATCTACCTCACCGACGTGCCCGGCCTGCTCGCCGACGTCGAGGACCCCGGCTCGCTGATCCGGACCGCGACCGTCGCAGAGCTGCGCGCCCGGATCACCTCGGGCGAGCTGACCGGGGGCATGATCCCCAAGATCGAGGCGGCCGTGGCCGCCGTCGAGCGGGGCGTGCCCGCAGCCCACCTCCTGGACGGCCGGGTCGAGCACGTCGTGCTGCTCGAGCTGTTCTCCGACCAGGGCGTGGGGACCATGATCACCCGCCATCGCGACGTCGACGCAGGAGCGCCCCGATGACCCCGACCGACCACCGCAGCGCCATGGGGGCACCCGACGCCCTCGACGCCTGCCCGCTCATGCCGACCTACGGGGCGCCGCAGGTGCGCTTCGTGCGCGGCCGGGGCACCGAGCTGTGGGACGGCGAGGGGCGCCGCCACCTCGACCTGCTCTCGGGCCTGGCCGTGACCTCGCTCGGCCACGCCAACCCCGCCGTGGCCGACGCGCTCGCCGAGCAGGCGCGGACGCTGCTGCACGTGTCGAACCTCTTCGGGACCGAGCCGGGCTGGGAGGTGGCCGTCACCCTCGACGAGCTGCTCCGCGCCGGTGACGAGTCCTCCGAGGGCTTCCAGGTCTTCTTCGCCAACTCCGGTGCCGAGTCCAACGAGGCCGCCATCAAGCTCGCCCGGAAGTCGGGTGGCCGGGGTCGGCACACGATCGTGTGCGCCTTCTCCTCGTTCCACGGCCGGACGCTGACCACGCTGGCCGCGACCGGCCAGCCCGCGAAGTGGGAGCCGTTCCAGCCGCTGCCCGAGGGCTTCCGCCACGTCGCGTGGAACGACCTCGACGCCCTCGAGCAGAGCCTCGATGCGTCGGTCGCCGCCGTGCTCCTGGAGCCCGTCCAGGGCGAGGGCGGGGTCAACCCGGCCACCGCCGAGTACTTCCAGGGCGTCGAGCGGCTGTGCCGCGAGCGCGGGATCCTGTTCATGGTGGACGAGGTCCAGACCGGTCTCGGCCGGACCGGCGAGTGGTTCGGGTTCCAGCACTTCGGCGTCCGCCCCGACGTCGTGACCATGGCCAAGGCGCTCGGCAACGGCGTGCCCATCGGCGCCTGCGCCGCCCGCCGCTCGGTCGCCGCCGCCTTCGAGCCCGGCGACCACGCCACGACCTACGGCGGCCAGCCCCTGGCCGCGGCCGCGGCCAGGGCCGTGCTCGGCGAGATGCGCCGCATCGACGCCCCCGCCACCGCCACGGGGACGGGCGAGGTGCTGCGCGGGCTCCTGCTCGGCCTCGACGCCGTGCGCGAGGTGCGGGGCCTCGGCCTGCTCCTCGCCGCCGAGCTGGACGGCTTCGACGCGAAGGCCGTGGCCGCCGAGCTGCTGGCCCGGGGCGTGGTCGTCAACGCCGTCACCCCGACGGCCCTGCGCCTCGCCCCGCCCATCACCGTGTCCGAGGCCGAGCTCGAGGAGGCCGTCGGCGTGCTCGCCGGCGTGCTGGCCGACGGGGTCGGCGCCCACGAGGGGGCCGACGCGTGAGCGCCACGAGCGGGACCTCCGGGCCCGTCCGCCACCTGCTCGAGATCGACGACCTCGCCCCCGACGAGCTGGGCGCGGTGCTCGACCTGTGCGGCGAGGTGGGCGAGCCGATCCTCGAGCGGCGCAGCGTCGGGCTGTACTTCGAGAAGCCCAGCCTGCGGACCCGCCACTCCTGCGAGGCCGCGGTCGCCCGCCTCGGCGGCCACGCCGTCACCTTCACCGACGCCGAGGTCGGCATCGGCACCCGCGAGCCCGCGGCCGACATCGCCCGGGTGCTGTCCGGCTACCACGCCGCCCTCGGGGCCCGGGTGTTCCGCCACGACCTCCTCGTGGACCTCGCCGCCGCGGCCACGATCCCGGTCGTCAACCTCCTGTCCGACACCGGCCACCCGTGCCAGGCCGTCGCCGACCTGCTGACGATGCGCCAGGCCCTCGGCTCGCTCCCCGGGCGGACCGTGGCCTGGGTCGGCGACTACAACAACGTCGCCCGCAGCCTCGCCCTCGGTGCCGCCATGTCGGGCATGGCGCTGCGCCTGGCGTGCCCGCCGGGCTACGGGCCCGACGACGCCGACCTCGAGCGCATCCGCCTGGCCGGGGCCGCCGACCTCCCCGAACCCGTGGTCACCACCCGGCCGGCCGAGGCCGCGTCCGGTGCCGACGCCGTCCACACCGACGTGTGGGCGTCGATGGGCCAGGAGGACGAGGCCGACGAGCGGTCCCGTGCCTTCGAGGGCTTCCAGGTCGACGACGCCGTCATGGAGGCGGCGGGGGAGTCGGCCATCTTCATGCACTGCCTGCCCGCCCACCGCGGCGAGGAGGTCGCGGCCTCGGTGGCGGACGGGCCACGGTCCCGGATGATCGACCAGGCCCACAACCGCATGCACGCCATGATCGGCATCCTCCGCTGGCTCGACCTCGAGCACCCCCGACGACACGAACTGGAGTCCCGTTGAGCAAGGTCCTCACCTCACTGCCCGTCGGCGAGCGCGTCGGCATCGCCTTCTCGGGCGGCCTCGACACCTCGGTGGCCGTGGCCTGGATGCGCGAGCGGGGGGCGATCCCGTGCGCGTACACGGCGGACATCGGCCAGTACGACGAGCCGGACGTGTCCGGCGTCCCGGCCCGGGCCGAGGAGTACGGGGCCGAGATCGCCCGCGTCGTCGACTGCCGGCGCGAGCTGGTCGAGGAGGGCCTCGCCGCCATCGCGTGCGGCGCCTTCCACGTCCGATCCGCGGGCCGGACCTACTTCAACACCACGCCGATCGGTCGGGCGGTCACGGGCACGATGCTCGTGCGGGCCATGGCCGCGGACGACGTCAACATCTGGGGCGACGGGTCCACCTTCAAGGGCAACGACATCGAGCGGTTCTACCGCTACGGCCTGCTCGCCA
>CAZCEZ010000027.1:14745-38434 GCA_964497795.1 uncultured Acidimicrobiaceae bacterium | reverse complement strand
ATCTGCTCGTCGGCGAACTGGCGCACCATCTCGGTGATGTCGCGCTGGATCTCGGTCTGCTCGCTGGTGGCAGCGGTGTCTACGGCCATGGCTCCTGACTCGGGTCGGGTGGGCGGAGACCGGAGGATACCGCCGCGCCGATCAGGCCGAGAGCGGCAAACGCTGAAGTCGCCGCAGCCGCTCGGCGATTCGGTCGGCGCGGGCGCTGAAGCCGTCGAGCGGGTCCGAGACGCCCTCCCGCGGGGGGCCGCCGACGATCGCGGGGCCGGGCCGGGGGCGGCCCCCGGGCGCGGCCGGGGGCGCGCTCCGCGCCGCCAGGCCGGCGATGCGCCGCGCCTCTTCGGCCTGATCCAGCGCCGCGGCGCCGATCGTCACCGCGGCCGCTTCGGCCGCGCGAGCCGTTGCCAGCGCCTCGTCGATCCGCTCGACCAGCTCGGCGACCAGGGGCGGGCGGCTCGCCTGCGGCAGCCGCCAGCCCCGGGCTCCGTCGCGCTCTTCCGTCGCCATCCCCCCATCTACGCCGGCGAGCGCCGGATCCCTGCGGCGTCGCCTCCGGTAGCCGTCGATTAGATTCCCGACCCGAACGGCCCACCGACCCGAGGAGCAGCGTGAGAAACCCCAGAGACTTCTTCCAGCCGCTGGCGATCGGCGCGCCTGAGCCGCTGCGCGAGATCCCCGTCAAGCCGTCGCGGATGATCCACTTCCTCGACTTCTCGAACGAGAAGATGGTCGCCAAGGCGGGCGCGATCGCCGAGCAGACCGACATCCTGCTCGGCAACCTCGAGGACGCGATCCCGGTCGACCGCAAGGAGGCGGCGCGGGAGGGCCTGATCAAGGCGGCGCGGGAGTCGGACTTCGGCCAGACCGCGCTCTGGACCCGGGTCAACTCGCTGGAGAGCCCCTGGGTGCTCGACGACCTCACCACGCTGGTCGGCGAGATCGGCGAGCAGCTCGAGGTCGTGATGGTGCCCAAGGTCGAGGGCGCCTGGGACATCCACTACGTCGACCGCTTGCTGGCCCAGCTCGAGGCGAAGGCGGGGCTCGAGCAGCCGATCCTCGTGCACGCGATCCTCGAGACCGCGCAGGGCGTCGTCAACGTCGAGGAGATCGCCGCCGCCAGCCCGCGCATGCAGGGGATGAGCTTCGGCCCCGCCGACCTCGCCGCCTCGCGGCGGATGAAGACGACCCGGGTCGGCGGCGGCCACCCCGGCTACCGCTCGATGGAGGACCCGGCCGACCCCGAGAGCCCCGAGGCCGACCGGGTCACCGCCCAGCAGGACCCCTGGCACTACTCGATCGCGCGCATGGTCGACGCCTGCGCCTCGACCGGGATCCTGCCCTTCTACGGCCCCTTCGGAGACATCAAGGACACGGCCGGGTGCGAGACCCAGTTCCGCGCCGCCTTCCTGCTCGGCTGCGTCGGCGCCTGGTCGCTGCACCCGGTCCAGATCGACATCGCCAAGAAGGTCTTCTCCCCGCCCGTCGAGGACGTCGAGCACGCCAAGCGCGTGGTCGAGGCGATGGGCGACGGGACCGGGGCGATCATGCTCGACGGCAAGATGGAGGACGACGCCTCCGTCAAGCAGTGCCTCGTCGTGCTCGACCTGGCCACGCAGCTGGCCGCCAAGGACCCGGCCCTGGCCGAGCAGTACGGCCTGTGAGCGGAGGAGGATCCGAGATGACCACCGACCCGTCCCTGCGGCCCCGCCGCTCCGTCCTCTACATGCCCTCGGCCAACGAGCGCGCCCTCGAGAAGGCCAAGGCCCTGCCGGCGGACGCCATCATCTTCGACCTCGAGGACGCCGTCGCCCCCGACGCCAAGGACGCCGCCCGCGAGGCCGCGTGCGCGGCGGTCGCGTCCGGCGAGTACGGCAGGCGCGAGCTCACCATCCGGGCCAACGGCATCGGCACGCGGTGGCACGAGGCCGACCTCGCCGCCATCGCCGCCGCCGGCCCCGACGCGGTCGTGGTCCCCAAGATCGACTCCCCCGCCGACGTCGCCGCCATCGAGGCGGCGCTCGAGAAGAGCGGTGCGCCCGACACGACGATGATCTGGGCCATGGTCGAGACGCCCCAGGCCATGCTCCACGCCGAGGAGATCGCTGCGTCCTCCGAGCGCCTGGCCGTGCTCGTCATGGGCACGAACGACCTGGCCAAGGAGCTGCGGGCCAGCCACGTCCCGGGCCGCGGACCGCTGCTCACCGGGCTCGGGCTCTGCCTGCTCGCCGCCCGGGCCACCGGCAAGGTGATCCTCGACGGCGTCTACAACGACGTGAAGGACCCCGACGGCTTCCTCGCCGAGTGCCGCCAGGGTGCCGAGATGGGCTTCGACGGCAAGACCCTCATCCACCCGAGCCAGCTGGAGCCGGCCAACGAGGTCTTCGCCCCCTCGGCCGACGAGGTCGAGTCCTCGAAGGAGATCATCGCTGCCTTCGAGGCCGCCGAAGCCGAGGGCAAGGGCGTCGTGACGGTGAACGGTCGCATGATCGAGAACCTCCACGTCGAGACGGCCCGCCTCACCCTCGCCCGGGCCGAGGCCATCGAGGCGCTGGCGGCCGACGCCGGCTGAGCCCGGCGCGATCTACGGTCGTGCCGTGCGCGTCACCGGGATCGACCACTACGTCCTCGTCTCCCCCGACCCGGAGCGGCTGATCGCCTGGTACCGGGACGAGCTCGGCCTCGCCCCCGAGCGCCTCGACGCGTGGCGCCGGGGCGAGGTCCCGTTCGCGTCCCTCCGCATCTCGGACCGGTCCATCATCGACGTGTTCGGAGGCGACCGCTCCGGGACGAACGTCGACCACGTCGCGCTCACCGTCGAGGGCGTCGACCTCGACGAGCTCGCGGCCAGCGGGCGCTTCGAGATCGACATGGGCCCGGCGGACCTGTTCGGCGCCCGGGGCACCGGGCGCGGCGTCTACCTGCGCGATCCCGACGGCAACCGGGTCGAGCTGCGCACCTACGGTCAGCCCGACACCGACGACGGGGTCCGCCCGCCCGGCACCGACGTGCCGGGGGCCTGACCGAGCGCCGGGAGGGCCGGTCCCGGCCGACCGTGGTGGTAGCCCTGCTGGAGGGCCGAGCCGACCTCGGCGAGCAGCAGCATCTCGGCGACCGTCTCCACGCCCTCGTGGATGACGGCCACGCCGCACTGCTCGGCGAGGCTGGCCAGGGCGCGGAGCACGCCGAGGGCGGCGTCGGCGTCGCCCCGCAGGCTGCGCACGAAGCTGCCGTCGAGCTTCACGTGGGTGATCGGGAGGTCCTGGAGGCGGGACAGCGACGAGGTGCCGGTCCCGAAGTCGTCCAGGGCGACGAGCACCCCCCGCTCGCGGAGCTCGACGAGCATCGCGTGGTCCCGCAGCTCGACCGCCGCCGACTCCGTCACCTCGATCATCAGCTCCTCGTGCGGGACGCCGTGGCGGGCGAGCAGGCCCAGCACGGCCTCGCTCCAGCCCGGCCGCAGCAGCTCCACGGGGGACACGTTCACCGACACGAAGCCGGCGCCGGGGTCGAGCGCACGGGCCCGCACCGCCTGCTCGAGCACCGCCTCCCCGATGGCCACGATCCGCCCGGTCGCCTCCACCACCGGGATGAACACGTCGGGCGCGAGGTGCGCGCCCGGCCCGCTGAGGCGGGCGAGTGCCTCGGCGCCCCGCACCTCGCCCGTGGCGACCTCGACGATCGGCTGGTACGCGACCACGACCTCGCTCCGGGCGACGAGGTCGTCGACGTCGGCCCAGGCGCCGCGGGACACCGGCGACGCCGACCCGGCGACGGCGTGCGATCGCCGGTTCCGGCCGTGCTCCTTGGCCTCGTACATGGCGCCGTCGGCCCGGGCGAGCAGGTCCGAGGGACCGTCGCCCAGCTCGGAGACGGCCACGCCGATGCTCGCCGACAGGGCGATGGGTCGCCCCTCGACCGGGATCGGCCGGGCCATGAGCTCGGCGAGCGATCCGGCCAGCCCGTCCGCGGCGCCGGCGGCCTCGGAGGGCCCGGTCCGGGGCGAGGTGGTGACGACCACGAACTCGTCGCCGGCGAGGCGGTAGGCGACCGAGCCCGACGGGAGCCACGCCGCGACCGCGTCGGCCAGACCCCGCAGGACCAGGTCGCCCGTGGCGTGGCCGAGGGTGTCGTTCACCCGCTTGAAGCCGTCGAGGTCGGCGAAGAGCACCGTCGTCGTCCCGCCGCTGCGCAGGGACCGCGACAGGTCCGCCATGAGCTGCCGGCGGTTGGGCAGGCCGGTGACGGGGTCGACGCGGGCGAGCCGGTGCGACCTGGCCGACACGCCCAGCAGCAGCCCGAGCGCGACCACCGCGGCGAGGCCGGCGCCCGGATGGATCCCGCCCGCCGAGCGCCGGTCGAGTGCCAGGAGCGGGAAGCCGGTCCACCGCTCGTTGATCCGGGCGAGCTCGACGTCGCCCACGGCGACGCGACCCCGCTCCAGGAGCCGGAGCTGGGGCGAGCCCGGGGGCCCGTAGAGCCGCGGCTCCACCGCGCCGAGCGCGTCCTCGATCACGTGGAGCTCGACGCCGAGCGTCCTGGCGACGAACCCGTACTGGGCCAGCGTCCCCAGGACCACGTCGATCTCGCCCCGGGCCGCGTCGGCGATGGCCTCGGCCGGCGTCGCCCGCTCCACCATCCGGACCTCGGGGTACCGCGTGCGGAGCACCTCCTCCATGGGCGATCCGGGCACCGCCCACCCGGTCAGGCCCGATCGGTCGGACCGGGACCCCAGGTCCTCGTCGGCGGCGAGCAGGACCATCTGGGGCGACGCGAAGGTGCCGGTCGGCTGGAGCCCGCCGGCGACGACGTCGGCCCGCTCGGCGGCGACCACGAGGTCGGCGTCGCCGAGCACGGCGGCCCGCACCGCGTCGCCGACGTCGGCGTGGCGCTCGAAGCGGACGGTCACGCCGGCGCGGGCGGCGGCCAGGGAGACCGCCTCGACCATGAAGCCCCGGGTCACGGCACCGGTGGCGTCGGCGAAGTAGGCGGGCGGGAGGTCCGGTCCCACGGCCACGACGATCGGCCCGCGGGCCGCGGCCCAGCGCTCGTCGCTGGCGATGGCGGGGTCGACGCCCCCGACGCCACCGCTGCCGCCCAGGAGCAGGCCCGCGGCGAACGCACCGCAGGTCACCACGACCGCTGCCACCCGCCTCGTCCTCATGTGACTCCCTCAGCTCGACGCGCGATCGACCGTACCCAGACCGGTTGTGCGGCAGCGGTGCCGTGCCCCTCAACCCCCGCACAACGCCACCGAGCCGACCTAGCCTCGGCGGATGGCCGACGCCCCGTCCCCGCCCACGCAGGTCGACTTCCACTTCGACGTGATGTGCCCCTTCGCGTACCAGACCGCGAAGTGGATCCGAGCGGTGCGGGAGCGGACCGGGCTCGAGATCGCGTGGCGGTTCTTCTCCCTCGAGGAGGTCAACCGGCAGGAGGGCAAGAAGCACCCGTGGGAGCGCGAGTGGTCCTACGGCTGGTCGATGATGCGCATCGGCGCGCTGCTGCGCCGCCGCGACATGGCGCACCTCGACGCCTGGTACGAACGGGCCGGGCGCGCCCTCCACGAGGAGGGCCACAAGCCCCACGACCCGGCCGTGGCCCGGCACCTGCTCGACGAGCTCGGCCTGGACCCCGGCCTCGTGGACGAGGCCATCGCCGACGACTCGACCCACGACGAGGTCCGCGCCGAGCACGAGCGCGTGGTCGCCGCCGGGGGCTACGGGGTCCCGACGCTGTTCTTCGGCGACCAGTGCCTCTTCGGCCCGGTGGTGATCGACCCGCCCACCGAGGGCGACGCCGTGCTCCGGCTGTGGCACGCGGTGACGGCCTGGCTGGAGTTCCCGCACCTCTACGAGCTGCAGCGACCCAAGACGAAGGCCGACGGCGCCGTCATCGCCACGGCGTTCCGGCCGTACCTGGAGGCGCGGGACTGGGTGTCCATCGACCGGGGGAAGGTCGTCGACCTCGACCGCCTCGCCCGGGAGCCGGGCAGCGCGGGCGGGGGCGCGTGAGCCTCAGCCGAGGTCCTCGGTGACGATCGATCCGTCCGGGATGCCGAGCCAGCCGAGGGCGTCGACGACGTCGTCGACCATGGCCGGCGGACCGCACACGTAGAAGGGCTGCGCCGGGTCCTCGAGCAGACGACCGAGGCTCCGGCCGTCGAGCCGGTCCGCCGCGAAGGGCGAGTCGGGGTCGTCGGTCACGAGCCACGTGACCCGCAGGTCCGCCATCGCCTCGAGCTCGGCCCGGGCGATGATGTCGGCCTCGGTCGTGTGCGACGCCACGAGGTGGCACCCGGCCAGGGCACCGGTCGCAGCACGCTGGCGGAGGATGGCGAGGAACGGCGTGACGCCGGCGCCGCCGGCCACGAAGGTGCCCGGGCCGCGGTCCTCGATCGCGCCCCAGGGCTCGTCGAGGAGCAGCGCGTCGCCCGGAGCGACCTCGGCGAGCTGCTCGGTCACGCCGTGGTGCGAGGGGTAGGCCTTGACGGTCAGCTCGAGGTGGTCGTCGTCGGGCAGCGAGGTGAAGGTGAAGGGCCGGGCCTCGTCGCGCCACCCGTCGAGGTCCAGGGCGACCTCGGTCGCCTGGCCGGGGCGGAACCCGTAGCCGTCGGGCCGGGTGCAGGTGTAGGCCCGCACGTCGTGGGTCACCTCCTCCACGGACTCGACGAGGACGCGGTGGGCGAGGTTGGCCATGGACGCTCCGTGCCCGAGGGCCCCGCGGGCGAGAACCACCGTCAGCGGCTGCGGCGGGGGTGCTGGCACCGGGGGCACCAGCGGGCGCTGCGCCCGCCGACGGTGGCCCGACGCACCGGTGTCCCGCAGGTGGCGCAGGCCTCCCTGCCGTGCACCCGGAGCCGCGAGCCGAAGCGCCCCGGTCGACCCCACAGGTCGACCCACCCCTCGTCCGGCAGCGTGACGCCGCCCGCCGCCGTCGACGCCACCGTGAGCGAGCGGGCCGCGTCGAGGACGCGGCCCCAGGCCGAGGGGGCGAGCGACGACGCCGGTCGGACGGGCGAGATGCCGGCTGCGTGGAGGGCCTCGTCGGCGAGGTAGCTGCCGATCCCCGACACCGGACCGGTCTGGTCGAGCAGCACCGCCTTCGCACCGACCCGGCGCCGGAGCGCGTGCCGGGCCAGCGAGGCCGCCGTGACGGCCGGGTCGAGCAGGTCCGGGCCGACGGGCGGGGCGTCCGGGTCGAGGAGCCGCAGCTCGCCGAAGGTCCGGGGGTCGCGGAACCAGACCGAGACGGGGTCCGCTGTCGACCCGGTCGCGCCCGTCGGCGGCGCCGGCGCCCCGTCCGGCGCCGGGCCCGGCTCCCGACGTCGACCGAGCACCAGCTCGGCGTGCACGTGGCGGTCGACGTGCCGCTCGTCGGGCACGTGGGCGAGGAGCTGGCCGCTCATGCGGAGGTGGATGCCCAGGGCCCGCTCCCGACCTGCGACCCGCACGAGGAGCCACTTGCCCCGACGCTCGACGGCCACGATCCGGCCACCGACCAGCTCGGCGAGGTCGTCACCGGCGGCCAGGTGGCGCACGGTGCGGGGGTGCGTGACCGGCAGCGCCTCGAGCACCCGGCCCACGCCGACGTGGGCCAGCTGGGCGGCGGCGACGGCGACCTCGGCGGCCTCGGGCACGGTGCTCGCTCCTGCGTGGCGCTCAGCCCTCGAGCAGCTCCTCGGGCTCGATCAGCTCGCCGGCCGCGGCCAGGGCGCTGGCCAGGGCCACGGCCCGCCCGTACACGGCGGCGAAGTAGGCCTCGGAGGCCTGCTCGTGGCCCGGCAGCGGGGCGCGCCCGAGCGACCGGACGACCGCGGCGGGATCCTCGGTGATCCGGATGTCGTTCCGGGGCTCGGGCAGGGCCTCCGGCTCGCCCCACCACTCGGCGAGCGCCTTGGCGTTGGAGCGGTTCTTGCGCTTGCGGTTGCGGCGCTTGCGACCCGAGCCGCCCTGTCCGTTGCCGTTGCCGTTGCCGTTCTGGCTCATGCGTCGTCTCCGTCGTCGGTCAGGAGCAGGTCGGGGTCGAGCCCGAGGGCGACCTGGAGCTGGTCGGCGTCGAGGTCGCCGATGGAGGAGGACTTGGGCAGGACCAGGTCGGCGATCCGCCGCTTGCCGGCGACCACCTCCTCGACCCGCTCGTCGACCGTGCCGGGGCACACCAGGCGGTGGCAGATGACCGTCTGCTGCTGGCCGATCCGCCACACGCGGTCCCGGGCCTGGTCCTCGACCGCGGGGTTCCACCAGCGGTCGTAGAGCACGACGTGGTTCGCCGCGGTCAGGTTCAGACCGGTGCCGCCCGCCTTCAGCGAGAGCACCATCGCCCCGGCGCCCTCCCCGGCCTGGAAGGTCTTGACCAGCTCGTCCCGGGGCCCGCGGCCGAGGCCGCCGTGGTAGCAGGAGATGGGCAGGTCGTAGCGGTCCGTCAGGTAGCGGGCCAGCTTCTCGCCCCACGACGCGAAGTGCGTGAAGATCAGGATCCGCTCGCCGGACTCGAACACCGACTCGCAGATCTCGTTGAGCCGGGCGAGCTTGCCGGAGCGGCCGTCGAGGGGCTCGCCGGACTCGTGGTACGCCTCGGGGTGGTTGCAGATCTGCTTCAGGGCGGTGATGGCGGCGAGGACCGCGCCCTTCTTCTTCGGCGTCCCCTCCACGTCGGCGGTGTCGACGACGAGCTTGTCGAGGACCGCCTGGTAGAGACCGATCTGCTCGGGCGTCATCACGCAGTGGTCGAGCTCGTCGATGCGGTCCGGCAGCTCCGCGGCGATGGCCGGCTCCGCCTTGGTGCGACGGAACACGAGGATGCCGTTCAGCGCCTTGAGGGCCGACTCGGCCCCGTCCTTGCCGGTCCCGGACGGGGACAGCTGGGACACGAAGTGGGCACGCCCGCCGACCAGGCCGGGGTTGGCCCAGTCGATGATGGCCCACAGGTCGCCGAGGCCGTTCTCGATCGGCGTGCCGGTGAGCGCGATGCGGGACCGGGCGTCGAGCTTGCGGAGCTGCTGGGCCGTCTCCGACGTCGGGTTCTTGATCGCCTGGGCCTCGTCGAGGACGACGTTGGACCAGGAGATGCCGGCCAGCGCGTCCACGTCGCGGACCGCGGTGCCGTAGGTCGTGATGACCAGGTCGGCGCGGGCGGCCATCTCGGGGATGCCTTGCGGGCTCGCCCGGTTCGGGCCGTGGTGCACCACGACGCGCAGGCCCTGGGTGAACTTGCGGGCCTCGGCGGCCCAGTTGCCCACCACGGCCGGCGGGGCGACGACCAGGCTCGGGCCGTGCGGCGCCGCGGCGCCGTCGCCGGCATCGGTTGCGGCCCGGGCCTCGATGGCGGAGCGGGCCACGTGGGCGAGCATCGTCGGCGTCTTGCCCAGGCCCATGTCGAGGGCGAGGCAGCCGCCGAGGCCGGCCTCCTCGAGGAACCGCAGCCAGGCCGCGGCCTCGGCCTGGTAGGTGCGCAGCTCCCCGGAGAAGCCGTCGGGGGTGCTGGTCAGGTCGTCGCGCTCGGAGACCCGGGAGGCGGAGCGCAGGAGGTCCGCGGCCCAGCCCTGACCGGCGATGGAGATGCCGCCGGCGAGCGGCGACCCCTCGAGCCCGAGGGCCTGGCGGAGCATGTCGGCCCCGGTCAGCTTGGTCTTGTCGGCTCGCTCCGCGAGTGCGGCTGCGGCCTCGCGCAGGTCGGCCTTGTCGACCTCGACCCAGCGCTCGCCGGTCCGGATCATGGGGCGGGCCTGGGACGCGAGGCGCTGGATCTCGGCCGCGGTCAGCTCGACGTCGTCGAACACGACCGACCAGCGGACGTCGGCCAGCTGCTGGGCGCCGACGACGGCGTCCTGGGCCTCGACGGAGGTGAGGCGCAGCGCCGGGGTCGGCTTGCGGCGCGACAGCAGCGGCACCTGGACGTCGAAGCCCGCAGCGCGCAGCACGTCGCCGGTGCGCGACATGAGCTGCCACGCCTCCTCCTGGGAGAGGATGACCTCGCCACGGCGGCGGCCGCCGGGCCGGCTCAGCTCGGGGAACAGCTTCTCGACCCGGGCGAGCTGGGCCTTCATCTCCCGGCTGCGCGTGTTGGATGCGTTCACCATCGCGACCTCGACCGGGGCGAGGTCGCCCTCGGGCCCGGGGGCGAGCACGGCGCAGTGCCAGGCGTTGCCCTCGTCGGGCGGGTCGAGCCGCACGGTGAGCGCGAACTTCGCCGTGCCGGTCACCGGCGAGGACCACTGCTCGAGGCGTCGGACCAGCTCCGCGCCGGCCCGGGTCGGGGCGTCGAAGGGCTCCCCGTCGAGGCGGGCGAGCACCGTCTCGGCCACGTCGGTGCGCGAGCGGGGCGAGGGCGGCGGCGCGGGGACCTCGAGGCGCTCGGCGGCCATCCGGCAGATGGTGCCCAGCACGTCGGAGAGGACCGTCTGGGTGAAGGCGCGGCCGTCCTGCCGGTTGCCGAAGCCGGCGGCGACGTTCGGGCGGGCGTCGGCCAGGGCCTGGATCGCGTCGGGGTCGATGAGCGCGGGCTCCCACTCGATGCGGAAGGTGGACACGTCGCCCTTGACGTCGTCCCGGCGGCGGAGCTTGCGCAGCGTCGGGACCATCCGGCCCTGGGCGGCCAGGCGGACCGCCATCGCCGCGACCATGGCCAGCCACGGCACGCTCACGCCGACCGCCGTGAGGGCCTCGGCGCCGTCGTCGTCCCGGTCGCTCGCCTCGCCGGTCGCCTCGTCCCCGTGCGCGTCCCGGTCGCGGTCCACGTCGGACGCGGGGTCCGCGGACGCCTGGTCGAGGGGCACGGGTGCGCCGGGTGCGGTCGACGTCGACGGGCGGTCCCGGAGGGACACGAGCCATCCGAGCGCGGCCCCGAGCGGCGCCCGCAGGGCCTCGGCCTTGTCGCCGTCGAGGATCTTGACCGGCTTGTGCTCCTCCCAGGGCACCGAGCTCCCGCCGAGGGCGTCGAGGCGGGCGCGCAGCCCGGCGAGGGACTCGCCCGGGGTGTTGCGTCCTGCGGCCCAGGCCACGATCGAGCCCGGCTCCCACGTCAGCTGGAGGGCGACGGTCCCGGGGGGCTCGTCGGACGGACGCTGGGGCGCCTGCTGCGTGCGCCGGCGCTGGGCGCCGGCCGGGTCCAGCTCGTCCTCGGTGGGCGGACCGCAGAGCTCGGTGAGGACCTCGTCGATCCGGTACGCCTCGCGATCGAAGTCCTCGACGACCGAGGTGCGCTCGGGCAGCGGCAGGGTCCGCCGGGCGTGCTCGATCACCCGGTCGGCCCGGTCCAGCGAGCGCCACAGCACCCGGATCCAGTCGTCGCGGAAGCGCTCGAGGACGACGACGTCCTCCTCGGTGGCGCGCCCGTCGAGGTGGCGCTGGACGACGTCCTCGAAGTCCCTCGGCAGGACCGCTGGGGGGACCGTGGTGATGGTGATCGTGCTGCTCCGTTCGCGTGGCGGGATCCCGTCGGCCCACGACCCGTCGTGGACCCCGACCCCGCTGCACCGCCGTGTGACCGGGCCTCGTGGGCCCACGGACCCGCCCCCTCGGGGGCCCGCAGCAGCCGTGGCGTCCGGCCGCTGCGCGTCGTGCGCCCGGAGGGCGGACGACGGGCGCCTCCGACAGGGTATCAGCGGTGCACGTCCGCGGCGCGAACCCCGCAGCGGCACCACGTCAGCGGGCGAGCACCTCGGGGAGCAGCTCGGCGATCTCCTCGGGGGTCGTCATCGGCGGGAAGCGGCGCAGCACCGACCCGTCCCGGCCGACGAGGAACTTCTCGAAGTTCCAGGTCACGTCCCCGCCCTCGCCGGGCTCGGCCTCCTTCAGCCAGCGGTAGAGCTCGCAGGCCCCGGGGCCGTTGACGTCGACCTTGGAGAACATCGGGAACGTCACGCCGTAGGTGGTGGTGGCGAACTCGAGGATCTCCGCGTCGGAGCCGGGCTCCTGACCGCCGAACTGGTTGCACGGGAAGCCGAGCACGGTGAAGCCGGCATCCGCGTTGTCGTCATGCAGCGCACGCAGACCTGCGTACTGGGGCGTCAGCCCTCACTCGCTGGCGACGTTGACGATCAGGCAGACGGTGTCCTCGAACTGGGTGAAGGGCACCTGCTCGCCGGTGATCGAGGGCATCTCGAGGTCGTGGAAGCGGGACATCGGCCGGAGGGTAGTCCGGGGTCAGCCGCGGCGGCCCAGGGTGCGGTCGATCTGGCGCCGCTCCTTCTTCGTGGGGCGCCCGGCGCCCCGGTCGCGCTGGCCGAACATCGCCTCGAGGGGCCGCTCGGGCGGCGGCGGGCTGTGGTCCTCGAAGCACTCGGCGGCGACGGCGGCGCCGACGCGCTTCTCGATGATCCGGCGCACGACCACCTCTCGCTGACGGGGGCCGACGCGGGCCTCGACCCGGTCGCCGACGCGCACCCGGTGGGCGGGCTTGACCTGCTCCCCGCCGACGCTGACGTGCCCGCCGGTGCAGGCCCTCGTGGCGTCCGAGCGCGTCTTGTAGATCCGGACGGCGTGGAGCCAGCGGTCGACTCGGGTGGTCTCGGGGTCCGACACGCCCCCATGGTGCCCGACGCCGTCCCGGGGTGGGGGCCGCGGACCCCCTCGGTAGCGTGCGTCCGATGTCGAGCCCCACCCCCTCCGACGCGGTCCCCGCCGAGGTCGACGTGGTCGTCGTCGGCGCCGGACTGGCCGGGCTGGTCGCGGCCCGGACGCTCGTCGCCGCCGGCCGCTCGGTCGCCGTCCTCGAGGCGGGCGACGGGGTCGGCGGGCGCGTCCGCACCGACGTGGTCGACGGCCACCGCCTCGACCGCGGCTTCCAAGTGCTGCTCACCGACTACCCCGAGCTGCCCCGCCACCTCGACCTCGCCGCGCTCGACCTCCGGACCTTCGACCCCGGCGCGCTGGTGCGGACCGATGCCGGCTTCCACGCCGTCGCCGACCCGTTCCGCCGACCCGGGCTCGCCCTCGACACCGTCCGGGCCCCGGTCGGGTCCCTGCTCGACAAGGCGCGCATGGGCCTGCTCCGGCGCCGCCTGCTCCGGACGTCGGCCCGGACCCTGCTCACCGGGCCCGATCGCCCCACGGCCGACGCCCTGCGGGACGCCGGCTTCTCCGAGACCATGGTCGAGCGGTTCTTCCGGCCGCTGGTCGGCGGCATCCAGCTCGACCCGGAACTCGGGGACAGCCGACGGATGTTCGACGTGATCTTCCGGAGCCTGGCCCGGGGCGACTCGGCCGTGCCCGCCCAGGGCATGCAGGCCATCCCCGACCAGCTCGCCGCCGGCCTCCCCGCCGGTGTCGTCCACCTCGGCACCCCGGTCGCGGACGTCGGGGCCGGCCGGGTGCGCACCGCCGACGGGCGGACGGTGTCGGCGGCCGCCGTCGTCGTCGCCACCGACGGCCCGGCTGCGTCCCGGCTGCTCGGCCTCGGAGAGGTCGGCTCCAAGCCGGCCACGTGCGTGTGGTTCGGCGCCGACGCCGCACCGACCGACGGTCGCCTCATCGTCCTCGACGGCACCGGACGGGGCCCGGCCCGCAACGTGGCCGTGATGTCCAACGTCTCCCCCGCCTACGCCCCTCCCGGTCGGGCCACGATCGCCGCCGCCGTGCCGGGCGCGGCCGACGGCGCCGTGGAGCCGGCGGTCCGGGCCCAGCTGCGCACGTGGTGGGGGCCGGCCGTGGACTCCTGGGCCCACCTGCGCACCGACGTCATCGCGCACGGGCAACCGACGCAGCGCCCGCCCTTCCACCCCAAGCAGCCGGTGTCGCTGGGTGACGGGCTCTTCGTGTGCGGCGACCACCGCGACACCGCCTCCATCCAGGGCGCCATGTACTCCGGGCGCCGCTGCGCCGAGGCGGTGCTGGCCGCCTGAGGCCGGGCCATGGGACGCCAGCGGCACCCGGCGGACGAGCAGCCGGCCGAGAAGGCGTGCGGCTCCTGCGGTCGGCGCATCGAGTGGCGGCGACGCTGGGCCGACGACTGGGACGAGGTCCGCTGGTGCTCGGACGCCTGCCGGCGCCGGAAGGTCCGCCCCGTGGACCGCGACCTCGAGGCCGCCATCGTCGACCTGCTCGCCGACCGGGGGGCCGGGAAGACGATCTGCCCGTCCGAGGCCGCCAGGGTCGTCGGCGGCGAGGACTGGCGCGACCTGATGGAGCCGGCCCGCTGCGCGGCGCGCCGGCTCGTGGCCGCCGGCGAGGTCGACATCACCCAGTCCGGTGCCGTGGTCGACCCGTCCACGGCCAGGGGCCCGATCCGCATCCGACGACGGGAGCCGTGACGTGACCGATCGACCGACCACCGGCACCGGGGCGCTGCCCGTCCCCGAACCCGGGCCCGAGGCCGCCGTCGCCTTCGTCGCCCGGCACCTGGGCGACGTGGTGGCCGAGGGCCCCGACGGCGTGGCCGCCTCGCCGGCGTTCCGGGGCGGCCAGGTCGCGGCCGACGCGGCCCTCGCCGCCTTCGACGTGGCCGGCTACGCCCGGGCCCGCAACGAGGTCGCTCCCCGCTCCCGCCGGGGCGCGTCGGCGCTCTCGCCCTGGATCCGCCACGGGCTCCTCGACCTGCCGACGGTGTGGGCGGCCGTCGCCGACGGGCCGGCCAGGGACCGCGGCAAGTTCCGCGACGAGCTGCTCTGGCAGGAGTTCGCCCGCCACTGGTACGCCCGCCTCGGCACCGCGACCCGGTCGGCCACCCGCAACCGCGTCCCGGTCGTGTCGGACCGGCACGAGTGGGACCGGTCGATGGTGTGCATCGACGAGACCGTCGGCGAGCTCGAGCGCGACGGGTGGCTCGTGAACCAGACCCGCATGTGGCTCTCCAGCCACTGGACCGTGCGCCACGGCGCCGCGTGGCGGAGCGGCGAGGACGAGTTCTTCACCCACCTGCTCGACGGCTCCCGGGCCGCGAACCGCCTCGGGTGGCAGTGGACGACCGGCGTGGGGTCGAACAAGGCCTACGGGTTCTCCCGCTGGCAGGTCCGCAAGCGGACCGACGGGTGGTGCGAGCGGTGCCCGCACCGCCACGACTGCCCGATCGAGGCCTGGCCGGACGACCCCGAGCTGGTCCCGCTGCCCGGCGACGACCCCGCCGTCACCCTGGTCCGGCGGGACCCGGACCCCGACGGCACCGCCGGGCCCGCCGAGCCGGAGCTGACCGGCGACCCCGACGTGGTGTGGCTGACCGCGGAGTCCCTCGGCGACGCCGACCCGGCCCTCGCCGCCCACCCCGACCTGCCCGTGGCCTTCGTCTTCGACGAGGCGCTGCTGGCGTCGCTGCGCCTGTCCGGCACCCGCCTCGTGTTCCTGACCGAGACCCTGGCCGAGCTGGCGACCCGGCGGGACGTCTCGCTGTGGCGGGGTCGCCCGGCCGAGGTCCTCGACGGGCGCGCCGTGGCGACGACCTTCGCGCCGGTCCCGGGCTTCCGCCGGCTGCTCCCCCGGGTCCACCCCGTGGCCCTCCACCCCTGGCCGTGGCTCGCCCGCCCCCACCGCGGGAGCATCCGGTCCTTCACCGCCTGGCGCAAGCAGCTCCCCCGCCGCTGAGGCGGGCGGTCAGTCGCTGCCGGGCGCGGGTGTGACCCGGTCGAGCGGCACGCCGAGCTCGTCGGCCCACGCCCGCACCGTGGCCACCACGTCGGCGAGGTGCCCGCCGTCGTGGTGGGCGCCGCGGAGCAGGTGACCGCCGTCGCCGTCGACGGTGACCACCTCGCCGACCCGCACGTGCCCGCCCGGGCCCGTCACCCCGTCGGCGTCGACGACGACCCCGGTGCCCACCACGGCCGGGAGGTCCCAGGAGCGGGCCACGACCGCGGCGTGGCTGACGAGGCCGCCGGTCGCGGTCACCAGGCCGACGGCAGCGGCCATGCCGTGCACGTCCGCCGGCGAGGTGTCCCGACGGGCCAGCACGACGGCGACGCCGTCGGCGGCGAGGGCCACGGCCTCGTCCAGGTCGGTGCAGAGCACGCCGACCCCCCGCCCGGGCGATGCGGCGATCCCGGAGGCGACCACGTGGCCGTCCGCGACGCCGGACGCTGCGCCGGGCGTCGTCGGCGGGTCGGCGAGGAGGTGGCGGCACCGCTGGACGGCACCGGCGCGGTCGAGCGGGAAGTCGTCGGCCAGCGCCATGTCGACGGCGGCGCGGACGGTCGCCAGCGCACCCGTGGCCCCGGGTCGGGCCTGGAGCATCCAGAGGGTGCCGTCCTCGACGGTGAACTCGATGTCGACGACGTCGACCAGGTGCCGCTCGAGCCGTGCCGCCCCCTCGGTCAGGTCGGCCCACACGTCGGGCCACGTGGTGGCCAGGTCGGTGAGCGGGCGGGGGGCGTGGGTGCCGTCCACCACGTCCTGGCCCTGGGCGTGGGGCAGGAAGTCCCCGACCAGGCCCGGTTCGCCCGTCGCGGGGTCGCGGGTCAGGGCGACGCCGGTCCCCGACCGTCCGCCCCGGTTGCCGAACACCATCGCCTGGATCGTCACGGCCGTGCCCAGGTCCTCCGGGATCCCGGTCACGGCCCGGAAGCGCCGGGCCCGCGACGCCCGCCAGGAGGCGAAGACGGCCCGGACGGCGAGGCGGAGCTCGTCGACCGGGTCGGCCGGCACGACCACCCCGTGGTCGACGAGCAGGGCGCGCACGGCGTCGGGGTCGGCGAGGTCGCGGGCCCGGTCGAGCACGGGCGCCGGGGCCTGGGCCACGACGGCGGCGTGAGACAGCAGCGCCCGGAGGCCGGTGTCGCGGGCGAAGTCCCCGTCGTCGGCGGCCAGGCCGGCGAGCACGTCGGCGGTGGCCCCCACGTCCAGGACGGTGTCGAGCATGCCCGGCATCGATCGGGCTGCGCCCGACCGCACGCTGACCAGCAGGGGGCGGTCCGGGTCGCCGAGACGGCAGCCCGTGCGGGCCTCGAGACCGGCGAGCCCGGCGAGGAGCACGTCCTCGAGGGCGTCGTCCCAGCCGCGGTCGAGGAAGCGGCGGCAGCCGTCGGTGGTGATCGTGAACCCGTGGGGCACGGCCAGACCGAGCTCGACCATGTCGACGAGGCCCGCGCCCTTGGCGCCGAGGAGCAGGGTCCGCGCCGTCCCGGCAGCGGGGACCGGCGCTCGGTCGTCGCGCGAGGTCGGGGGCCGGTCGAGCGGGCCGCCGTCGACGGCCAGGGCGAGCGGGGATCCCAGCGGCGGGCGCGCCGACGCGGTCACCGGATCCCCCGTCCCGGTGACCGCGTCGGTCGACGGCGTGACGCCACGGCCGTCACGACCGGCGCGCCGGTGGGCTCAGCGGCCCGACGACTCGAGGATGTGGACGCCGCAGGCCGAGCCGAGGCCGATGACGTGGGCCAGCCCGATGCGGGCGCCCTCGATCTGGCGGTCGCCGGCCTCGCCGCGGAGGTGGTGGCAGATCTCCCACACGTTGGCGATGCCGGTGGCCGAGATGGGGTGGCCCTTGGACTGCAGGCCGCCGGACACGTTCACCGGCGTGCTGCCGTCGCGCCAGGTCGCACCGGAGCGGAAGAAGTCGACCGCCCCACCGGGCTCGCACAGCTTCAGGTTGTCGTAGTGGACGAGCTCGGCCGTGGCGAAGCAGTCGTGGAGCTCGACGAGGTCGAGGTCCTCGGGTCCGACGCCGGCCTGCTCGTAGGCCTGCTCGGCGGCCCGACGGGTCAGCGTGTTCACGTCCGGCAGGACCTGGCAGGCCTCCTGCCACGGGTCGGAGGTGAGGACCGACGCCTTCACCCTGACCGCACGGCGCTGCTGCTCGGCGGAGAGGGTGGCCAGCTTCTCTCCGGTGACGAGCACGGCGGCGGCGCCACCGTCGCAGTTGGCCGAGCACATGGGGCGGGTGTTGGGGTAGGCGATCATCATGTCGCCCATCACCTGCTCCAGGGTCATCTCCTTGGTGTAGGCGGCCAGCGGGTTCAGCGTGGAGTGCTTGTGGTTCTTCACGCTGATCTCGGCGAAGAGCTGGAAGGCCTCCTTGCCGCCCTCGGCCAGCGCGCCCTCGCCGTGCTCGTGGAGGTACTGCATGCCGACCTGGGCGAAGGTGCCGGGCATGGCCGCGGTGCCGATCCGCCCGTCCACGCCGGTGACGGCGCCGAAGCGACCGCTGGGCTCCCAGTGGTGGCCGTCCTTCTTCTTGCCACCGCCGCCCGCGCCGAGGAGGCCGGCGCCGGCCAGCTTCTCGACGCCCACGGCCAGGCCCATGTCGCACTCGCCGGCCTTGAGGGCCATGATCACGGTGCGCAGCGCCGTGGCGCCGGTCGCGCAGGCGTTGGCCACGTTGTAGACGGGGATGCCGGTCTGGCCGATCTGCTTCTGGAGCTGCTGGCCGAAGCCGGCGCTCGCGTTCATGAGGTTGCCGGCGGCCAGCACGCCCATGTCGGCCATGGTCACGCCGGCGTCCTCCAGCGCGCCCATGGCGGCCTGGGCGCCGAGGTCGACCACGTCGAGGTCCGGGTGCTTCCCGAACTTCGTCATGGTGATGCCGAGGATGTAGATGTCGTCAGTGCTCATCGGAGGTCCCCCTGGGACTGGTCAGCGGTGGTGGTCATCGGACGGCACGTCCCGGCCGCCGTCGGGAGCGCCAGCGAGCAGGCGGCACGCGGCGCTGCGGAGCAGACCGCCATCAGCACGGCTCGAAGCCGAAGCCGATCGCTTCCACGCCGTCGTCGTCCGCGCCCAGCGAGTAGGTGGCGAGGCGGAGCTTCATCCCCAGGCGCACGTGGTCGTCGTCGGGCTCGGTGTTGATGACGTTGGCCCGCACGCTCGTGCCGCCGCAGTCGACGATGCCGGCGACGAAGGGGACGGGCACCCCGGGGGCGGCGAAGGTGACGATCGTGAAGGACGTGAGCTCCCCCTCGGTGGGGACGTCGACCTGGCGGAACCCGGTGCCGAAGCACTTCGCGCACGCGTTGCGCCGGTCGAAGAACCGGGCGCCGCACGAGGTGCACTCGTTGGCCACCAGGTGGGGGACGTCGCCGAGCACGAGGTACTCGACGAGGGGGATCTGGGTCAGCTCGGCCACGGCCGCTCCTCTGGTCTGGGTGGGACGCCTGCTTCCCCCGGCGTCCCCTGGGGTCTGGTTAGCACCTCGGACCAGAGGGCGCCACCGCCCCCGAGGCCCGGTGACGGGCGTCAGGCGCCGACGGGCGCGGTGGGCGTGAAGCGCACCGGGAACCGCTTGATGCCGCCCACGAGCGGCACGCCGGCGGCCTCGAGGAACACCGGGTCGCCGGCGGCCTCGATGTCGGGGAGCCGGGTGAGCAGCTCGTGCCACACCACGGCCAGCTCGCGGCGGGCGAGGTGGGCGCCGAGGCAGAAGTGCGGGCCGGGACCGCCGAAGCCGATGTGGGGGTTCGGGTCGCGGCGGACGTCGAAGGTCTCGGGGTCGTCGAAGTGCTGCGGGTCGCGGTTGCCCGCGCCGTAGAACATGACGAAGCGCTCGCCCTCGTCGAACTCCTGGCCGCCGACCGTGACCTTCTCGGTGGCGGTGCGCCGCATGAAGACCACGGGCGAGGCGAAGCGGACGATCTCCTCCACCGCGGTGGGGGTCACGGCCTCGAGGTCGTCCTGCCAGATGCGCCGCTGCTCCGGGTACCGGGTCAGGAAGTCCATGGCGTAGGAGATGGCGGTCCGGGTCGTGTCGTTGCCGGCCACGGCGAGGAGGATGAAGAACGGCCCGAGCTCCTCGGGGGTCATCGTGTCCTCGTCGACGTCGGCGGTGATGAGCGCCGTCGTGAGGTCGTCGCCGGGGTTCCGCCGCTTGAAGTCGGCGACCTCGTTGAGCAGGCCGGTCAGGGTGATCCCGGCACCGAAGAGGGCCGACATCACGTCCTCGCCCACGAACTCGGGGTCGCCGCCGCCGAGGATGACGTTGGTGGCGTCGAGCACGGTCTGGAACTCGGACCGGGGGATGCCCATCATGTCGCAGATCACGAGCAGCGGGTACGGGGCGGCGAGGGACTCGACGAGGTCGACCTCGCCCTTCTCGCAGATGCCGTCGACGACCTCGGTGCAGATGCTCTGCACCGAGTCCATGACCGACTGCAGCCGGCGGGGGGTGAAGGCCCGGGAGACGATGCCGCGCTGGCGGGCGTGGCGGGGGTCGTCCATGTTGATGAAGGAGCCGAAGAACTCCATGGCCTCGATGGGCATGTCGGGGATGGCGACGGCGCCCTTGCCCGACTGGAACAGCTTGGGCTTCCGGGAGATCTCGACGATCTCGTCGTAGGTGGTGACGGCCTGGAACTCGATGTCCTCGCCGATGAGGCCCAGGGTGTCCTCGATCCTGCACGGGGTGAAGGGGCCGTTCCGGCGCATGGCGGCGAAGTCGTCCATGCGGGCCTGGAGGGGCCGGCGCCAGAACTCGGCGTCGGTGATCTCGAGGGCGGGACCGTCGGTGGCGGTGGAGTCGGTGGCCGTCATGGACAGAGTGTGCCGATTGGAAACGCCCGTGTCCAAAGATGGGGGCGATCGCCGCCGTGGATGGACCCGGACCCCGGGGCGGGGCCCGCGGGCGCCGCGGCCTCGGTACCGTCGGCGACGTGGCCGACCGCAGCGCCCGTGGCACCGGGGCCCCCGACGCAGGGGCCGACCGCCCCTTCGACCCCGACGACCCCGGGGACCAGCTCGCCCTCGACGCGCTCGCGGCGGTGGGCGACCCCGACGTCGTGCCCGACGGCGCCGTGCCGTGGCGTCCGACCGACGCCACCGGCGACGCCGGGCTCCTTCCCGACTGGTACATGCCCGCACCGGTGGCGGGCACCCGTCGCCTCACCGGCTGGCGGCGCGGCCTCGCCTGGCTGCTGGTCGCCGCCTCGCTCGCCGTGGTGGCGTCGGGCCTCTGCAACACCTACGGCGAGCTGGTCGTCGCCTAGCCCGGGACGGGCCTCGACGCCCTCCGGTGGGGGCTCAGCCCCAGCCGAACCAGGTGGCCCGGGCCCGGGCGAGCACCGTGCCGGCCGCGTCGACCAGCGCGGTCCCGGCGAACATCTTCCGGCCCTCCGCCTCGAGCCGCCACCCGGTGACGACCAGGTCCTGTCCGAGGGGCACGGGGTGGTCCTGGCGGTAGACGATGCGGCCGAGCAGCCCGGCCCGGACCTCGTCGACGATCCAGGCCATGGCACCCGGGCAGTCGAGGGCGGCCAGGACCCAGCGGGGCGCCACGGTGCCGTCGGCGCCGGCCCGCGCCGCCGAGGGCCGCCAGCGGGCCGCGACCTGGGCGTGGTCGCCGACGTGGATCGGACCGACCGCGACCTCGAGGCCGAGCTCGTCGTCCCGGGCCAGGCCGCAGCCGAAGCAGATCGGGTGCACGCCGCGCTCGTCCCAGCGCGACGGCGACCCGGCCTCGGCGGCACGGGCCGCGTCGGGGGTGGGGGCCGGGGGCACGTCGAGGTCGAGGGTGGTCGGGACGGCCTCGGCGATCGGGCCGTCCGGGCCGATCAGCGCCCAGCCGGCGTCGGCGGGCGAGAGGTCGAGGTCGGTGCCGAGCGGCGTCGGCCGGCGCAGCGTGACCTGCACGGCGCCCGAGGCCGTCGTCGGCGTCGGTCCGAGGACCTGCTCGGCCAGCAGGCCGGCGACCCAGCCCCCGTGTCCCATGCCGGGCGGTCCGACCGCGTGCTCGGGGACCACCACCGTGGCACCGGTGGCCGGCTGCTCGTCGATCGACATGGGCGACACGCTGGCAGGGCGCTCCCCCACCCCGCCACCGGGACGGGAGCGGGTGCCGCTACTCGAGGGTCGCGTACTGCGTGGAGCGGTCGTCGGTCGACGTGCCCCGGACCCGGGCCACGCAGCGCTCGAGGGCGACCAGGTAGTCCTCGATGACCCCGGCGTTGGAGTTCGACACCGTGGAGTGCAGCGAGTCCGGCGGGCCCTGCCGGTCGTGGTACCAGCCCTCGGCCTGGAGCGCGTCGGCCAGGGCGAACACGTCGATCGGCTCTCCCCCGGCGTCGGGGTCGGCGGCCATGGCGATCAGGTGGTAGGTCGGGTCGCCGAGGACGGTGAGCCCGTCGATGGCCCGGATGCCCTCGCGCATGCGGTCGGCGTTGGCCAGCAGCGTCCGGGTCAGCTCCACGTAGCCGTCGATGCCCAGGTGCGACAGCACGGCCCACGCCGCGGCCATGGGCAGCCCCGAGCGGGTGCCCTGCAGGTTGGGCGACGCGTAGAAGCCGCCGAGCCAGTCGTCGAACACGAACGTCTGGTACGACCGCAGCTGCTTGGAGGCGTGGAGGACGACCGACACGCCCTTGGGGGCGTAGCCGAGCTTGTGGATGTCGGCCGAGATCGAGGAGACGCCCGGCACCCGGAAGTCCCACGGCGGGACGTCCCGCCCGAGCCGCTCCACGAAGGGCAGCACGAACCCGCCCATGCAGGCGTCGACGTGCAGGTTGCAGCCGGCGTCGATGGCCACCTGCCCGAGGGCGGGGATGTCGTCCATGACGCCCTGGGGGTACTGCGGCGCGGAGCCGACGAGCAGCACGGTGTCGTCGTCGACGGCCGAGGCCATGGCGTCGACGTCGGCGGTCCAGTCGGGACGCACCGGGACCTTGCGGACCTCGAGGCCGAACAGGTGGGCGGCCTTGTGGAAGGCGGCGTGGGCGCTCTCGGCGAGGACCACGTTCGGGGCGGTGATGCCCCGCTCGGCCCGACCCCGCTCGCGGGCGGCCTTGACGCCGCACAGGATCGACTCGGTCCCGCCCGAGGTCAGGAACCCCTTGGCCCCGTCGGTGCCGCACCCGGGGCCGCACGTGTCGCCGTGGCCGGGACCGCCGTGGAGCAGGTCGGCCGTCCACTCGACGACCTCGGACTGGATCGCACCGAGCGACGGGAAGGCCTTCGTGTTGAGCGCGTTCTCGTGGAGGTACAGCCTGGCGGCCCGCTCGGCGACCTCGTGGACCCCGGGGCCGCCGTCGTAGACCATCCCGAAGGCCCGCCCGTCGGACCAGCGGACGTCCCCGTCCCGCTTGGCCTCGAGGTCGGCGATGACCTCGTCGACGTCCCGTCCCTGCTGTCCCAGTGGCATGGCGGCCATCTCAGCACAGACGCGCCGCACCCGGCCCCGGAGGGCCGGGTGCGATCGTCCGCGGGATCGTCGTCGGCCCGGGGATCAGCCGGTCAGGCAGGCGAAGAGGTCCTCCATGACCGTGGGCGGCAGCTCGTCGTCGGACTCGCCCTCGATGAGGGTCCGGGCGAAGAAGTCGGCCAGCGCGTCCTCGTCGAGGGCCTCGGTCACGCACTGGCGCGCCTCCTCGGGCACGTCGTCGCCGGCCTCGGCCAGGATCAGCTCGGCCAAGGAGATGTCGCAGTCCGAGAAGGACGAGGCGACGGCCTCCGGGTCGATGTCGTCGGGGTCGAGGTCGAGGTCGGCGATGTCCTCGGAGTCGCGCAGGTCGTCGGGCGAGATGCCGGCCTCCTCGAGGGCGTCGGCGCCGCCGACGGCCTCGACGAGCCGACCGGCGAGGCAGTCGACCTCGTCGTCGCTGAAGGGCACCTCCTCGTCCTCGCGGATGGAGTCGGCGAGGGCGTCGGCGTACTCGCCGCCGCCACCACCGTCGCCGTCGTCGCCGCACGCGGCGAGCAGCAGCCCGCAGGCCGCGAGCGCGGCGAGCAGTCGTCGGATCGTCATGGTCGTCTCCTCTGGGGTCGTGGCGTCCGCCCACCCGCGGACGGCACCGCCGGCGACGCTAGGCGGGACGGCGGTGCCCGCCCGGCCCCCCGGCGCTGCGGCCGGCCCA
>CAZCEZ010000027.1:14574-14645 GCA_964497795.1 uncultured Acidimicrobiaceae bacterium | reverse complement strand
GCACCCGCCGGGAACAGCCCAGCACCCGCCGGGAACAGCCCAGCACCCGCCGGGAACAGCCCAGCACCCGC
>CAZCEZ010000027.1:0-14474 GCA_964497795.1 uncultured Acidimicrobiaceae bacterium | reverse complement strand
GCCCAGCACCCGCCGGGAACAGCCCAGCACCCGCCGGGAACAGCCCAGCACCCGCCGGGATCAGCCCAGCACCCGCACGACGAGCGCCGCGCCGCTGGCCACGAGCACGCCGACCACGGCGAGCTCGAAGCCCCGACCGCCGAGGCGGTCGCGGAGCCGGGAGCCGACCGGGAGCATGGCGAGCACCGGCACGAAGGCCAGGGCGCTGACCGCGGCCCGCTCACGGGTCAGCTCACCGGCCCCGACCAGGAGGGCCAGCTGGATGGTGCCGGACACGCCGAAGATCGCCGTCGCAGCGTGCACGTAGGCCCTGGCCCGCAGCCGGTAGCCGTGGAGCCACATGGCCACGACCGGCCCGGACACGCCGACGGCGCCCTGCATGACGCCGGCCAGGCCACCGGCCACCGGCGCCCACCGGTGGGTGGTGGCCTCGGCCAGGCGCAGCTCGGGCGTGCGCAGGTAGCTCACGACGAAGGCGACGATCGTGGCCACCAGGGCGAGCAGGATCGGCTCCTCGGGCAGCGACACCAGCAGCGCCGTGCCCACGACCGCGCCGAGGACCGAGGAGACGAGCAGGGCGGGGAGGTCGCGGACCTCGTGCCGGGCGTCGCGGGCCTCCCAGCACAGCAGGGCGTTGGCCGTGATGTTCGGCGCGGCGACGAGCACGACGGCGTCGTCGACGCCGAGCACGAGCGAGATCAGCGGCACGGCGATCAGCGGGTACCCCATGCCGGTGACCGCCTTGACGAAGGCGCCCACGAGGGAGGCGCCGAGCACGACGGCGATCTCGACCCCGGTCACGCCCGCCGACGCTACGGGCGGTGCCCACCCGCGGCCGCATCCCGCGGGATCCGGGCCCGGGTGGGGACGACGCCCCGTCCCGGCACACTGGGTCCATGGCAGGCACCGAGGGGACCCCCACCGACGTCGAGTTCTGGATCGACCCCATCTGACCGTGGTGCTGGGTGACGGCCCGTTGGGTCGTCGACGAGGTGCGACCGCACCGGGGCCTGTCCATCACGTGGCAGCCCATCTCCCTGTTCCTGAAGAACGAGCCCGAGGAGGGCTCCGACGCCCACCCGCACTACTTCTTCACGCACCGGCTGCTGCGGGTGCTCGAGGCGGTGCGGGCCGCCGACCTCCCCGACGACGAGGACGGGCGCTCGGCCTACGAGCGGCTCTACTGGGAGTACGGGCGCCGCATCCACCACGACCGCGACCGGCCCTTCGACCCAGCCGACGCCCTCTCCGCCGTCGGCCTCGACCCGTCGCTGGCCGCGGCGGCCGACGATCCCGGCTTCGACGAGGAGATCCGGCGGCGCATGGAGGCCGGCCTCGAGCTGACCGGCCAGGACGTGGGCACGCCCATCATCTCCACCCCGACCCGGGGCGGCGATCGAGGCGCCTACTTCGGCCCGGTCATCACCCGGGTTCCCCCGACCGAGGACAGCCTCGACCTGTGGGACGCCCTGTCCACGATGATGTCGATCGACGGGTTCTGGGAGCTCAAGCGCACCCGGACCGAGCGCCCCGAGTTCGGCGACCGACCCTGAGGGTCGACGGCCGCGAGGCGGTTGCGTGGCCGGTTCCGGTCAGCGGGGCGTGACCCGCACCGGGACGGCCTCGTAGCCCCGCAGCGTCATGCGGGGCCGCTGCACGAGGTCCCCGGCCAGCTCGATGTGGGAGAACGCGTCGCGCAGCGCACCGAACACCTCCTGGCCCTCGACGCGGGCCAGGTTGGCCCCCAGGCAGTAGTGGATGCCCGACGCGAACGACATCGGCGCGCCCTCGTCCCGGGCGACGTCGAAGCGGTCCGGGTCGGTGAAGTGGTCCGGGTCGCGGTTGGCCGCCCCGAGCAGGGTGACGACGCGGGTCCCCGCCTCGACGGGCTCGCCGGCCAGCTCGGCGGGCTCGAGGGCGGTGCGGGTGTCGAACTGCACCGGGGAGTCCCAGCGCAGCATCTCCTCCACCGCGGTCGGCAGCAGCGACGGGTCGTCCCACAGGCGGGCCATCTCGTCGGGGTTGCGGAGCAGGGCGCCCATCCCGTTGCCGATCAGGTTGGTCGTCGTCTCGAACCCGGCGGCGAACAGCAGCGTGGCCACGACGATGACCTCGGACTCCGAGAGCTGGTCGCCGGCCTCCTCGACCGCGATCAGGTCGGACAGCAGGTCGTCCTGCGGGCGCGCCCGCCGCTCGGCGACCAGGGCCCGGAAGTAGGTCCAGGTCTCGGCGTTCGTCTCCTCGGCGGCCTTGAGGTCCTCGACGGTGGCCGTCGGCTCGATGGCGGCGGCGGAGGTGGTGATGAGGCGGCGGAACCGGGGCCAGTCGGCCTCGGGGACCCCGACCATGGCGCCGATCACGGCGACGGGCAGCGGGAAGCCGACCAGGTCGAGCAGGTCGCCCTCGCCGGCGGCGCGCAGGTCGGCGACGCAGCGCGACGACAGCTCGGCGATGGTCTCCCGCATGGCCGCGACCCGACGGGGCGTGAAGGCCCGGGACACGAGGCGACGCTGGCGGGTGTGGTCGGGCGGGTTCAGGAACAGCATCGACCGCGGCTGGTCGCCGAAGCGCCGCTGCTGCTCGAGCCGGTACTCGCTGGCCTCGGAGTCGGCGTTGGGGATGAGGGAGCCGCCGTCGCGCTGGGCCTTGCCGAACCGGTTGTCGCGCAGGACCTCGTTGCAGTCCTCGAACCGGGTCAGGAACACGGCACCGGTGCCCGAGCGGTGCACGGGCGCCAGGTCCCGCAGCCGGTGGTAGCGGGGCGCGGGATCGGCGATGCCCTCGGGCGTCAGGAACAGGTCGGCGATGACCTCGTCCGGTGTCGTCTCGGTCGTGGACATGGCCACCCTCCGGCTCTCGTCTCTCGTCCCCCGGGCCGGCGGCACCCTGCCGTCCAGCCCCTCGTCCCGACGATCGTGGCACACGCCGTGCCACCTGTGGACCCGGCTACCGTCCCGACCGTGGTCGGACGCTGGGGACCGAGATCCGCCGACGGCGGCCTGGACCGGGTGCCCGTGCCCGACGTCGGTGCGGGGCTGTGGCTGTGCGGCAAGCACCGCATCGGCCCCGACCACGAGGCCGTCCTGGCCGAGGTGTCGACCGCCGAGGGCGTGGCGCCGTCGGACGTGCGCGTCGTCTGCCTGGTGGAGGCCCACGAGCTGACCCACCGCTACGACGGGTACCTGCGCTGGCTGCGGGGCGGCGACGCCCGGGCCTGGTGGCACCCGGTCCACGACCTCGCCGCGCCCCCGGTCGACGTCGCGGTGGCCCTCGTGGACCGGATCGACGCCCACCTCCGCGCCGGCGGCCCGGTCGTCGTCCACTGCGCGGCGGGGATCGGACGGGCCGGGACGGTGGCGGCCGCCGTGCTCGTGCGAGCCGGCCGGCCGGTGGCCGAGGCCGTCGCCCACGTCGCTGCGCACCGACCCCTCGCCGGGCCCGAGGCCGGCGGCCAGGCCGAGCTGCTCGCCTCGCTGCCCGCCCGCTGAGCGGGGCGCGTTGGTCGCTCCGCGCCGGCGGGCGAGACTCGGCGCCGTGGACCCGCTGCCCCTGATCGAGACCGGGATGACCGTGGCCGGCGGGCAGGTGCTGCCCGTGGTGCTGGTGGATGCCTCCGACCGCCCCGACGTCGCCGACCTCGCCCGGGTCCACGCCGTCGAGGGCGTGGGCGACGTCACCACCTACCTGGCGCCGGCGCCCGGGAGCGGCCTCGCCGTCACCGTGTCGTGCTCGACGCCGGTCCGCTGCACCTTCTCGGTCGTGCTCGGGCCCGACGAGCGGCCAGTGCTCGAGCACGCGGCCGACGCCGGCGTCCTCGTCGTCGCCACCTCGGCGCCCGACCCCGGCGGCGGCGACAACCCGACGTGGCTGGCCGTCGACGTGGACGGCGAGGCGCTGGCCGCCGCCGTGGCCGAGCTGGGCTGACCCCGGACCGGGGGCGGGGTCCGGCCCCGCCGGCGCCGTCCGGGGGTCAGGCCACGGGGACCGCGACCGGGGCGAGGAGGGCGTCGAACACGCGCCGCCGGTCGAAGGCGAGGGCGTGGGCCCGGGCCTTGTCGGCCAGCACCCGGCGACCGACGGCGTCGAGCTCGAGCACCGCGTCGTCGAGGGCGCGGGCGATGGCGACGGGGTCGCCGGCCGGGACGACGTAGGCGGTGTCGCCGACCGCCTCGGGGATGCCGCCCGTGGCGGTGGTGATGACCGGTCCGCCGCCGCTGAGCATCTGCTCGACCAGGGCGATCCCGAACGTCTCGACGAACTCCGGCCGGGGCTTGGAGGGCAGGGCGTAGGCGGCGCAACCCGCCATGAGGAGGCGCTTCTCGGCGTCGCCGACGTCGTCGAGGAACACGAAGGTCCCGTCGTCGGGCACGGCCCGACCGGCCTGGGCCCGGAGCTCGGCCGCTGCGGGGCCGGTGCCGGCCACGACGAGCGGGACCAGGTGCCGGCACGCGGCCCGCCGGTAGCCGTCGATCAGGTCGTCGACGCCCTTGGCCGGCGTGAGGCGCGACAGGAACAGCACGTACCGCCCCGACTCGAGGCCCCGCGCCGCGCAGGCCCGGTCGACGGCGAGCGGGTCGGGGTCGAGGAAGGCGTCGGTGTCCACGGCCGGGTACGACACCCGGACCCGGGTCTCGCAGGTGCCGGCGAAGGAGGTGCCGAGGGCGGCGTCCACGGTCGCCGCCGCCTGCAGGATCAGACGGCGCGTGTAGTCGGACACCGCGACGACGTGGTCGTTGGCGAGGTACGTGGCCAGGGTGGCTGCAGCCGCACCCCACGCCCCCCGGTCCACGGCCGTGCGCACCACGTTGGTGACGTCGGAGCCGACGGCCTCGGCGATCGTGGTCACGCGGACGGGCAGGCCGGTGGCGCGGGCGATCCGCACGGCCTCCACGACGCAGGACGTGTGGGGGTGCAGGTAGAGCGACAGGCAGACCGTGGGCACGCCGTCGGTGAACAGCTCGACGAGGCGGCCGACGATGCCCGCGGTCCACCGACCGTCGGGGACCTTGTAGTCCCCGACCGGGGCGGGGCGCTCCACGGTGATGCCCGGCGAGTAGTCGAGGACCCCGTCGAGGGGCTTGAGCGGCAGCCCGCTCGCCTCCAGCGCACCCAGCGGCCACGTGACGATCCGGACGTCGTCGAAGCCGCGCTCGACCGCCGTCTCGGCCAGGTTGCGGGCCTCGCCCGAGTGCCCGCAGATCACCGGGTCGGCGCGCACCACGACGACGAGCCTCCGGCGGGGCCGACCCTCGTGGACCGGACGGCGGTGCAGGTCGGGGACGACGGGGGTGGCAGCCACGGGCGTGCCTCCTTCGGGTGCGGGGGCCGTCACGGCCCGGCGGTGGTGCGGGGTCGGGACGGGGGGCGCGAGGCGCGGCCCCAGTCGCCGGGCTCGGGTCCGAGGTCGAGGCGGAGCGTCGCCCCGTCGTGGACCTCGGCGAGGTGGAGGTGGGTGCGGTCGAGGGGGACCCCGTCGAGCCAGGCGCGCTGGACGTGCTGGGGCGGCGTGCCCGGACCGACCGGGGCGAAGCCGTGCGTCTCGATCCGGAAGGTCCCGCCGCGGACGTCGACCTCCACCCCGGGGAAGGCCGGGGGCCCGACCAGGAACAGGCCCTGGCCGGCGACGGGGAACAGGCCGGTGCTGGCCCACACGTACCAGGACGACAGCCCGCCGGAGTCGTCGTTGCCGGGCAGGCCACCCCGACCCGGACCGAACACGTGGTGGACCACGGCGTGCACGACCTCGGCGGTCCGGTCCGGTCGCCCGGCCCAGTGGTAGGCCCACGGGGCCTCCATGTCCGGCTCGTTGTTCAGGCCCTCGAAGCGGTCGAGCGCGTACCCGGCCGCGAGCTCGGCCGCCCCCGGGTCCCGGCCGGGGCGGGGCGGCGGGGCCTCGCCGGCGGCCACGGCGTCGAAGCCGAAGAACCGGTCGAGCAGGCCGACGAAGCGGGCCTCTCCCCCGGCGAGCCGGACGCGGGCCGCCATGTCGTGGAGGAGCCGGAACGAGTAGTTCCAGCGGCCGCCCTCGTAGAAGGTCGAGTCGACGAGCAGTCCCGTGTCGGCGTCGAAGGCGCGGACCCACCCGGCGGCGAGGTCGTCGAGGCGGTCGGCGAGCACGTCGTCGCCGATCCTCCGGGCGACCTGGGCGGTGCAGTGGTACCCGAAGGCGAGGTCGAGGGTGTGGGTCACGGGGTGGGCCACGCCCCGCTCGAGGAAGTCCTCGCCGTAGGTGCGGCGGAGGTCGTTGTGCATGAGCAGCAGGGCCAGCTCCCAGTCGATGCCCCGCACCCCGGCGGCCGCGGCGTCGGCCAGCGCCGTGTGGACCAGTGCGGAGGCCTGCCGGAAGAAGCGGTCGGCACCGCGCGCCATCCGGTAGCCGATGGGCAGGTTGCCCTCCTCCTCCGCGACCCGCAGGAGCGCCTGGAGGACCTCCGACGCCGTGTCCGGCGCGATGGCCAGGAGCAGCGGGAGCTGGGTCTTGTAGATGTCCCACATGGTGGCGACGTCGAACACGAAGGGACCGGCCCGGTCCCAGAACGGGCTCTCGTCGGGGGCCACGCACGGCTTGAGCAGGGAGTGGTAGAGCGCGGTCGCGAACACCCCGCGCTGCTCCTGCGTGCCGCCCTCGACGCGGATGCGGTCGAGGTGCTCGTCCCACGCGCCCTCCGTCGCCACCCGGCGCCGGGCCAGCGACCGGGGGCGGGCCCCGAGGTCGGCGCGCAGGTTGGCCTCGGCCTGGGCCGGGCCCCGCAGCGAGAAGCCGAGCTCCAACTCGACGGACTGACCGGCCGTGGTGGGTCCCAGGAACACGAAGCCGAAGCTCCGCAGCGTCGTCTCACGGATGGCCTCGAGGTCGAGGCGGGAACCGCCCGGCATGAGGCGCCGGTCGTGCCACAGCATCTGGCGCCACTCGAGCGGGCCGCCGTCGACCTCGCCGGCACCGGGCAGGTCCAGCTCGAGGTGCACGGCCAGCGGCACGCCCTCGACGACCAGCTCGGCCCGGGCCCGGCCGTGCCCGAGGACCTGCATGGAGACCGCGGAGGGCACGGTCCGCCCGTGCTCGATGGCCAGGCCGCCGAGGGACAGGTCGACCACGATCCGGCTCGAGTCGCAGGCCGGGAACGTGTAGCGGTGCACGGCCGACTTCGGTCCGGCCGTCACCTCGGCCTCGATGCCGCTCGCCAGGCGGGCGCGGTACCAGCCAGGACCCGCAGCCTCGTCCTCGAGGTCCCACGTGGTGCCGAGGTCGTCGAGGGGCACGACCATCGGCGTGACCCGGACGTAGTTGTAGTACTTGCGGATCGCGCCGGTGCCGGACTGCTGGAAGTGCGTGAAGCCGGAGGCCACGGGGCGGTCGTGCAGCGGCGCAGGGAGGCCCTCGGTGCACCTGTCCCAGCGCCCGTAGCCCGTCGGGTAGGCGCCGGAGTACGGGGCGACCGACACCATGCCGAGCGGGTGGCAGGCCCCCGGGTGGGTGTTGCCGATCGCCGGCTTCGGCCACCACCAGGACGCAGCCAGCGGCGACGGCGGCGGCAGGTCGGCGGGCTCGGTGCCCACGAAGGGGTCGACGAGGCGGCGGAGCCCGGCACCGGGAGGACCGGGCGCGGCGGGGCCGTCCGGTGCGGCACCCCCGTGGGTGACGGTCAGGCGGGAACCGTCCACCTGCGGGACGCTACGGAGGGTCCGTGACCGGGGTGTTTCCCACCGGTGAACCCTCGACCCGGCCTCCCGTGACGCGGTCCTGACCGGCGGCGACGGGCCTCGGCCCGCCCGCCGGACGCCGGCTCAGCCCTTGCCCTGGGCCTTGCGCTTCTGGATGTTCGCCCACTCGTCGCGCAGGCCGACCGTGCGGTGGAACACCGAGGCGTCGTCGGGGTCGGCGGCGAAGTAGCCGAGCCGCTCGAACTGCACGACCTGCCCGGGATCGACCTCGGCGAGGGCGGGCTCGCACATCGCCGTCACCGTCTCGCGCGACGCCGGGTTCAACGACGCCATCGGGTCGGCGCCGTCGGCCCCGGGGTGCGGGTCGGTGAACAGGCGGTCGTAGAGGTGGACGGTCCGCTCGACGGCGTGGGCGGCCGACACCCAGTGCATGGTCGCCTTCACCTTCCGCCCGTCGGGGGCCTGGCCGCCGCGGGTCTCGGGGTCGTGCGTGCACCGGACCTCGACGACGCGGCCGTCGTCGTCGGTGACGGCGTCGGTCGCCGTCACGAAGAAGCCGCCGCGGAGGCGCACCTCGGTGCCCGGCGACAGGCGGAAGAACTTCTTGGGCGGGTCGAGCATGAAGTCGTCGCGCTCGATCCACAGCTCGCCGGAGAAGGGGACCATCCGCTCCCCCGCCGACTCGTCCTCCGGGTTGTTCACCTGGGGGAGCTCGACCACGACGGGCTCGCCGGCGTCGTCGGTGGGCCAGTCGGTGATGACGAGCCTGATCGGGTCGAGCACGGCCATGCGTCGCAGCGCCGTGGCGTTGAGGTGGCGGCGCACGTGGGACTCCAGCAGCTCGATCTCGACCGTGGAGTTCGTGGTGCCGACGCCGATCTCCTCGATGAAGGCCCGGATGGCCTCGGGCGGGTAGCCCCGGCGGCGCATGCCGCGCAGCGTCGACAGGCGCGGGTCGTCCCAGCCGTCGAGCGTGCCGTCCTCGACGAGCGGACGGAACTTCCGCTTCGACATGAAGGTGTGGGTGAGGTTGAGGCGGGCGAACTCGGTCTGCTCGGGCCGGTCGTGGGGCAGGTCGAGGTGGTCGAGGCACCAGTCGTAGAGCGGACGGTGGTTCTTGAACTCGAGCGTGCACAGCGAGTGCGTCACGCCCTCGATGGCGTCGCTCTGGCCGTGCGCCCAGTCGTAGGTGGGGTACAGGATCCAGCGCTCCTCGGTGCGCTGGTGGGGCACCCGCCGGATCCGGTACAGCACCGGGTCGCGCAGCTCCATCACCGGGTGGGCCATGTCGATCCTCGCCCGCAGCACCTTCTCGCCGTCCGCGAAGGCGCCGTCGCGCATCTGGCGGAGCAGCCCGAGGTTCTCCTCCGGGGTGCGGTCCCGGAACGGCGACTCGACGCCGGGTTCGCCGAAGCGGCCCCGCTGGGCCGAGATGGTCTCGGCGTCCTGGTCGTCGACGTAGGCGAGGCCCCGCTCGACGAGGGACTCGGCCCACTCGTAGAGCTGGTCGAAGTAGTCGCTGGCGTGGAACGTGGCCGCCGGCTCGAAGCCGAGCCAGGCGATGTCCTCCACGATCGCCTCCACGTACTCGACGTCCTCGGCGGCCGGGTTGGTGTCGTCGAAGCGCAGGTTGCACGTGCCGCCGAACTCCTCGGCCAGGCCGAAGTTCAGGCAGATCGACTTCGCGTGGCCGATGTGGAGGTAGCCGTTGGGCTCCGGCGGGAACCGGGTCTGGACGCGGTCGTAGCGGCCCTCGGCCAGGTCGGACCGGATCTTGTCGCGGATGAAGTCCGACCGGCCGGCGTCGGGGGCGTCGTCGTCGGGGGGAACGTCGGTCACGCCCCTTGGCTAGCACTTCGCCGGCGTCCCGCCGATGCCCGTAGCGTCGGCGCCATGGCGCTGCCCCCCGACATCCTCGACCGCCTGCTGCCCGGCACCGAGCCCGTCGAGGTCTGGGAGCAGCGCCACCCGGCGCGCGACCTGCCCGAGGGCGCGCTGGTCACCCGCTTCGCGCCGAGCCCCACCGGCTCGCTCCACATCGGCGGCGTCTACACCGCCATGGTCGCCCACGACCTCGCCGCCCAGACCGGTGGCACCTTCTTCGTCCGCATCGAGGACACCGACCGGGCCCGCCTCGTCGAGGGCGCCGAGGAGCAGTTCGCCCGGGCCCTGGCTCACTACGGCATCGACCCGACCGATGGCACGGATGCGCCGTGGGGCCCCTACCGCCAGTCCGAGCGGGCCGCGATCTACGACAGCCACGTCCGGGCCCTCCTCGACGCCGGTCTCGCCTACCCGTGCTTCGCCACCAAGGAGGAGCTCGACGAGCAGGCGCAGCGCCAGCGCGACGCCGGCGCCGACCCCGGCTACCGGGGCGAGTGGGCCATCTGGCGGGACCGCCCCGCCGCCGACGTCGCCGCCGCCCTCGACGAGGGGCGCGCCTTCGTCGTGCGCTTCCGCGCCCCCGACGAGCCCGGCCGCGCCTCGTTCGAGGACGCGATCCGCGGTCGCATCGAGGCCGACGGCAACGCCAACGACGTGGTGCTCCGCAAGTCCTCCGACGAGGCGCTGCCGCTGCCGACCTACCACCTGGCCCACGTCGTCGACGACCACCTGATGCGGGTCACCCTCGTGACCCGGACCGACGAGTGGCTCTCCTCGGTGCCGCTCCACCTCCAGCTGTTCGACGCGCTCGGCTGGGAGCCGGTCACCTACGCCCACCCGGCGCCGCTCATGAAGGCCCCGGACGGGAAGACCGGCCAGAAGAACCGGCGCAAGCTGTCCAAGCGCAAGGACCCCGAGGCCAGCGTCGACTACTGGATCGCCGAGGGCTGGCCGGCCGAGGCCGTGCGCCACTACCTCCGCGGCCTGGCCAACAGCCGTCTCGCCGACATGGGCTTCGCCGAGGCGGCGGCCGAGCCGCTGGTCCTCGACCAGTTCGGCGCCGCCGGCCCGCTCCTCGACGTCCCCAAGCTCGACGACGTCTCCGCCGACCTGGTCGCCACCCTCCCGGGCGACGAGGTCGCCGCCCGGCTCCGCGCCTGGGCCGCGGACCACGATCCCGACCTCGCCGCCGTCCTCGACGCGCACGCGGACCGGCTGCCGGCGATCGTGGACGTCGACCGGATCGACACCGACCGCATCCGCAAGGACATCGTGAAGTGGTCGGTGTTCCGCGACGCCTACGGCTTCTTCTTCCCCGAGCTCTTCGCCGTCGTGGACGACCCCGCCGACGAGCGCTTCCTCGGGGTGCCGCCCGAGGTCGTCGTCGCCTTCGCCACCGACCTGGCCGACGGGTACGACGCCGACACGGCCTCCGACACCTGGTTCGACCAGGTCCGGGACCTCGCCGAGCGCCACGGCTTCGCCCTCGACCGCAAGGCCCACAAGGCCGACCCCGACGCGTTCCACGGCACCATGCGGGAGGCGTCGAACATCGTCCGCGTGCTGCTGACCGGATCGGGCCGGAGCCCGAGCCTGGACCAGGTCGCGGGCGTGCTCGGCGAGGACGAGGTGCTGCGCCGCGTCCGGGCCGTGACCGCCGCGTAGGGCCCCGGGCGTCCCCGAACCGGTCGCCCGCGTCCCGTCGCGGGCGGAGCGGACGGACCGGACACGTGCTGGCGCCGTCGCGCCACGACTGCTAGGGCTGGTCCCGACGCCGTCGACCGTCGCAGGGCACCCCTGTGTTCGGTGCGCCGTCCCGACGTCGAGCGCCGAGGCCGCCAGCCCGGGTGCCGGTCGGGGTGGTGCGCAGGTCGCCTGGCTCGACGCACATCCCACCCCTGACAGGAGCGTTCGCATGACCGCATCCACCACCCGTTCGCGCACCCCGTTGCGCCTGCTCGGCCTCCTGGCCGCGCTGCTGATGCTGCTCGCCGCGTGCGGCAGCGACGACGACGACACCGCCGCCGACGAGGGCGACGCCGGCGAGACCCCGGAGGACACCACGGGCGACGCCGACGAGGGCGAGGAGGCCACCGGCCTGCTCGCCGAGCTGCAGGCCGAGGGCTCCATCACCATCGGCATCGCCAACGAGGCCCCGTTCGGCTTCGTCGGCGACGACGGCGAGCCGACCGGCTTCGCCCCCGACGTGGCCGCCGCCGTCCTCTCCGAGCTGGGCATCGAGGAGATCGACGCCCAGGTCGTCGAGTTCGGCCAGCTCATCGGCGGGCTCCAGGCCGGCCAGTTCGACCTGATCGCCGCCGGCATGTACATCACGCCGGACCGGGCCGAGCAGATCCTGTTCTCCGACCCCGACTACTGCATCGCCGAGTCGCTCGCCGTGGCCGAGGGCAACCCGGCCGGGATCGTGGACTACCAGTCGATCGTCGACGACCCGGAGCTGAGCCTGGCCGTCGCGTCGGGCACCGCCGAGGTCGGCTACGCCGAGAACGCCGGCGTCCCCGACGACCAGCTCGAGGTCTTCGCCGACATCGACTCGATGTACTCCGCCCTCGAGGCGGGCGAGGTCGACGCCGTCACCGGCACCGCGGCCACCGTCCAGACCCAGGTCGCGGCCCGCGGCGGCATCGAGGCCGTCGAGCCGTTCTTCCCCGTCGACGAGGACGGCGAGGAGACCCTCCCCTGCGGCGCCTACGGGTTCCGCCTGGAGGACCAGGACTTCCGTGACGCCTTCAACGAGGTGCTGAACGACCTCCGCGCCGACGGCACCACGACCGAGATCATCACGTCCTACGACCTCCTCTCCGAGGAGGACGTCGCCAAGGCCAACGAGCTCGTCTTCGAGGACTTCGTCGGCTGATCCGACCGTCCGTGCACCCCGGGGCCGCCACGTGCGGCCCCGGGGTCCGGGCGACCGCTCCCGCACCGGGCACCGAGAGGAGGCGCCGTGGACACCTGGTTGCTCGAACCGAGCCAGTACGACCTGCTCCGCGAGGGCACCTGGGTGACCGTCCAGATCCTCGTGTACTCGTTCCTGCTCGGCCTGGCCCTGTCGCTCGTCTTCGGCGTGGCCCGGCTGTCCGAGCGCCGCTGGATCCGGGGTGCGGCCCTCGTCTACGTGGAGATCGCCCGCGGCATCTCCTCCATCGTCCTCCTGTTCGTGATCGCCATCGCGGTCCCGATCATCCTGGAGGTCGACCAGTCGTCCCTGATCCTGCTCGCCACCATCGCGCTCGGGATCAACATGGGCGGCTACGGCGCCGAGATCGTCCGCGGCTCCATCCAGGCGGTGCCCCGCGGCCAGATCGAGGCGTCGGTCGCGCTGAACCTCAGCCCGACCCAGCGCCTCCGCCACGTCGTGCTCCCCCAGGCCATGCGCCTCATCCTCCCGCCGATGGGCAACCTCACCATCGAGATCCTCAAGGGCACGGCGCTCGTCAGCCTGATCGGCGTCACCGACGTCATGCAGACGACGCGCAACATCCGCCAGCAGCAGCTGTTCGACGCGTCGGCCGCCGACCTGACCGTGCTGTACGTGAACGTCCTGCTGCTGTACTTCGTGCTCGCCCAGGTGATCAACGGCGTGTTCCGCCTCCTGGAGCGGCGCCTCGAGCGGCGCTACCGGGGCGGCGAGGCCATCGTCGCCGACGCCGACGCCGATGCCGACACCGGCGCCGAGGCGGCGGGTGCCCGATGACGGCGCCCACCGCACCGGACGGGGCCGACGGGACCGACGAGCCGGTCCCGACCGTCGTCCAGTACCGGCCCCACCGGGCGTGGTACCGCCGCCCCGAGGTCCTCCTCCCCCTCGCCGCCGTCCTCGCCCTCTACGCCTTCCTCATCTTCGGCGTCGAGGAGCGCTCCTTCTTCCGGACCCGGATGACGGCCGAGGGCACCGAGAGCTTCGACTGGATGTACTTCTGGCACATGGTCCCGCTGATGTGGCAGGGCCTCCTCGTGACCGCCAAGGCCACGGTGCTCGGCTTCACCGTCGCGGTCACCCTCGGGTTCGTCCTGGCGCTCGGGCGCCGGTCCCGTCGCCGGTGGATCAGGTGGCCGTTCGCGCTCGTGATCGAGTTCATCCGGTCGACGCCGCTGCTCGTCCAGCTGTTCTTCCTCCAGGCGCTGGTCCGGGCCAGCGACAGCGTCTCCCTGGAGCCGGTGATCGTGCTCACCATCGGCCTCGGCGTGCACTACGCGACCTACTGCTCCGAGGCCTACCGGGCCGGGATCAACAGCGTCCCGAAGGGCCAGTGGGAGGCCGTGACCTCCCTCGGCATCGGCCCGGTCACGGCCTGGACGAGGATCATCATCCCCCAGGCGGTCCCCAACGTCCTGCCCGCCCTCGGCAACTACCTCGTGGCCGGGTTCAAGGACGCCCCGCTCGGGTTCATCCTGGCCGTCCCCGGCGTCCTGTTCTTCGCCAACCAGGTGCGCTCCGAGGACTTCCGACCGACCGAGCCCTACATCCTGGCCGGGATCGGGTTCCTCCTGGTCAGCCTGCCGGCGGCGTGGCTCGTCCGCCGCCTCGAGGAGAGGATCGAGTATGAGCGCACCTGACACCACCGCCCCGACCGGCGCCGCCGGGGTCCGCATGCGCGGCGTGACGAAGGCCTTCGGGTCCAACGTCGTGCTGCGCGAGCTGGACCTCGACGTCGACCCCGGCGAGCGCGTCGTGATCATCGGCCCGTCCGGCTCGGGCAAGACGACCATCCTCCGGGTGATCATGACCCTGGAGCGGATCGACGCCGGCACCATCGAGGTCGGCGGTCGGCACCTGTACCACGAGGCCCACGGCGACGGGCTGAAGCCGGCCGGGGAGCGCCACATCCGGGACGTGCGCTCCGACATCGGGATGGTGTTCCAGCACTTCAACCTGTTCCCGCACATGACGGCGCTGGAGAACATCA
>CAZCEZ010000026.1:0-38482 GCA_964497795.1 uncultured Acidimicrobiaceae bacterium | reverse complement strand
TCGCTCCGCGAGCGCGCCGTCGAGACCCAGGGACACATCCTCGCTGCGCTCGCCGGCTGACCGAGCTCGGGTGGCGCGCGCCCTGGCCCGATGAGGCCACCCCGAACGCCTCCACTCGAGCGCCGATCGGCCGATCGGGAGGACAGCCGACCCGGACGACCCGGACGGCCCCACACGACCCGGACGTCCCAGACGACCCGGACGACCACGGAGGTACTCGTGCGACGAGCACGACTCGCTCTCATCTGCAGCTCGCTCACCTGCGCGGCGCTCCTCGTCGCGCCCTCGGCGAGCGCCGTCGACACGGATGCCACGTTCACGATCACCGCGGCCGGCTCGCTGTCGATCACCCCGCCGGCGAGCACCGTCGACCTCGGCTCGGTGTCGTCGGGGACGACGAGCTTCACGCCCTCGCTCGGCACGGTCACCGTCACCGACGGTCGGGCCGCGCCCGTCGCCACGTGGACGGCGACGGCGACCGGCACCCACTTCGACCTCCAGGGCGCCGGGGCCGACCCCGCCAACGTCACGACCCACCGCGTCGCGAACACCGCCATCACCTACACCGCGGTCCCCTCGGTCACCAGCGGCGTCGGCGTCGCCACCCCGACGGCCGGGACGCTCGCGGTCGGCGCCACGGTCGCCTTCGCCGGGAACGGGTCGAACTCGGTGACCTGGAACCCCACGCTGACCATGACGCTCCTGCCCGGCCAGGCGGCCGGGACCTACGCCGGCACGATCACCCACTCGGTGAGCTGACCGGGCTGCCCGGCCCGTGACCCGAGCGATCCGCCGTCCACCGCCCCGGCGCGGCGCCCGTGCCGTGGTGGCCCGTGCCGCGCTCGTCGTCGTGGCCCTCGCGGGCCTGCTCCACCCCTCGGCGGCGCCGGCCCAGGAGGCGGGCACGACCCAGCCCGACGGCACCGTGGGCATCGCGCTCGTCGACGCCCCCGAGGACCGCAGGGACGACCCGAGAGCCCGGACGGCGATCGTCGACCACGTGGCACCCGGGGCCGTCATCGAGCGGCGCATCCGGATCACCAACACGACCGCCGCGGACCTCCCCGTCGACCTGGCCCCGTCCGCCTCCCGCATCGTCGACGGCACCTGGTCCCCACCCGAGGGGATCGTGGTCAACGACCTCGCGTCCTGGACCACCGTGACCCCGGCGACGGTCGAGGTGCCCGCCGGCGGCGAGGTCCTGGCCACGGTCCGCATCGTCGTCCCCGCCGATGCGTCGCCGGGCGAGCGGTACGCCGTCGTGTGGGCCGAGCCCCCGCCGGCGAGGCGGGGCACCGTCACCGTCCGGTCCCGGGTCGGCGTGCGCGCCTACCTGTCGGTGGGCGACGACGCGGAGCCCGTCACCGACTTCCGGATCGACCGGCTGCTCGTGCAGCCGACCGCCACGGGCCACGAGGTGCTCGCCGAGGTCACGAACACCGGTGCCCGGGCCGTCGACCTGTCCGGCTCCCTCGCGCTCGACGATCCGGCCGCGACCCGGACCACGTCCCGCGCCACCGTCACGCTCGCCCCGCTCGACGCCGGTGCCGTCGGCTTCGACGTCCCCGCCGGCGTGGGTGCCGGGCCGTGGACCGCGGAGGTCACCCTGCGCAGCGGTGCCGTCGAGCGCACGGCCACCGTCGTGCTGGACCTGGACGGCGCCGGCGCCGTCCCCGTGCCCGGGGGCGGTGCGCCCGACGACGGCACCGTGGAGGTCCCGGGAGCCGCCGACGGCGGGGTGCCGATCCCCCTCGCGCTCCTGGCCGTGCTCGCCCTCCTGGTGCCCGTGGCGGTCGCCTTCCGGGCTGCGCGAGCCTGACCGGGTGGCGGACGGATCCCCCGAGCTCGGACAGGTCGACGTGCTCGTCGCGTCCCGGCTCGAGCGCACCCGCGTCCTGAGCGCCGGCGCGGTGGCCGCGCTCGGGGCCTTCGTCCTCGTCGTCGGGTGGTTCGGGGGCGTCGACCTCGTGACCCGGGTGCACCCCGACCTCGAGTCGATGAAGGCCAACACCGCGGTCGGCTTCGTCCTGGTCGGCGGCGCGCTCGCCCTCGCCGACGGCCGGACGGCTCGTGCGAGCGCCGTGCTCGGTGCCCTCGGTCTCGCCCTCGGGGCCGCGACCGTGCTCGAGTACGCGCTCGGCCTCGAGCTGGGCATCGACGAGCTCCTGGTCGACGACCCCGCGACCCGGCCCGGCGGCTTCCCCGGGCGCATGGGCCTGAACACCGCCCTGTGCTTCTCGGCGCTCGGCGCCGGGCGCGTGGCCGCCGTGGTCGGCGGCGCGCCCGGCCGGCGCATCGAGCGATCCCTGGTGCTGGGATCGAGCACCCTCGCCTTCCTCGCCCTCAGCGGCTACGCCTTCCGGGTGTCGAGCACCGTGGGCCTCGGCTCGGCCACCGAGATGGCACTCCACACCGCCCTCGCCTTCACGGTCCTCGGCCTCGCCGGCCTGACCCTGGCCACCCGGGAGGGCACGTTCCGGCTGCTCGTGGCCCGGGGCCCCGGAGGCCTCACGGCCCGCCGAACGATCCCCGTCGTGCTCGGCGCGCTCCTGGTCAGCGACCTGTCGGTCCAGCTGCTCGAGACGGTGGGGCTGCTCGACTCGCCCGAGCTCGTCCTCGCCTACACCGCCACCGTCTCGGTCGTCGTCGTCGGCGTCGTGCTCGTCGCCATCGGGTGGCGCATCGAGCGCATGGAGGGCGATCGGCTCGCCTCCGAGGCCGACGCCCGTGACGCGCTCCTCGCCCTGAACGCGGAGCTGGCCGACCTGAACGCCGAGCTCGAGGACCGGGTCCGCGAGCGCACCGTCGCCCTCGACGCGGCCAACGTCGACCTGGTGCGCTCCAACCGGGAGCTCGAGCAGTTCGCGTACGTCGCCTCCCACGACCTGAAGGAGCCGCTGCGCATGGTGTCGAGCTTCGTGCGCCGGATCGAGGAGCGCTACGACGACGTCCTCGACGAGCGCGGACGCCAGTACGTCCACTTCGCGGTCGACGGGGCCGAGCGGATGCAGGCCCTGATCGACGCAGTGCTCCGCTACAGCCGCGTCGGCCGGACCCGCTTGGAGGTCGTCCCCGTCGACCTCGGGGAGGTGGCCGACGCCGTCTGCGGCACCCTGGGCGCACGCCTGGAGGAGAGCGGCGGTTCGGTCGAGGTCGGCCCGCTCCCGACGGTGCGCGGCGACAGGGCCCTGCTGGAGCTGGTCCTGCTCAACCTCGTCCAGAACGCCCTCAAGTTCACCCGCGACGGCGAGCCGCCGCACGTCGAGATCTCCGGCGGGGTCGTGGACGCAGGACCGGAGGCCGTGGCCGAGATCGCCGTGGACGACGCCGGGATCGGCATCGCGCCGGAGTTCCGGGAACGGGTCTTCGAGATCTTCGGGCGCCTCAACTCCCGCGACCGCTACGAGGGGACCGGGATCGGGCTCGCCATCGTGCAGCGGGTCGTCGAGCGCCATGATGGGGAGGTGCTCGTCGGGGACTCGCCCCTCGGAGGGGCCCGCCTGCGGGTGCGCCTCCCCGTGCTCGGACCCGCCGCCGACACGACCACCACCGATGTCGGAGGACTTGCGTGACCCAGGATCGAAGCGGCCGGGCGGTGGAGGTGCTCCTCGTCGAGGACAACCCCGGCGACGTCGTGCTCACCCGCGAGGCCTTCGAGGACGCCCGGGTCGACATCCACCTCTCCGTCGCCGCAGACGGGCCGTCGGCCTTCGCCGAGCTGGAGGGCCGTCGCACGACCCCGGGGGCGCGCCTCCCCGACCTGGTCCTGCTCGACCTCAACCTGCCCGGCATGGACGGCCACGAGATCCTCCGACGCATCCGCACCGACGACGACCTCCGGCACCTGCCGGTGATCATCATGACGACGTCGGACCGACCCGACGACGTGCTCGACGCCTACCGCGGCACCGCCAACAGCTACATCACCAAGCCCCTCGACCCCGACGAGTTCCTCGCCGCCGTCCGCGGGCTGGGCGACTACTGGCTCCGGGTGGTGGAGCTCCCGGACAGCAGCCGATGACCGCGCCGGCGACGCCACCGGGCCCCGGGAGGTCGGCGGGCGCGGGTCCGATCCTGCTCGTGGAGGACAACCCCGGCGACGCGCTGCTCGTCACCGAGGCGCTGGAGGACGCGCCGGCGCCCTGGCCGCGGTACCGGATCCGCCACGTGCCGGACCTCGCCAGCGCCCTCGACGCGATCGAGGACGAGCCACCGACGTGCGTGCTGCTCGACCTCGGGCTCCCCGACGCGTCCGGCATCGAGGGGATCGACGTCCTCCAGCAGGAGCACCCCGCCCTGCCCGTGGTCGTGCTGACCGGCATCGACGACACCGGTGTGGCCGACGCCGCGCTGCGGCGCGGGGCCCAGGAGTTCCTGACCAAGGGCGCCGGCCTCACCGCCGAGCTGCTGGCCCGGACCATCAACGCCGCCGTCCGCCGCGCCGAGGCGTCCGAGGCGCTGATCGAGTCCAACCACCAGCTGGCCGCGTTCGCGTCGATGGTGGCCCACGACCTGCGGTCGCCCCTGGCCATCGCCTCCGGGATGCTCGAGCTCCTCCAGCAGCGCGCCGGCGCCGAGCTCGCCCCGGAGACCGCCGAGCTGGTCGACCGATCGCTCGGTGCCGTCAGGCGCACCACCGAGCTGGTCGGCGCCCTGCTCATGTACGCCCGGGCCCGACGGCCCGACGACACCCGTGAGCCCGTGGCCCTCGACCAGGTCGTCACCTGGGCCGCAGCCGCGGCCGGGCTGCCTGCGGAAGGCGAGCTCGTGGTGGACGGGCCGCTCCCCACGGTCGTCGGCGACGAGGGCGCGCTCAACCAGGTCCTCCAGAACCTGTTCGGCAACGCCGTGCGCTACGCGAGCGCCGACCGCCCGCTCGTCGTGCAGGTGGCCGCAGGACCCGCCGAGGACGGCTGGACGACGGTGACCGTGACCGACAACGGCAACGGCATCGCCCCCGAGGACCGCGAGCGGGCCTTCCAGGAGGGCGAGCGCCTGGGGCGGAGCACCGGGAACGGGCTGGGCCTCGGGCTGCCCGCAGTGCGCCACACCGTGCAGCGCTACGGCGGGCGCGCGTGGATCGAGGGGGCACCGGACGGCCCCGGGACGCGGGTCTGCCTCCAGCTGCCGCTCGCCGGGTAGCGGCCACCCATCCGCCGCCGGCGCCGGCCGGCACGCCTCAGGTGCCGAGCAGGGCCTCGAGGCCGGCGACGACGTCGTCCACCTGGGGCAGGATGGCCGTCTCGAGGGTCGGCTCGTAGGCCACGTGGACGTCCTCGGCGCCGATCCGGGCGACCGGGGCGTCGAGGTCCCAGAAGCAGTGCTCGCCGACCCAGGCGGCGACCTCGGCGCCGAAGCCGGAGGTGCGGACGTCCTCGTGCACCACGAGGCAGCGCGACGTGCGGGCCACCGACTCGGCCACGAGCTCGTGGTCCCAGGGGGCGAGCGTGCGCAGGTCGACCACCTCGACCTCGGCACCGGTGCGCTCGGCGACCTGGTCGGCGGCGAGCACCGAGCGGTGGACCGTCGCGCCCCAGGTGACCACGGTCGCGGCGTCCCCGGGGCGGCGCACGTCGCCGACCCCGAAGGGCAGCACCCAGTCCGTGGGCGGCATCGGGTCCTTGGCGTAGGGCTGGCGGAGCAGGTGCTTGTGCTCGAGGAACAGGACGGGGTCCTCGCAGGCGAAGGCGTAGCGGAGCAACCCGGCCGCGTCCCGGGCGCGGGACGGGAACGCCACGAGCAGCCCGGGCACGTGGGTGAAGATCGACTCGCCGCACTGGCTGTGCCAGATGGAGCCGCCCGTCAGGTAGCCGCCGATCGGCACCCGGATGACGGTCGGGCAGGAGAACGCGCCGGCGGAGCGCCACCGGATGGTGGCGCACTCGCTCTTGATCTGCTGCATGGCGGGCCAGATGTAGTCGAAGAACTGGATCTCCGGCGCGGGGTGCAGCCCACGGATCGCCTGGCCGACGGCACGGCCCACGATGTTCGCCTCGGCCAGGGGCGTGTTGTAGCAGCGCGCCATGCCGAACTCGCGCTGGAGGCCGTGGGTGGTGCCGAACACGCCCCCCTTGCCCTCGACGTCGGCCAGGACCTGCTCCCGGGCGTCGGCGACGTCCTCGCCGAAGACACGGATGCGGGGATCGGCGGCCATCGCCTCGTGGAGCACTGCGCCGATGGCACCGCCGAAGGTGACCGGCTCGTCGCCCCCGGCGCCGTCGGGCAGGACCATCGGCTCGTAGGTGGACGGCGGGACGGGCAGGTCGGGCAGGGCCCACACGTGGTCGGTGACCGTGGCCGGATCCGGGCGGGCCGCGGCCAGGGCCTCCTTGGCGGCCTCGGCCACGGTCTGGAACGCCTCGGCCCGGATGTCGGCGGCCTCCCGGGGGCTGAGGACGCCGGCGTCCACGACGAGCAGGTGCTCGAGCCGACCGATCGGGTCGCGCTCGGCTTCGTCCGCGAGCTCCCGCTCCGAGCGGTACTTGGCCTGGGTGTCCGCCGCCGAGTGCGAGTACGGCCGGGTCACCTCGGCGTGGACGAGCAGGGGGCCCACGCCGGCCCGCACCCGGGCGACGGCGTCGGCGGTGCGGGTGCGGACCTCGACGTAGTCGGTGCCGTCGAGGTGCAGGACCTCGAGACCCCGGAAGCCCCGCACGAGCTCGGAGATCGGTGCCGGCGACTGGTCCGAGACCGGCACGGAGATGGCGAAGCCGTTGTCGGCCACGACGTAGACGACGGGGAGGTGGAGCGTGCACGCCGAGTTCAGCGACTCCCAGAACTCGCCCTCCGACGTCGCGCCCTCGCCGAGGGACACGTAGGTGACCTCGTCGCCCGCCGCCGGCAGGTGGTCGAGGCCCGGGGTGCGGCCGATGTAGCGGCCGGCCTCGGCGCAGCCGACGGCGGGGATGCACTGGCTGCCCGTCGGGCTGGACTGGGTCACGACGTGCAGGTCCCGGTTGCCCCAGTGCGACGGCATCTGGCGTCCGGCCGAGGACGGGTCCTCCACCGACCCGACCGCCTGGAGCAGGACCTCGGTCGGCGTGACACCGAGGCCCAGCACCAGGGCGAGGTCGCGGTAGTAGGGGAAGAACCAGTCGTGGCCGGGCCTGAGGTTCCGGGCCATGGCGAGCAGCAGGGCCTCGTGCCCGGCGCCCGAGATCTGGAAGTGGACCTTCCGCTGCTTCTGGAGGTTGATCTCCCGGTCGTCGATGGCCCGGGAGATGCAGGCCAGGCGGAAGTCCGCCACGACCTCCTCCACCGGCAGTCCCCGCAGCGCCTCCACGGATCCGATCATGCCACCTCCCGGCCCGCCGTTGACCCGCCCGACACCTGGCGTTGGGCTCCGCGACGCATCGACGTGCTTCGATGCGGGCATGGCTGCCCCGACGTCGACCCCCACGGTCCTGTTCCTCTGCGTCCACAACGCCGGTCGCTCCCAGATGGCGGCCGGCTGGCTCCGCCACCTCGCCGGGGACCGGGTGCGCGTCCTCTCCGCCGGATCGACCCCGGCTCCGGAGGTGAACCCGGCCGCCGTGGCCGCGATGGCCGAGGTGGGCATCGACATCGCCACGGCCCGACCCCGACGGTGGACCGACGAGGAGCTGGGTGCCACCGACGTCGTGGTCACCATGGGATGCGGCGACGAGTGCCCCTTCGTGCCCGGGACCCGCTACCTCGACTGGCCGCTCCCCGACCCCGCGGGCCAGGGCGTCGACGCCGTCCGCCCCATCCGGGACGAGATCGAGCGGCGCGTGCGCGCCCTGCTCGACGAGCTCGTCGGGACGCCCCGATGAGCGACCCGGCGACGCGCGCCGACGACGGCGACCTCGGACGTCGGCTCCTCGCCGAGGGGGTCGGCACGGCCTTCCTGCTGCTCGGCGTGATCGGGTCGGGGATCATGGCCGAGCGGCTCAGCCCCGACGACGTCGGCCTCCAGCTGCTCGAGAACGCCTTCGCCACCGCCGGGATCCTCGTCGCCCTCATCCTGGCCCTGGGACCGGCCTCGGGGGCCCACTTCAACCCCGCGGTCACGCTCGCCGACCGCCTGCTGGGCGGGATGACGACGCGGGAGGCGACCGGCTACGTCGTCGTGCAGCTCCTCGGCGGCGCGGTCGGCGTCGTGGTCGCGAACGTGATCTTCGAGCTCGACGCCGTCGTCGTGTCGACCACCGACCGGTCCTCGCCCCAGCTGTGGCTCTCCGAGCTGGTCGCCACGTTCGGGCTCGTGCTCGTCATCCTCGGCGTCGTCCGGTCCGGCTCCGGGCGGGCCGCGGCCTTCGCCGTCGGCGGCTACATCGCGGGCGCGTACTTCTTCACCTCCTCGACCAGCTTCGCCAACCCCGCCGTGAGCGTCACCCGGACCCTGTCCGACACCTTCGCCGGCATCGCCCCCGGTGGGGTGCTCCCCTTCGTCGTCGCCCAGCTGGTCGGCGCCGCCGCAGCCGTCGTCGTCGGTCGCACCATCTACCCCGATCTGCCCGACGTGGCCGACGACGTCGTGGTCCCCCACGGGAGCCCGGCCCGCCGCTGAGCGGGACCTCGCGGCCCGTCAGCCCCGCATGCGGTCGACCGTCTCGTCGGTGACGACCGTGACCAGGTCGAGGCACCACTCCAGGTCGCGCGGGTCCGGCGTGAGGCAGGACAGCGCGACCTCGACGGTCCGGGCCAGGTCCTCACCGGCGCCCGGCAGCGCCGCAGCCCGCCACAGCGACCCCACGTCGTGGGTGGTCCACCGGCGTGCGTGCGCGTACACGCCCTCCACGAGCAGTGCCTGGGCCTGGACGATGGCGCCGGCCACCTGGGCGACGTCGCCGCGGACGAGCGCGTCCCGGCCGACCCGCAGGACCCGACGGGCCTGCCCGGCCACCTCCACGAGGACGTCGCGGAGCGCTTCGGGGTAGGTGCGTGCGCCGGCCTCCAGGCGGGCGAGGCGGCCCTCGGGGTCGACCCGGGCCCGGCCGAGGACGACCTCGGCGACGAGCGCGTGGCGCCACATCCCGACCGGGTGGCCCACCAGGGCCTCCCAGCCGGTGTCACCGACCCGGCACGCCTCCCACGTGGCCTCCACCCGGTCCAGGTCGCGGTGCACCCAGTCGACCGGGGTCCCGTCGACCTCGAGCCATCCGCCGCCGTCGGCCCACGGCCCCCAGGCGCCGGGCTCGGTGATGGGCGTGACCCGGGTCGTGAGCCGGGTCGCGAGGTCCCGCAGGCCGTCGGTGTCGACGGGGCCCCCGCGGTACACCTGGAACACGAGCCCCCCGGCCGCCGCGCCGACGGGCGCCGGCGCGTCGAGGTCCGGAGGGCCGGCCCCCGCACCGGGGTCGAAGGCGTCGTCGTGGCCGACCGCCCGGACCGAGACGGCGACCACGCCGTCGACCGCCGCCAGCCGTGCCGCCATGTCCTCGACCAGCGCCTGCTCCATCGCCGGCGAGGCTACGACCGGCGGCGGCCCCGACCCCGACCGAGGTGGCGGCCCGTCCCGGCGCCGCCGTCGACCTGGTCGTCGTGGCGGAGGCGGGCACGATCGGCGGCCCGGTGACCGGCCCGGTAGCCGGCACCGTCCCGTGCCGTGACCCTCGTGCGCCGCAGGGTCGGGAACGCCTCGGCCAGGGCCACGTCGACCCGCTCGGCCCGGTCGGCGAGCACGGGCAGCACGGCGCCGCCGCTGGCCCGGTCGGCCTCGGCGGCCGTCGCTCGGGCGGCGTCGCGCAGCCGCTCGCCGATCCGCACGGCGTAGGCCACCAGGAAGCTGTGCCGGAACGACCTCGACCTCGCCTCCGGTGTGGCGCCCGCCGCGAGCATGGCGGTCGTGGACTGCACGAGCAGCGACGTGAAGAGCAGCTCCACCCGGTCGGCGTCGTCGGGGAAGCCCACGACGGTGGCGTCGCCGCTCCCCTCGTCCCACACGGCCCGGCACCGGTTGGCCCGTGCCACCTCGGACAGGAGGTGCAGCTTGGGACGCGCGTAGGGCGGGTCGACGGGGAGCCGCCGCCGACCGGGCCCGCCGCCGGGGACCGCCCCCGCCGCCACGAGGACGGCCCGGTCGATGGCGTGGCGGTCCATGAGCTCCTGGGCCTTGGCCGTCAGCGCCTCGGCCTCCTCGGCGTAGGTGGTCGACTCGGCCTTGGCCAGCAGGGCGCGCACCCGGTGCAGCACCCGGGCGTCGGGCGGGTCGGGGGCGGTGGCGCCGTCGGGGGTTCCCACCGCGCCATCTTGGCAACGGGCACCGACAGCCGACGCCCGGCAGACTCCCGGGATGCGTCGATGCACGCCCTCCGAGGCCGCCAACCTGGTCCGCACCACCGACACGCTCGGGCTCCCGCTCGGCCCCGCCCAGCCCGCCGCCCTGCTCGAGGCGATGGGCGAGCGCGACGACTGGGAGGACCTGCGCATCTTCGGTGCGCTCGTCACGGTCTTCACCGAGCTCTTCAGCCACCCCAGCGTCCACTACCTGTCCGGCTTCTTCGGCCCGATCGAGCGCCTCCTGCGCGACGCCGGCGCCAACATCGGCTTCGCTCCCGCCGACTTCCGCCGCTTCGCGCCCCTGCTCGCCGAGATCGCACCGAGGGTCATGGCCACCTCGGTGTCCCCGCCCGACGCCCACGGCTGGTGCTCGCTGTCGCTGCACGCCGGAGCCAACGTCGACGAGATCCACCGGGCCGGCGCCGACCCCGACCGCCTGCTCGTCGCCGAGGCCAGCCCCCACCACCCCGTCACCCACGGCTTCGGCAGCCACGGCCACCAGGTCCACGTCGACGAGATCGACGTGCTCGTCGAGTCCGACGCCTCGCCCTACGAGCTCGCCGACCCGGAGCCGACCGACGTCGAGCGGGCCATGGCCACCCACATCCAGGGGCTGATCCCCGACGGCGCGACGCTGCAGACCGGCATCGGCGCCGTCCCGTCGGTCGTCGCGACGCTGCTGGCCGAGGGCGACGGCGGCGACTACGGGATCCACTCCGAGATGTTCACGACCGGCCTGATGCGCCTCCACCGTGCGGGCAAGGTCTCGAACCGCCGGAAGGGCCAGTTCACCGGCGTGTCCGTCACGACCTTCGCCGGCGGCACGCGCGAGCTGTACGACTGGCTCCAGGACAACCGGGAGGTGGCCTTCCTCCCCGTCGACGTGGTCAACAGCCCCGAGGTCATCGCCGCGAACGAGTCGATGGTCACGATCAACGCCGCCCTCGCCGTCGACATCCACGGCCAGGTCGTGGCCGACACCCGCGACGGCGAGCAGTTCTCCGGCATCGGCGGGCACGAGGACTTCGTCGCCGGCGCCGGCCTCAGCCTGACCGACCGCTCCATCCTCTGCCTGCCCTCGACCTGGGTCGACCGCTCCTCGGGCGAGGACGTCGTGCGGAGCCGGATCGTCCCGTTCTTCGGCCCCGGGGCCGTCATCACCACGCCCCGGCACCAGGTCGACGTCATCGTCACCGAGCACGGCGTGGCCGAGCTGCAGGGCAAGACCGTCCACCAGCGCGGCCTGGCGCTCGCCGAGGTCGCCCACCCCGACTTCCGCGACGGGCTCGTCGAGGCCGCGGCACGAGCCTCCGGCGGCCGCTCGCCGGTGCGCTGAGGTTCCCCGGCACGAGGTGCCACGACGGTTCACGGCGCCGAAACCCACGGCCGCCGGGGCGGGCGTAGAACGATCCTCCCAGAGGTACCGACGAGGAGGTCGCCGTGCGACGCAGCGCCGTCCCCCGCTACGAGCGGAAGCGCCTGCGCAGGTCCCTGCGCAGGGGGTAGAGCCCACCACCGCAGCCCCGGGCACGCCCCCGTGCCCGGGGCTGCGTCGCGCCCGGACGCACCCCGCCGCGAGCGGCACCACCACCTGCTCCGACGACGCCCCGACCGTGGGGCTGTGCTGGACTCGTCGACGTGGGACGGGCAGGTGCGCCGGTGGATCCGCTGTTCGAGTGCGAGGGGGAGATGGCGGCGCGCATGGCGTCCCACGACTGGTCGTCGTCCGGCCTCGGGGATCCGACCACCTGGTCGCAGAGCCTGCGCACCGCCGTCGGCATCGTCCTCCGGACGCGCTACCCGATGATCCTCACCTGGGGCCCGGCGTTCGTCATGCTCTACAACGACGCCTACATCCCGACCCTCGGCGCCAAGCACCCCGCCGCCCTCGGGGGCTTCCTCCCCGAGGAGTTCGCCGAGATCTGGGATGCCATCGGCCCGATGCAGCGGTCGGTGCTCGCCGGCGGACGGGCGACCTGGGACGAGGACCTCCCGCTCGTCATCGAGCGGGGATCGGGCCCCGAGGAGACCTACTTCACCTTCTCCTACTCCCACGTCCCCGACGACGGTGACGGCCCGGGCGGCGTCCTGGCCGTCCTGTCCATCACGACGGCCGAGGTCGTGGGCGCGGCCCGGCTCGGGCTGCTCGACGCGCTGTCGGTCCTCGCGACCACGGCGTCGACCCCCGAGCAGGCGGTGCGGGAGGCCGTGGAGGTGCTCGGCGGTGCGCGCACCGAGCTCGACGGCGCCGCGGGCTACCTCCGCGACGGCGACGACCTCCGCCTGGTGGCGAGCACCGTCGACGGGCTCCCCACCCTGGTCGAGGCAGCCGCGCCCGGTGCCGGCACCTGGGCCGCCGCGCTCGCCCGGGCCGTCGCCGGCGAGGAGGTGGTCCTGACCCGGGACCCGGTCCCTCCCACCTCCGTGCGGATCGCGGTCGCCCTCCCCCTGCCGGGCGGAGGGCCCGCCGGGGTGCTCGTCCTCGACCCGCGGGCCCTGCGGGCCTGGGACGACGGTCACCGCCGGTTCGTGCAGCTCGTGGCCGACCGGGTCGGCCAGACCCTGGCCGCGGCGACGGAGCGGGCACGGGAGCAGGAGCGGCTCCGGGCGCTCGCCGCGATCGACGCCGCCAAGACCGCGTTCCTCTCCAACGTGTCCCACGAGTTCCGGACGCCGCTCACGCTGCTGCTCGGCCCGCTCGAGGACGTCCTCACCGGCCGTCGCGACCGGCTCGGCGACGACGACGTGGCCACGATGCACGACAGCGCGCACCGGCTCCTGCGACTCGTGAACGGCCTCCTCGACGTGGCCTCCATGGAGGCCGACGGGCTCCACGCCACCCCCGAGCCGACCGAGCTGGCGCCGCTCACCCACGATCTCCTCGCCCCCTTCGGCGAGGCCGCCCAGCGGATCGGGCTCGAGCTCGTCGCCGCCCTCGACGACGTCGGCACGGTCGCGGTGGACCCGCTCCTGTGGGAGAAGGTCGTCCTCAACCTCGTCTCGAACGCGGTGAAGTACACCCCCGAGGGCCGCGTCGAGGTGGCGCTGCGACGGGACGGCGACGACGTCGTCCTCACCGTCGCCGACACCGGCATCGGGATCCCTGCGGACCACCTCGACCGGGTCTTCGAGCGGTTCCACCGCGTCGGCGACGTCGGCGCGCGCAGCATCGAGGGGACCGGCATCGGCCTGTCCCAGGTGCAGGAGGCGGCGCGAGCCCACGGTGGACGGGCCGAGGTCACCTCCGAGTCGGGGCGCGGCACGACCTTCACGGTCACCATCCCGGCCGAGACCTCCACCGGAGCCGACGACCGGGCACCGGACCGGGGCCTCCGGGCCCGGGGCGCCGCGGACGCCCTCGCCCGCGAGGTGGCCCGCTCCCGCGGGGCCGAGGACGACGGCACCGGGCCGCGACCTGCGAGCGGCGGCGGTCCCCGCATCCTCGTCGTCGACGACAACGCCGCCATGCGACGCCGGGTCGCCGACATCCTCGCCCCGCTCGGCGAGGTCCGGCTGGCGGTCGACGGTCGGGATGCGCTCGCCGTCCTCGACGAGCAACCAGCCGATCTGGTCGTGACCGACGTGATGATGCCCGGGCTCGACGGCGTCGGCCTGCTCGAGGCCATCCGGGCCCACGACGGGCTGCGCGGGACGCCCGTCGTCGTGCTGTCCGCCCGGGCCGGGGCGGAGGCCGCGACCGGTGCGCTCGCCGCCGGCGCCGACGACTACGTCGTCAAGCCGTTCACGCCCGACGAGCTCGTGGCCCGGTGCCGGACCACGCTCGAGCTGTCCCGCCTCCGCAGCGCGAGCGCCGCGCAGGCGGCGCGGGACACCATGCTCGCCGGTGTCAGCCACGACATGCAGACGCCGATCGTCGTCATCACCTCCGGGATCGAGATGCTGCGGTCACCGGCCCTCGACGACGCGACGCGCGACCTCGTCGCCCACCGGGTCCGCAGCCGCGCCAAGCAGCTCCGCCGCCTCGTCCAGCAGTTCCTCGACTGGTCCCGGCTCGCGGCCGGGCAGGAGCTGCCCGTGCGCCTCCAGCCCGCGGACCTCGCCGAGGTCGCGTCCGCGGTCGCCGACGACCACGACCGCGTCACCGTCACGATCCTCGCCGACCGCACCGACGCCCTCGTCGACGTCGACCGCACGAGCCAGGTCCTGCACAACCTCGTGGACAACGCCCTCGTCGCGTCGGAGGGCACGGTGCGGATCGTGATCGACGAGGTCGGCGAGGGGCTCGTCCTGCGCGTGGAGGACGACGGGCCCGGCGTCCCCGAGGAGATCGTCGCCCGGCTCTTCGAGGCCTTCGGTCCGAGCGGGTCGGCCGGCAACGGCCTCGGCCTCCACGTGGCGCGGGCCTCCGCCCGGGCACAGGGCGGCGACCTCGTGCTCGAGCGCACCGGGCCCGACGGCGCGACGTTCTGCATGCACGTCGCCGACCGAGCGTGACCCCACCTCGGCGCGGGCGGCGCCCCGCCGGCCCTCAGGCCGCGAGCTCGTCGAGGGCGATCGCAGCGTGGAGCGCGGCCCCCACGACCATGGCGGCCTCGTCGAGGACCATCCGGTTCGAGTGGTTCGGGGCCACGTGGCGGGGATCCTCGCCGGGTGGGCAGGTGCCGAGGAACGCCATCGCGCCCGGCACCCGCTGGAGCACGTAGGACCAGTCCTCGGCACCCATGACGGGGTTGGGCATCGTGACCGCCCGACGCTCGCCGACGAGGTCGGTGGCGACGGACGCGACCCAGGCAGCGGCGTCCGCGTCGTTCACCGTCACGGGGTAGCCGGGCGACAGGTCGACCACGGCGGTCATGTCGTGGGCGGCCGCGAGGTGGGTGGCGAGGCGCTCGATCTCCCGGTGGACGAGCGACCGGGTCGCCTCCGACGTCGCCCGGACGGTGCCCACGAGTCGGGCCGACTCCGGGATCACGTTGTACGTGGTGCCGGCCCGGATGCTGCCCACGGTCACGACGGCCGGGTCGAACGCGTCGACCCGCCTCGTGACCATGGTCTGGAGCGCCCCGACCAGCTCGCACGCCACGGGGATGGGGTCGTTGGCGTGGTGGGGCATGGAGGCGTGCCCGCCGCGGCCGACCACGTCGATCACGAACTCGTCGGCCGAGGCCATCAGCGGGCCGGGCCGGGTGGCGACCATGCCGGAGGGGAAGTTCGGGGACTGGTGGATGGCGAAGGCCCGGGTGACCGACAGCCCGTCCAGCAGGCCCTCCTCGAGCATGAGGCGGGCGCCGGCGTGGCCCTCCTCGCCGGGCTGGAACATGCACACGACCTTGCCGGTCAGGTCGTCGGCGCGATCCACGAGGATCCGCGCCGCCGTGGCCAGCATGGCGACGTGGGTGTCGTGGCCGCAGGCGTGCATGGCGCCGTCGACGGTCGACGCGAACCCGACCCCGGAGTCCTCGGGCATGGGGAGGGCGTCCATGTCGCCGCGCAGCAGGACGGTCCCGCCCGGGCGGCCGGTGTCGAGCACGGCGACGACGGACGACACGTCCCGTCCCGTGGTGACCTCGAGGCCGAGGTCGGCGATGGCGTCGAGGACCGCACCCTGCGTGCGGGGCAGGTCGTTGCCCAGCTCGGGGTGCCGGTGCAGGTCCCGCCGGAGTGCCACCGTCCGCTCCTGGAGCGCCTCGGCGGCCTCGAGGAGCGACTCGGCTCGGGCCGAACCGGGTCGGATGCGGTCGGGGCGGGTGTCGCTGTCGGAGTCGGCCACGGCCGGCGAGCCTAGGACCACCCCCGGGGGTGAGGTCGCGGCGGCCGGTCGGGCCGCGGACGGGTGGCGTGGCAGCCTTCCCCGAGTGCCAGACGCGGACCCGCAACGCCGTCGCCGGCGGGACGCGATCCCCCGGCGGTCACGTGCCCAGCGCGTCGCGACCTCCATCGCGCTCGTCACCGTCGCCATCGGCTCGCTGCTGGCCGTGGCGGTCGCCTGGCAGCGCAGCGAGGACGAGGTGGTGGACCGCGCCGAGCGGGCTGCCCGGCGCACCGCCGTCGCCGTCGACGCCCAGCTGGTCCGCACCGCCGCCCGCCTCGCAGGCGCGCCCGCCCTGCTCGTCGACGCCGACGACGGATCCGGCGCCGCGCTCGCCGCCCGGGCCGAGGCCTTCCTCGGCGACGTCCTCGACCCCGACGCCGCGCCCGACGCCGTGGTGCTCCGCCTGGACCCCGAGGGGGCGACCGTCCTGGCCACCGCCTCCTCCCGGGACGGCGCCCGACCCCGCCCGGGCCTCCCGCTGGACCGCACGAACCCCCTCGTCGTCGCGGCGCTCGGGGCCGAGGGCGACGAGGTCGCCGTGAGCCGCGAGGTCGACCTCCCGGGCTGGGAGCCCGGCATCGCCCTGGTCCGCCGCCTCGGGCCGGCCGACGGTCCCGGCGGGGACCTCGCGGTCGCCCTCGCCGTGCCCACGCGCGCGCTCGAGCCGGTCGTCGACGACGCCGTGCCCGTCGTGCTCCTCGACGGCGACGACGTGCTGCTCGGCGACCCGGCCGGCCGGCGCGGGTCGACCGCGGAGGCGGCGGCCACGGTGCTCGGCCGGCGCCTCGTCGTCGTCGCCCTCGCCGACGGTGGTCCCGACCGCACCCTGGTCCTCCTCACCGCGGTCGGCGGGCTGCTGACCACCGGCTCGCTCGGCCTGCTCGTGCTGCTCGGCGCCGCCCACCAGCGCCGGCTCCGGGTCGCGCTCGATCGGGCCGAGACCTCCGAGGCCCGGATCCGCGCCGTCCAGGCGCTCACGGCCCGCCTGGTCCGGGGGCTGTCCGTCGGCGAGGTGGTCGACGCGCTCACCACGCACCTGCCCGACGCCGTCGGTGCGGTCCGGGGCGTGGTCGCCCTCCGCGACGAGGACGGCGTGCTGGTCGAGGGTCGCCCCGACCTCGACGCACCCGACGAGGAGGCGGCGCGCACCGAGGTGCCCGTCGTGGCCGGCGGGCCGCTGGCCCGCGCCCTCCTGCGACGGGAGCCGTCGTGGATGCCCTCGCCGTTCGAGTGGCGCGACGACCCCGGCACGGGGCTCCTGGCCGGCGACGCCGCGTCGCTCGCCCTCGTGCCCCTCGGCGGGGGCGTCGACGGCGTGCTCGCCGTGGGCTACGCCAACCTGCGCTTCTTCGACGACGAGGAGCGGCGGCTCCTGCGCGCCGTGGGGACGATGGCCGGCCGGGCGCTCGCCCGGGGACGCCGCTACGACACCGACCGGCAGGTGGCCGAGGCGTTCCAGGCCGCGGCGCTGCCCGACCGCCTCCCGGAGATCGACGGGCTCGACGTCGTGGCCCGCTACCGACCGGCAGCCGAGGGCGTCGAGGTCGGGGGCGACTGGTACGACGTGCGGGCGATGGGCGACGGCCGGGTCCTGCTCGTCGTGGGCGACGTCGTCGGCCACGGCGTGGCCGCCGCCGCGACCATGGGCGCCCTGCGCGCCGCCTTCGCCGTGGTCGCCGCTGCGTCGGGCGACCCCGGCGAGGTGCTGGCCACCATGGACCAGCGCACCGACGCCATCCGCGGCGCCTTCTGCACCACGACCGTGTGCGCCACGGTGTCCGCCGACCGGACCAGGCTCCTCTGGAGCCGTGCGGGCCACCCTCCGCCCGTCCTCGTGACCCGCGGCCGCGCCCGGCTGCTGGACCAGCGCGGGCTCGCGCCACTCGGGGTCGCCCCCGGCCTGGACCCGCCCGTCCACGAGGTGGCCCTCCACTCCGGCGACCTGCTGCTCGCCTACACCGACGGCCTCGTCGAGCGTCGGGGCGAGGACGTGGACGTCGGCTTCGAGCGCCTGCGGGCCACGGTCGAGTCCCTCGCCGGGGTCGAGGACCTCGACCGGCTCGTCGACCGCGTCCTCCGGGCCCAGGTGGGCGGCGACCAGGCCGACGACGTGGCCCTCATCGCCGTCCGGGTCCGCTGACCCGGACGGCGCGGGCCGCGCGGCCCGAGCGGGGGCGGGACTAGCCCTGGAGCGCGGCGATCGCCGCGTCGTAGTCGGGCTCCTGGGCGATCTCGGGCACGAGCTCGCTGTGCAGGACGGTGCCGTCCGCGTCGAGCACGACCACGGCGCGGGCGCCGATGCCGGCCAGGCCGCCGTCGGTCATCTTCACGCCGTAGTCCTCGAGGAACGACGAGCGGAACGTCGAGCCCGTCGTGACCGACTCGATGCCCTCGGCGCCGCAGAAGCGCGCCGCGGCGAAGGGGAGGTCGGCGGACACGCAGACGACGGTCGTGTTGTCCAGGTCGGCGGCCCGCTCGTTGAAGGTCCGGACCGACGTGGCGCACACCGACGTGTCGACGCTCGGGAAGATGTTGAGCACGACGCGCTGGCCGGCCAGGTCGTCGGAGGTGACCGGCGACAGGTCGCTGGCCACGAGGTCGAAGGCCGGGGCCTTGGAGCCCGGGGCCGGGAGGTCGCCGTTGGTGTGGACGGGGTTGCCGCCGAGGGTGATGTCAGCCATGGGGGCTGTTTCTACCGGCCGACGGTGCCCGTGCGTCGCGGGACGGGTGGACCCGTCGCGCACCCCGGGATCGACGGATCCGGATAACGACCGTTACGCTGGGCGGTCGTGTCACCAGCCGAACGTCGCCGAGAAGCCGTCCAGGCCCGCATCGAGGCCGGCGGGCGCTACCAGCGGTGGGTGCTGCTGACCGCGCTGACCGGGATGTTCGCGACCACCTTCCCGATCACCCTGCTGGCCGCGACGATCCCGACCATCGCCGAGGACTTCGGCGCCAGCGAGACGCTCGTCGCCTGGGTGATCTCCGGGCCGCTGCTGGCCTCGGCCGTCGCCCTGCCGATCCTCGGCAAGCTCGGCGACCTGTACGGCCACCGGCGGGTGTTCCTGACCGGCTTCGCCGTGTCGACCTTCGTGACCGCCCTGACGACGATCGCCTGGGACCCGTACTCCCTCATCGTCCTGCGCGGCGTGGCCGTCGTCATCGGCGCGGCCACGATCCCCTCGTCGATGGCCCTGATCAACTCGGTCCACGCCCCCACCGAGCGGGCCAAGGCCATGGGCTGGTGGTCGCTGGTGGCCGCCGGCGCCCCCGCCATCGGCCTGGTCGTGGGCGGACCGCTCGTGGGCGTCGTCGGCTGGCGCCCCCTGTTCGGGATCCAGGCCCTGCTCTCGATCGTGCCCGTCGTCGCCGCCGGGCTCGTGCTCCGCGAGACGGTCCGCCGCACCGACGTCGGCTTCGACGTGCCCGGCGCCCTGGCCCTGGCCGTGGGTGCGGGCGGCCTGATGCTGTCGTTCAACCAGCTCCCGGCACGGGGGGCCGACGGGGTGGTGCTCGGCGCCCTCTCCGCCGGCCTGGTCGGCCTGGCCCTGTTCTGCTGGGTCGAGACCCGCGTCGCCTACCCCCTCCTGCCCCTCGGGCTCTTCCGCCGCCGCAACTTCACCGCCTCGATGCTGGGCTCGCTGTTCTCGGGGGCCGCCTACATGGGCGGCTTCGTGCTCGCCCCGCTGCTCCTCCAGTCGGTGTTCGGCCTGTCGCTGGCCACGGCATCGGTGGTCATGGTGCTGCGCCCGATGTCGTTCTCGGCGTCGTCGCCGGTGGGCGGCTCGCTGGCCGGCCGCCTCGGCGAGCGCCCGGTCGCCGTGTTCGGCACCGTCGCCATCTGCGGCGCGATGCTCGCCCTCGGCGCCAGCGCCACGCTCGACCTGCTCCCGCTCCTCCTGGTCGGCCTGCTCCTCCAGGGCATCGGCAACGGGGCGGCCCAGCCCACGCTGACGGCCACGCTGTCCAACTCCGTCGAGGAGACCGACCTCGGCATCGCGGCGGCCGCCCAGCGGATGATGTTCCAGGTCGGTGCGGCCATGGGCATCACGGCCATGACCTCGGTCTACGGCGGCACCGAGGAGGCCGGCGACTTCCTGCTCGCCTACCTGGTCGGCACCGGCCTCGCCGGCCTGGCCATCGTGTTCGCGGCCTGGATCCGCTCGACGCCGCGGGACGAGCGGGGCGGCGCCGACACCGAGCTCGCCGCCGCCTCGGCCGGCGTCCCGATCGACGACGACCCCCTCGCCGGCGCCGACGACCCCACCACCCCCGGCGACGCGCCGGTGCTGGTCGAGGACCCCGCCGCCACCACGCTGCGTTGAGACCGGTACCGGGCCGGCGCCTCAGCGGCGCAGGACCCGTCCGGGCCGGGTCCCGAGGTGGGAGCCGTCCGGGCCCACGACGCGCACCCCGTTGACCCAGACACCGGCGATGCCGGCGGGTCGGCGGTGCGGCTCGGCGTAGGTGCCCCGGTCGAGGATCTCGTCGGGGTCCAGGAGCACCAGGTCGGCGAAGGCGCCGGGGCGGACCACGCCGCGGTCGACGAGGCCGAACACCTCCGCGGACCGGCCGGTCATGCGGTGCACCGCCTCCTCCAGCGTCAGCAGGCCGAGCTCGCGCCCGTAGCGGCCGAGCACGCGGGCGAAGGTGCCGTACAGCCGGGGGTGCGGCGTGCCCTCGACCGCGGGGATGCCGTCGGAGCCGATCATGATCCCGGGGTGCGCCAGCACGGTGCGCACGTCGTCCTCCTCCATCACGTGGAGGACCACGGTGGCCGACGGCTCCTCGGCCAGCACGTGCTCGGCGGTCGCGGCGTGGTCCAGGCCGAGGTCGTCGGCGAGCTGGGCGAGCGAGCGGCCGTGCCACCCCGGGTGCGCGTCCGTCGAGGCGATCACGATCGCATCGGGGCCCGCGCCACCGATGCCCCCGCTCGCCCCGGCGCCGACCACGGCGGACAGCACGGTGGAGCCTGCGGTGTAGGGGTACTGGTCGGCGGCCACGGTGGGGCCGGCCGCGTCGATGCGGGCCAGGGCCTCGGCGATCCGACCCCGCATCCCACCGGTCGCCTTGAGGTGCGAGATCACGACCGGTGCCCCGCTGCGACGGCCGATCCCGATCGCCTCGTCGACGGCGTCGAGCAGCCCGTCGGCCTCGTCCCGGAGGTGCGTCGTGTACCGGCCGCCGTGGTCGGCCACCACCTCGGCGAGGGCGACCAGCTCGTCGGTGTCGGCGGCCCGACCGGGCGGGTAGATCAGCCCGCTCGACAGGCCGAGGCACCCCGCGGCCATCGCCTCGGCGACGGCGTCGCGCATGGCCTCGACCTCGGCGCGGCTCGCCGGCCGCTCCTCCATCCCGACCGCGCCGGCCCGGATCGTCCCGTGCCCGGCGAGCGCGGCGACGTTGACCGAGGCCGGGTGGGCGGCGACCCGGTCGAGGTAGCCGGCGTGGCCCTCCCACGGCTCCCTCGCCTCGGGGACCCCGTCCAGCGTGGGGTGGAAGGCGCGCAGCATGGCGTGGGCCCAGCGGTGGGGCGCGGCGCCGAGCCCGCAGTTCCCGACGACGCACGTGGTCACCCCGCCCTCGACCTTGAAGGCCATGTCCGGGTGCACGAGGACGGCGAGGTCGTCGTGGGTGTGGGTGTCGACGAAGCCCGGGGTGAGGGCGCGCCCCCCGCCCTCGACCACGGTGGCGGCGGTCGCGTCCGCCTCCCCGGGGTCGGTGACCGCCTCGATCCTGTCGCCCGTCGCGACGACGTCGGCGTCGCGGGCCGGCGCGCCGGTCCCGTCGACGAGGCGCACGTGGCGCCACACCGTGCGGGACGGGTCGGCGGCCACCGCCTCAGGTCCCGGCCAGGAAGTCCGGGACCCGCTCGGGCGGCCGGCCCACGATGGCCCGGTCGCCCCGCACCAGCACCGGGCGCTCCATCAGCGCGGGGTGGGCCAGGAGCAGCTCGACCACCTCGGCCGCGGTCGGCTCGGCCGGGACGTCCACGCCCGCGGCCCGGGCGTCGCCGGTCCGGACGAGCGCGCCCGGTGGGTCCTCGAGCGCGGCGACGACGGCCTCGAGCGCGGCGCGGTCCGGCGGGGCGTCGAGGTAGCGGACCTCGTCGACGACGATGCCGGCGTCGGCGGCGGCCGCCATCGCGGCTCGGGACTTCGAGCACCGGGGGTTGTGGAAGATGGTCACGTCGGCCACGGCGCTGGACGCTACCCACGGTGCGCCCCGGGCGTCCCGGTGCCGGCGCGGACCGGCGCTCAGGTGCTGCGGCGGCGGTCCCGGAGCGCCTGGCCGTAGGCCCGTGCCGCCTCCTGGGACTCGGGCTCGCGGAAGGACCACATGAGCAGGTCCGGGTCCGCCCAGGCGGCGACCATGCCGTCCGCCTGGCGGCCCAGGGCGGCGGTGAGCGAGCGGGTCATGGCCAGGGGCGCGGCCGGGGTGGCGACGAGCGTGGCGACCAGGTCGTCGAGCGCGGCGTCGAGGTCGGCGTCGGCCACCACGCGGGTGGCGAAGCCGGACGCGAGGAGCTCGGGGGCGGCCACCGGCCGGCCGGTCAGCACCCAGTCCCGGGCCCGGGGCAGGCCGACCTCGCGGGCCAGGAGGGGGACCCCCGCCCAGGTCAGCGGGATCCCGAGGGCGAGCTCGGGGATCCGGACGACGGTCCCCTCGCCGGCGACGCGCAGGTCGCAGGCGGCGGCGAGGAGCGCGGCGCCGCCGACGACGTGGCCGTGGAGCCGGGCGACGGTCACCTGGGGGATGCGGCCGAGGTGCTCGAGGAGCCGCTGCCAGGTCCCGACCAGGTGCCGCCGCTCGGCCCAGTCGCCGGTGCCGAGCCGCTCGTCGTAGGCACCGCCCAGGTCGGCACCGGCCGAGAAGGCCGGCCCGGCGCCCTCGAGGACCACGACCCGGACGTCCCGGTCGTCGTCGAGGCGGTCGAGCTCGGCGGCGAGCGCGGCCCGCGTCGCCTCGTCCAGCGCGTTGCGGCGGTCGGGGCGATCGAGTCGCAGCCGACGGACGGCACCGTCGTCGACCGCGCGGACCGGGCCGCTCATCGCCGCCGCCGGACCGTGCGGACGTCCCGGACGAAGACGGCGTGCTCCCGGCGGAGCTGGCCCCCCAGCGGGTCGTCGATGCCCGAGCCGTCGCTGGACGCGCAGACGACGCCGTCCCAGGGCACGTCGACGCGGACGTCCTCGAAGTTGACGAGCACCAGGCGCTCGTCGTCGCCGTGGACCCGGCGCAGGGCGAGGACCCCGTCGGGTGCGTCGAGCAGCTCGAGCGAACCCTGCTGGAGGGCGGGAGACAGACGCCGGGCGTGGAGCGTGGCCCGGACCATGTTGAGCACCGAGAGCGGGTCCCGGGCCTGCCAGGCCACGTTGCGCACCTTGGACAGCGGCGGGAACGGCAACCAGGCCGGGGTGCCCCAGCCGTGGCCCGGATCCTCGGTCCACGGGATCGGCGCCCGGCAGCCGTCCCGACCGCCCGGGTCGACCACGGCCGGGCCGACGACGACGGCGTCCTCCATGCCCAGCTCGTCGCCCTGGTACAGGAACGGCGTGCCCCGCAGCCCGAGCAGCAGGACCAGGCCGGCCCGGGCCCGGGCCTCGCGACCGCCCCAGCGGGTCCGGTGGCGCGGGTTGTCGTGGTTGGACAGCACGTAGGACGGCCACGTCGGCCCGTCGTGGGGGTAGGCCGCCTCGGTCTCGGCGACGAGGGTCGCCCACGCGTCCCGGTCCCACGGGGCCCACACGGACGCGAAGTTGACGGGGACGTGGATGCCGAGGCCACCGTCGGCGTAGGCCGCCTGCTGCACGAGGTCGCCGGTGACGACCTCGCCGACCAGGAAGCGATCGGCACCCGGCGGGTCGACGACCTCTCGGATCCTGCGGATGAGCGGACGTGCCGTCTCGTGGTGGGTGAGCACGACGTGGGGCAGCCCGACGAGGCGCTCGGGGACGTCGCGGGGCTCGGGGTCCTTGCCGATCGCGTTGATCACGTCGACCCGGAAGCCGTCGACGCCCCTGTCCAGCCAGAACCGGAGGACGTCGAGCTGGGCCTCGACCAGGTCGGGGTGCTGCCAGTTCACGTCGGGCTGCTCGGGGAGGAACAGGTGGAGGTAGTACTGCCCCGTCGCCTCGTCGAGCTCCCATGCCGAGGCGTCGGTGAAGCTCGCCGTCCAGTTGGTGGGTGGACCGCCGTCGGGCCCGGGATCGGCCCACAGGAACCAGTCCCGCTTCTCGCTGTCGCGCGCCGCCCGGGCCTCGACGAACCACGGGTGCCGGTCCGACACGTGGTTGGGCACGAAGTCGACGATGATCCGCAGGCCCGCCTCGTGGAGCGCCTCGATCAGCGCCTCGGCGTCCTCCATCGACCCGAACGTCGGGTCGACCGCGCAGTGGTCGCTCACGTCGTAGCCGTTGTCGGCCATGGGGGACTCGTAGAACGGCGACAGCCAGACGCCGTCGACGCCGAGGGACGCGATGTGGTCGACGTGGTCCCGGATCCCGCGCAGGTCGCCGACGCCGTCGCCGTCGGCATCGGCGAAGGAGCGGGGGTACACCTGGTACATGACCGCCGTCTTCCACCACGGGGTCGCCGCGGTGGCGCTGGCGTCGGATCCGGCCTCGGGCACGGCGGGCGACCCTACCGAGCCGGCGGTTCGGGCTCGTCGTCGACGTCGTCGTCGAGGTCGTGCAGCTCCCGCAGCGCCTCCAGCTCCCCGCCGCCGCGGCGGCGCTGCCAGACCACGTAGGCCCCGACGGTGACGACGGACCCCGCGGTGAGGGGTGTCTGGTACGCCTCGACGGCATCGGTCACGGCCAGCACCGGGTCCTCGAGCGCGTCGGCGAACAGGCGCAGCACGACCACGGCGCACAGGGTGCCGGCCAGGTTGAGTGCGAGGAACGTCCGGGTCCGCATCCCGGTCGCCCCGGCCATGAGGCACACGAGCAGCCCGGGGAACAGGAACACGGCGAGGTGCGAGGCGCGGCGGTAGGCGGCCTCGGCCCACAGGACGAACCGCGCGCCCCGCGGTCCGGCCTGGTCCTCCATCCACCGCACGGCCCGGTCGCCGTAGAGGGCGCCGAGGGCGAAGTACACCGGGTCGCTGGCGATCCGGCGGAAGGTCGCGAAGACGAGGTACGGCACCAGGTCGACGCGTCCGGCGGTGAGCAGCAGGTAGCGGTTGCGGGGCTCGAGCGCGACGAGGACGAGCGGGTGCTCGACGAGCAGCGTCGGGGCGAGGGCGTTGGCCACGGTCCCGAGGATCCAGAACGCGACGATGAGGGCGATCAGCAGCCGGAGGACGGGCGTGTCCCGCCCCGGCGGCGCCGTCGCCCCCGGGGGCACGGCGGGGGCCTCGTCGCCGGGGCCGTCCGTGTCGCTCATCCGCCACCGCCCGGCAGGCGGTCGGGGTCGAAGGTCCACGGGGCGTGCGGCAGGCCGGCGGGGTCGAACCGCCCGAGCAGCGCCGGCGCGTCGACATCCTCCTCCGGCCCGCACAGCCCCAGCGACGAGCCGAGCAGGGCGAGGAGCCGTCGACCGTCGACCCCGTCCGAGGCCAGGTCGGCACGGGTGACCGACCCGTGCCGCTTCGCGAGGCGCTCCCCGTCCGGGCCGAGCACCAGGGGCACGTGGGCCCAGGTCGGGCGGGGCAGGTCGAGGACGTCGCAGAGCCACGCCTGGCGCGGCGTCCCCTCGAGGAGGTCGTCGCCCCGGACCACCTCCACCACGCCCTGGTGGGCGTCGTCGACGACCACCGCGAGGTTGTAGGCCGGGACGCCGTCGCCGCGGCGCACGACGAAGTCGTCCACCCGCATCGTCACCTCGCCGGCGAAGCGGTCGACGGCGGCGACGGTGGCGCCGTCGGCCCGGACCCGCAGCGACGGCGACCGGTCCGGGCGCTCCGAGGCCCTCGCCTCCCGCTGCGCACCGGTCAGGTCGCGGCACGTGCCCGGGTAGGCCCCCTCGGGCAGCGGCCCGTGGGCGGCGCGGGACGCCTCGGCCACCTCCCGGCGGGTACACCAGCACGGGTACAGCCGGTCGCGTCGCTCCAGCTCGGCGAGCGCCGCCTCGTGGCGGGCGCGCGCCGCCGGGTCGGACTGGCGGATCACGGCGCCGTCGTGGTCGAGGCCGAGCGCGGCGAGGTCGGCGAGGTGCTCGACGACCAGCTCGTCCCGGCTCGCCACGGGGTCGAGGTCCTCGACGCGCACCAGCCACCGGCCGCCGTCGACCCGGGCCAGCAGCCACGAGGCGAGCGCGGTGCGCAGGTTCCCGACGTGGAGCTGCCCGGTCGGGCTGGGGGCGAAGCGTCCGTCGGGCACGGCGGACCATCGTCGCGCGACCGCCGTAGCCTCGGGGGCGGTGCCCCGCCGCCCCGACCGATCCACCGACCACCTCCCCACCGCCCGCCGCGCCCCCGACGGCGGTGCCGGGGCCGCGCAGCCGGGCCGGGCCGAGCGCCTGGCCCGCATCCCGGAGCGGGACGGCCGGCGCTGCGTCCGGCGTCGCCGGGAGGTCGGCGCGCAGCTGCGGGGGCTGCGGAGGCGGTGACCGACCGGGAGGGGGAGCGGGCCGTGCTGGCCCGCCTCCGTGCGCTGGCCGACCTGCGGCGGTGGCCCGACCTCGAGGCCGCGGCCCGTGCCGCCCTCGCCGAGCTCGGCGACCGTCCCGACGTGCACGCGCACCTGGCCCGGGCGCTGCTGCTGCAGGACCGGCCCGACGAGGCCGTCGCCGTCGCCGAGGCCGGGCTCGCCGCAGCGCCCCACGACGACTGGCTGGGGCGGGTCCGGACCTCGGCCCTCGTCGCCGCCGACCGGCTCGACGAGGCCGGCGAGCACCTCGCCCGCCTCCTGGCGCGGGAGCCGGACAGCTACCACGTCCGGGTGCTCGCCGCCCGGGTCGCCCTGCGCCGCCTGCGCCTGGACGAGGCCGAGGCGCACGCCCGTGCCGCGGTGGCCGCCGACGGCGAGCGCGCCGGCGGGTTCGTGATGCTGGCCGCCGCCCTGTCCCAGGACGGGCGGCCGCTGGAGGCCGAGGAGGTGGCCCGGGCCGGGTTGGCCGTGGACCCGTCGTCGGGCGACCTCCACTGCCAGCTGGCCGTGGCCCTGGAGCGCACGGGCCGCCGACCGGAGGCCGCCGAGCACTGGGTCGAGGCCGGCCGGGTCGGCCGCTACCCGGAGGTGGCGGTGCAGGGGCTCCGTCGTCTCATGGTCGACCCACCCGTCCACTGGGTGTGGGGCGCGGTCGCCGCGGTGGCGCTCGTGATCGGGCTCAGCGTCGGCGCGGCCATCGTCGAGGACCCGTGGACGGCCACCGTCGTCGGCTTCGCCGTGGCCGCCGTCCTGACGCTGGCCGTGACCCCGCCGCTGCTCCCCCGGGTCCGTCGCCACCGGCGGCGCCGGACCCTGGACCGGCTGCCGCCCGAGGTCCGGGCGGTGGTCGAGCTGGCCGGCGGCGACGAGCGCCGGCCGCCGATCTGACCGGCGGCGGCTGGGCGGGCGCGGCCGCCGATCCTCGGCCCTAGAGGACCTTGCGGGCGCAGACCCAGGGCGACCACCCCTGCTGGTCGAAGAGCCAGCGGGCGTAGCGGGTGTTCAGCGCCGGGTCGTACACGGCCGACCACGGAGCGCCGGTCACGGCCTCGAACTGGCCTCGGTGGACGATGTTGATCTGGAAGAGGCCGTGGTCGTTCGTGGGCGAGACGGCGTTCGGGTCCATGCGGGACTCGCACCGGGCGATGGCGCGGGCTGCGCCGGCGTGGGGGCCGAACGCGGCGTCGATGACGGCTTCGACGGACCCGGGGGCGGCGGGCGCGGGGACCGGCGGTGCGGCGGGCGGGGCGGGCGCGGGCTCGGGGACGGCGGCGACGACGTGGGACTGGGCCCGGTCGAGCACGGGGGCGGCGCTGGCGGCGAGGGAGCGCGGGGCCGACGCCACGCCGCCCGAGACGAGCGACTCGGTCAGGAGCCCGAACACCACGGCCTCGGAGTCGGCCTGGATCCGGACCCGCCCGTCCTCGGCGGCGGCGTCGTCGCCTCCTCCGGTGGCGGCTGCGGTGCCGGTGGCGGCGAGGAGCAGTGCGAGGGCGAGGCCGAGTGCGGCTCGCAGGGGCAGGGCGCGGGAGGGGGAGGGCATGACGGGTCCTTTCCGGCCGCAGCGCGTCCCGGGGGGCGTGCCGACGGACGTCGGAGGAGGGGGGAGGGGCGAGGGCCACGTCCCGTCCGGGCCCCGGTTCGCCCGATCGATCTCGGCGGTGGGGAGCGGGGGCCTCGAGACCGTCGGGCCCCCGGAGGGGCCACGCGACGGCACGTCGAAGACGAGGTGGCTGGTGCTTGGTACGTCAAGCATGACCCGTTCGTAAACGAACCGCAACATTCAGCGGTGTGATTCGCGTCACGGTGGGCGAAGTGCCTCGATCGCGGCCGCCAGGACCGGTCCGCCGGGCCGGCGAGCGCAGCGAGCGGCCGCAGCAGCACGGCGTCGGGAGGAGCGCCAGCGCCGACGCCGCAGGCCGGCGAGCGCAGCGAGCGGCCGCAGCAGCACGGTCGCTCGGCCCGGGGTCCGGGGGCTAGCCTCAGCGCCCCACTGGAGTGGTGACCGAGTCAGGCCGAAGGTGCTTCCCTGCTAAGGAAGTGAGTGCGCAAGCGCTCCGAGGGTTCAAATCCCTCCCACTCCGCTCCCCCGCCCGGCAGCCCGCTGCCGGGCGGTGTCGCGCCTACCCTCTCCCCGTCGCTCGCCCTCCGGGGCGCGTCCCGGAGGGGTGCCAGAGCGGACGAATGGAACGGTCTTGAAAACCGTCGGGCCCTCGGGTCCCGCGGGTTCGAATCCCGCCCCCTCCGCCACCGGGTGCCCCGAGGCCCTCCACCGTGCGCCCCGGCTGCCGATGGGGGATGCTGGTCCCTCGGAGGTGTCCCCATGACCATGATCACCGGCCTCGCGAACATCGCCATGAGCCTCGTGTACCTGGGCTACGGCACGATGACGCTGTTCGACCTCAAGGACGGCGGCTGGCACGACCGCACGCGCCGCCAGTTCGGGCTGGCGTTCCTCGCGATCATGTTCACCTGCGGGCCGCACCACCTCGAGCACGGGATCCACCTCCTCGCGACCGACACCGTCGCCGGCGGCCTCGACCTGCTGGTCGTCGGCCTCGGCATCCCCACCGGCGTCGTCTGGTTCGCCCTGCGCACCGAGGCGCTGCTCGGCGGGCGGGGCGACCGCCACATCGAGGGGACGCCCGCGTGGATGGCGGCCGTCCCGGTGGTCCTGGCCGTCTACGCCGTGCTGGCCGTCGCCGGGGTCGGGAACCTGGTGCGGGGCACCGACTTCGACCCGATCATCATCCCGAACCTGACGATCATGGCGCTGTACGTGTTCGTCGGGGCGACGCTGGCCGCCACGCAGTACCGCAACTTCGTCACCGCGGGCCGGTGGTCGCTGTCCGGGCTGAGCCTGTCGGGCGTGTTCCTGACCTGCGCGCTCATGCACCTCGTGTACGCCGGCTACGGCCTGACCGGGCAGTACCGGCCCGACGGCCACATCCTGCCCATCGACATCGCCGGGGTCCCGGGTGCCGCCTACTTCCTGTGGCTGGTGGTCGGCGTCCACCGCGGGCAGATCGGGCGCCGCGCCGAGCAGCAGGCCACGGTGGCGGCCGCCGCCTGAGCGGGCGCTCGCCTCACGCGATCTGGTCGCGCAGGCCCCGGATCCACTCGTCCGCGTCGCGCCAGGCCGCCTCGGCCTCCCGACGCAGCCGCGGCCCGGTCTCGCCGTGGGCGTGGTAGCTGCCGAGGAAGAGCACGTCCTCGTTCTTGGACTTCAGGTCGCGCAGCGCGTCGGCGACGAGCTCGTCGCCGACGTGGCCCTCGAGGTCGATGATGAAGCAGTAGTGGCCGAGGCCCTTCTTGGTCGGCCGGGACTCGAGGCGGGTCAGGTTGATCGCCCGGGCCGCGAACTCCTGCAGGATCGACAGCAGCGACCCGGGGCGGTCGGCCCGCTGGAACACGACGACGGTCGTCTTGTCGTGGCCGGTCGGGGCCGGGATGCCCCCCTTGGTGACGGCGACGAAGCGGGTCTCGTTGCCTGCGTGGTCCTCGATGTCCTCGGCCAGCACCTCCAGGCCGTGGACCTTGCCGGCGAGCGCGGTGCCGATCGCCGCCGTGCGGCCGTCGGCCTCGGCGGCCACGATCCGCGCGGCCTCGGCGGTGGAGTTCGTCGGGACCTCGTCGACCCCCGGCAGGTGCTCGGCCAGGAAGGCGCGGCACTGCGCCGTGGCCACGGGGATGGATGCCACCCGGGCCACGTCGGCGACGCCGACCCCGGCCGGGGCGAGCAGGCACATCACGATCGGGATCACCACCTCGCGCTGGAGGTGCAGGTCGTGGTCGAAGATGAGGGCGTCGAGGGTGACGTTGACCGAGCCCTCGATGGCGTTCTCGATCGGCACGAAGCCGACCTCCACCTGATCGGAGGAGACGGCGTGGAGCACGTCGGGGATCGACCGGAACGGCACGAGCTCCATGGCGGCGTAGTCGTCCTGGGTCAGCAGCGCCTGCTCGCAGAAGGTGCCCTCGGGCCCGAGGTAGGCGATGCGTCCGGTACCCGGCGGCGGGGGGCCGCCGTCGCTGGCGGGCGCGGCGGACTGTCCGGGTGGCGTCACGACCGGACAGGATAGGGCCGTGGATGCCGAGAACCTGCGGGTGCTGCTGGGCCAGGTGGCCGACGGCGAGGTCGACCCCGACGACGCCGTGTCCCGCCTGCGCCGCCTCCCCTTCGCCGACCTCGGCCACGCGCGCGTCGACCACCACCGGGCGCTGCGCCAGGGCCTGGCCGAGGCCGTCTACGGCCCGGGCAAGACCCCCGAGCACTGCGCCTCGATCGTGGCCGAGCTGCTGTCGGTCCCCGACCCCGGCGCCGGCCCGGCGCGACCGGTGCTCCTGACCCGGGTCGACGAGGCCCAGGCCGCCGCCGCGCTGGAGGCCAACCCGGGCGGCGAGCGCGTCGGTGACGTGCTCGTGTGGCGAGCGGCCGCACCGGACCCCGCCCTTGGCCGGGTCGTGGTCGCCGCAGCGGGAACGGCCGATCTGGCCGTGGCCGACGAGTGCGCGGTCGTGCTCACCGCCCACGGCGTCGTCCCCGAGCGCCTCACCGACGTGGGCGTGGCCGGCGTCCACCGCCTCCTGGGCTCGGTCGACGTGGTCGCCGAGGCCGACGTCGTCGTCGTGGTCGCCGGCATGGAGGGCGCGCTCGCGTCCCTCGTCGGGGGCATCACGGGCGCACCGGTCGTCGCCGTGCCCACCTCGGTCGGCTACGGCTCGTCCTTCGAGGGCGTGACCGCCCTGCTGGCCATGCTCTCGTCGTGCGCCGCGGGCGTCACCGTCGTCGGCATCGACAACGGCTACGGCGCGGCGTGCGCCACGATGCGCCTGCTCGGCACCCTGGCCCGACGCCAGGGCAGCTGACCCGCCCGTGGCCGCCGACCGCCGCACCGCCTGGTTCCACGCCTTCTCCGGCATCGCCGGGGACATGGCGCTGGGCGCCTGCCTGGACGCCGGCGCAGACGTCGACGAGGTCGTCGCGCTGCTGCGGCGCCTCGACGTGTCCGGGTGGTCGCTCCGGGTCGAGCCGGTCCTTCGGGGCGGCATCGCCGCCACCCACGCCGTGGTCGACGCCGACCCGGGTGCGGACGCCGGGCACGGGCGCACCGCCCGGGACATCCTCGCCCTCGTGGAGGCGGCGGCGCTGCCCCCGCGCGTGGCCGACCGGGCCGGGCGGATCTTCCGCCGCCTCGCCGCGGTCGAGGGGCGCCTCCACCGCCGCGACCCCGGCGACGTGCACCTGCACGAGGTCGGCGGGCTCGACGCCATCGTCGACGTGGTCGGGACCTGCGCGGCCCTCGAGGTCCTCGGGATCGACGACGTCGCCGCCGGACCGGTCGCCCTCGGCGTGGGCACCGTCCGGGCGGCCCACGGCGTCCTGCCCGTGCCGGCGCCGGCCGTCGTCGAGCTGCTCCGGGGCCTGCCCACCTCGCGGGTCGACGTCGGCATGGAGCTGACCACGCCGACCGGGGCCGCCATCCTGGCCACGCTGGCCGAGGCGTGGGGGCCGATGCCCTCGATGGTCGTGGAGGCGGCCGGCTACGGCGCCGGCACCCGGGACCTCGCGCACCGGGTGAACGCCACCCAGCTCGTCGTGGGCACCGTGACGGTCGAGCAGCACCCCGTCGACGGCGACGGGCAGCCCATGGTCGAGCTGGCCGTGAACGTCGACGACGCCACGGGCGAGACCCTCGCCCACGCGGTCGAGGAGCTGCTCGCCGCCGGTGCGGCCGACGCATGGATCACGCCGGTGCTGATGAAGAAGGGCCGGCCCGGCCACGTCGTCACCGTGCTGGCCACCACCGACCGGGCCGCCTCGCTGGCCGAGGTGCTGACCGCCGAGACGGGCTCGTTCGGCGTGCGGACCCGGGCCGTGGACCGCTGGGCCGCGGCCCGCGGCTTCGACCGCGTCGACGTGGACGGCCACCCGGTGCGGGTGAAGGTGTCGGCGTCTCGGACCAAGGTCGAGCACGACGACGCCGCCGACGTCGCCCGCCGCACCGGCCGTCCCCTGCGCGAGGTGGTGTCGCTGGCCGAGGAGGCCGCCCGCCGCCGCCTCCGGGACGACCAGCCCGACGAGCCCGCCTGAGCCCGTGACCATCCTCGTGGATCAGGCCATCTGGCCGTGGCGGGGACACCGGTGGGCCCACCTGGTGTCCGACGAGTCCTACGACGAGCTGCACGCCTTCGCCGCCCGCCTCGGGATCCCCCGCCGGGCGTTCCAGGGCGACCACTACGACGTGCCGGCCCACGTCCGGGACGAGGCGATCGCGCTCGGCGCCGAACCGGTCGACGCCCGGGTGCTCGTGCGTCGCCTCCGCGACGCCGGCCTGCGGCGCCGCTGACCCTGCGACGGCCGGGCTCAGCCCAGCTGGGACAGCTCGCGCGAGATGTTGATGCGGGCCCGGGCCTCCCAGCGGGCCCGACCCGCCGTGGTCCGGAAGATCACCGGCCGGTCGAGGAAGGACCGCAGCACGCGCCGTCGACCCACCACCCAGTCGGCGTCGGCCACGTGGTGGTACTCGGCGCGGACCCCGGCGACGTACGCGTCGTAGGCCTCCTCGACCTCGGCGAGCACGGAGAGGTCGGCGTCGCACAGCAGCTCGCCGGTGCGGTCACCGGCGGGCGGGTCGTGGTCGGCGGTCAGGCAGATGAGGCGGGCGACCTCGCCGACGGCCGTCCTCGTCGCCCCGAGGTCGGTGAGCACCCGCGTGGCGAGCACGGCCGACCGCCCCTCGCTCGTGCCCTGCGGGGCCCGGGGGTCGTACACGGCGTCGTGGTACCAGGCGGCGAGCACGGTCGGCGCCCAGGCGTCGCCCGGGGAGTGCACGGCGAGGACGGCGTCGACCACGGCCGAGGCGTGGGCCAGGTCGTGGTGGAGGCGCTCGGGACCGGCGTGCGCCTCCGTCAGGGCGGCGAAGGCCGCATCCCGGTCGCCCCGGACCGCGCCGACCGCGTCGAGGGCGTGGTGCCACCGGTCGTCGGCGGCGATGCCCGTCGGCGGCGGGGCGGTCTCGGTCACGGTCCGAGTCTGGCAGCGTCCGGCGTCGTCGGCACCGCAGACGCGGGCCGGGCGGAGCCCGTGCGGACGCCTCCACCGGCGACCGATCGCACACGATCGTGGCACGGGCTCTGCCACACTCGCTGCGTGTCACCCGCCCCCTGCGAGACCTGTGGCTTCGACGCCGCGGAGTGGAGCGAACGAGATCTCCGGACCGCGCCCCGCTGGCTCCGGACCATGCACGACCAGATGGTCGAGCGCGTGCCCGAGCCCGCCCTCGCCCTCGACGGCGTGGCGAGGGCGTCGGCTGCCGTGCTCGACGGTGCGTCCCGTGCCGTGGTCGACGAGCGGGGCGACGCCGACGTCGTGCACGCCGCGCTGCACCACCTCCGGGACCTCGGCCGCGCCCTCCACGACGCCGGTGCGGGCGCACCGACCCAGACCGGCGCCGTCGCCCAGGTGTCCACCTCGGACGGCGGCGTCCCCAAGTCCGCCGTGCCCTCGGCCGACGTCGGCCGGCGGGGCCTGCTCGGGGACCGCCAGGGCAACCGCACCCACCACGGCCGCCCCTTCCAGGCGCTGTGCCTGTGGTCGGCCGAGGTGATCGACGCGCTGCGGGCCGAGGGCCATCCGGTCGTCGCCGGTGCCACCGGGGAGAACGTCACCCTGAGCGGCATCGACTGGGCGTCGCTGCGCCCCGGCGTGCGGCTGCTCGTCGGCGAGGTGCTGTGCGAGCTGTCGGCCTGGGCCGAGCCGTGCCGGAAGAACGACCAGTGGTTCACCGATCGCTCGGACCGCATCGACCACGCCGTCCACCCCGGCTGGTCCCGCGTCTACGCCTGGGTGCTCGAGCCGGGGACGATCGCCATCGGCGACGAGGTCGTCGTCGAGCCGTGACGCAGCGGGGTGTGCTCGCTCCGCGGCGCGCACCCCAACGACCGCTCCGTGCAACGGGAGCCGCGGAGGAGCGCAGCGACCCCACGACCAGGATCCAGGGAGGCGCCAGCCGACCGGACATCCGCGACGCCCACGACCGCTCCGTGCAACGGGAGCCGCGGAGGAGCGCAGCGACGAACGCGGCTCCAGCTAGATCGTGTAGGCGGCGTTCTCCACGACGCGACGCCCCAGGTCCTGGTCGCCCGAGATCGTGACGTGCTCATCGGTGGGATCGCCCGGGCGGCGTCCGGCGGCGTAGCGGAACCAGAGCAGCGTCGGGATGGTCACCGTCGTGGTCGGCTCCTCGAGGTCGTCGACGACCGTGGCCTTGCCGTCCACCCGGACGTCGATGGTGCGGGGGTCGGCACCGGTCAGCTCGAGGCGGACCGACTGCCCCTCGGTCGCCCCCGCCTTCTTGCCGACGACGAAGCCCATCGCCCCCGTCAGCTCGTCGAGGGCGACGTCGACGGCCGTGCCGAACGCGTGCTTGGGCTTGCCGAGCGCGACCCGGACGTCCTGCTCGTGGATCCAGCAGTCGAAGACGCGGATCTGCATGAAGCGGCCGTAGGTGTCCTTGCCCGCCGGGGTGAAGGACTCGGCGTCGAAGTCGGCGTCGGTCATCTCGCGGAGGGCGTCGAGGCGCTCGTGGGTCACGGCCACGAACTCCTCGAGGACCTCGGCGCCGGAGCGGTCCCGCCGCAGGATGACCGACCCCTCGTTGAAGCGGGCGATGTCGTTGCGCAGGTGCGGGGCGTCGGGCACGTCGACCGGGGGGTCGGCGCGGCCGAGCAGCATGAGCTCGGTGCCGATCACGTGGCTGTAGACGTCGCGGACCGACCAGCCGGGGAGCTCGGTCGGCGTGTCCCACTCCTGGTCGGTCAGCTCGGTGCCGAGCTCGCCGAGCGAGCGCCACACCTCCTCCAGGGCCTCGGTCAGCGTGGCGCGGTCGTTGGCGGCGGGCATGGCCGGACCCTAGGACCCGACGGGCCCGGCGCGTCGTGTCACACGAGGGCGCCGTGCCGAGGTCCCGAACCGGATCCGGGAGGCCGTCCACCCCTCGGGCCGGGAGGCCGTCCACCCCTCGGGCCGGGAGGCCGTCTACCCCTCGGGCCGGGAGGCCAGGTCCCGCCAGAGGGCCCAGTACGACGGGTACACGTACCCCTCCGTCACCCAGCCGGCGGCGACGAGCTCCTCGTGCAGCTTCGGGAGGTTGCGGAACGGGACGCCCATGTCCACGTGGTGGGCCAGGTGCCAGCCGGTGTTGAACGGGGCGATCCAGAAGCGGGCGAGCAGGCTCTGGCGCACGTGGTGGGTGGTCTGGCGGCGATCCGCGCTCGCGATCAGGCCGCCGTGCTCGGCGATCGAGCGGAGGCGGTTGATGACCCGCCAGATCGTCAGCCACGACCCGAGCCACAGCACCGGGTAGGCGAGGAGGCCGACCCACCCGGACGCGAGCACGCCCCAGGTGGTGAGCAGCGCGGCCAGGACGACCTGGGCCAGGACGATCTTGCGGGCGATGCCGACGCCCCGCTCCCGGCGGGCCGCCTGGAGCAGCACCTTCAGGTTCTTCCAGCCCGACGTGCCCCGCAGGTCGCGCCACAGCTTGCGCTTCAGGGACGCCCGGGTGATCGGGTAGCCCTGGTACAGGTTCAGGTCCGGCTCCTCGGGACCGAACTCCTCGCGGTGGTGGGCGAAGTGGGATCGGCGGTACAGCTCCATCGGCACGAGGCTCGGGTACGAGCCGATCCACCGGCCGACCCAGTCGTTGACGCGCTTGTTCGTGAAGAGCAGCTTGTGGGCGGCCTCGTGCATGAGGATCGCCAGCCGGGCGTGGGCCGCGCCCATGAAGACGAACGCCACGACCCAGGCCAGCGGGTGGTGGAGGTGCAGCGCGAAGCCGACGGTCGCCGCGACCTGGAGCCAGCACAGCAGCACCGACCCCGCGTTGCGCACGTCGTCGATGCGACGGAGCTCGTCCCGGATCTCCCGCACGGGCTTCCCGTCGACACGGAGCCGGTCGGTGGGCAGCACGTCGGGCAGCGCCTCGGGGGGCGCGACCATGTTCGTGCGGCCCGGGTCCGGCTGGGTCTGCGTGCCACCATCGGCGATCGACATGTCCCGATCTTACGTTCTCGACACACCTGTCCGACAACTGTGATGTCGCCCCTGTCCCTGTCCGTGCTCCTCTCCAGGGGCGGCGCAGCCCGATGACCGGACCCGGCGCGAACGGCTCCCGGCCGCTCACGGCGCGCTCGGTCATCGCCTCGACGCTCCTCGGCGTCGACCCGCCCGAGCTGCCGACCCTGGCCCTGGTCCGCTCCGGCGAGCTGTTCGGGCTGTCCGAGGGCGCCACGCGCACGGCGCTGTCCCGGATGGCGGCGGCCGGCGAGGTCGTCGCCACCGACGGCGCGTACGCCCTGGCCGGGCCGCTCCTCGACCGCCACGCCCGCCAGCAGGAGGCGCGGTCGCCCGTGGTGTCCGACGCGTGGGACGGCACCTGGGAGCTCGCCCTCGTCACCGCCGCGCGCCGGACGGCCGAGCAGCGGGCCGCGCTGCGCCGGGCCGCCACCCGCTGCCGACTCGCCGAGGTGCGCGAGGGGTGCTGGGCCCGTCCGGCCAACCTCCCCGCCGACCGCCGCCCCGCCGAGCGACGGGTCGTCGCCACCCAGTGCACGCTCGTGTCCGCCGCCCGGCCCGACGACGTCGCACCCTTCCTCGCCGCCTTCGCGCCGGGGGCGTGGGCGGCGCACGCGGAGGCCCTCGTGACCGCCATGCGAGCGGCGCAGCCCGACCTCGACGCCCGTCGCGAGGAGTGCCTCGGCGCGACCTTCGTCCTCGACGCCGCCGTCGTCCGGCACCTCGTCGCCGACCCGCTGCTCCCCGCCGAGCTCGCCCCCCGGGGGTGGCCGGCCGCCGAGCTCCGTGCGGCCTTCGCCGCCTTCGACGCCGGCTTCAAGGCCACCTGGCGCGACTGGTTCCGCCGCTTCCGGGACAGCGCCTGAGGGCCGGATCGGGCGCCTCGCGCTCAGGGTCGCCCCGCGACGTGCCGATGACGGACACCATGGAGCCGATGGGAGGGACCACGGGTCGACCGCGCCCCCGGGCCACGCCGACCGGCCGGGCCCGCCTGGCCCTGGCCGCGACCGTGGCCACGCTCCTGGCGCTCGCGGCGTGCGGTGGCGGCGGCGACCCGACCGACCGGCCCGAGGCGGCCGACGACCGGTCCGGGCCCACGGTCACCGTCGACGGCGACGACGAGGCCCGGACCTCCACCACGACCCGGCGGACGACGACCACCACGTCGACCACGACCACGACCTCCTCGACGACGACCACGACGGCGCCGCCGACCACGACCACGACGGTCCCGCCCACGACGGCTGCGCCGGCGACGACCGCCCCGCCACCCCCTCCGCCCCCGCCGCCGACCACCGCACCCCCGACCACGTCGGCGCCACGGACCCACACCGTGCGCAACGGCACGCGCTCCACGTCCTGCGAGCAGTACATGTTCGACCAGATCAACCGGGCCCGGGCCGCCGAGGGCGTGCGCGGGCTGAGCTTCGACACCGGGATCATCCACATCCCGCTGGCCTGGTCCGACGCGATGTCCGGCCGCCAGGTCCTCAGCCACAACCCCGACTACGCCGAGCAGATGGCCGCCGAGCGCGCGTACGGCTTCGCCGCCGAGAACGTCGGCCGTGGCCAGCCGATCGAGCCGCTCTTCCAGGCCTTCATGGACTCCCCCGGCCACCGGAAGAACATCGTGAACCCCAACTACGCCCACGTCACCATCGGCTGCCTCACCGACGGCACCGGCCAGTACTGGGTCACGCAGAACTTCTGGGGCTGAGCGACGGCTCCGCCGGCGTCGGGAGCTGCGGCGCGAGCAGACGGACACGACTGCGGCGGAGCCGCAGGCCCTCGGGCACG
>CAZCEZ010000025.1:9125-39583 GCA_964497795.1 uncultured Acidimicrobiaceae bacterium | reverse complement strand
TGCTGGCCCAGGCCAACCAGGCACCCCAGGGCGTCCTCCAGCTCCTCGGCTGATCCCCCGGGATCCCGCGGAGCCCACCCGGGCGACTGACCCGGGGACGGGCCCCACCGATCGGCACGGGGGAGGGCGAGTCGCCCTCCCCCGCCCGATCGCCAGACGGCACCAGACGACGGCACGAGGAGGAGGTACCAGGACATGGGCGGACTGAGCGTCGACGGGCTGGTCTCCGGCCTCGACACCACCAGCCTGGTGAACCAGCTGATCCAGCTGGAGCGCAACCCCCAGCGGCGGCTGCAGGCCCGCCAGGCCGACCTGCGCAACACGGTCCAGAACTTCACGGACCTCAGCAACCGCTTCAAGGCGATCTTCGAGGCGGCCAAGGCGCTGTCCACGGCCTCGGGCTGGAACGTGCGCTCCGCCTCCTCCAGCGACGAGGACGTCGCCACGGTGAAGGCCTCCGGCGGCGCGCCGATCGGTTCGCTCTCCTTCACCGTCGACGCGCTCGCCAAGTCGCACACGGTGATCTCCGCCTCGACCGTGGCGGGCACCGACGCCGTCGTGGCCGACGGCACCGACATCGTCGTCAACGGCACCACGATCACCGCGGCCGAGTACGGCGGCGGGACCCTCGAGGAGGTCGTCGCTGCGATCAACGCCGCCGACGCCGGCGTCACCGCCGCCGCCGTCCAGGTGAGCCCGGGCAACTACCGGCTCCAGCTCGCGGCCGAGTCGTCGGGCGCGGACGGCACCTTCACCGTCGGCGGCACCGGGCTGACCACGGCCCTGGGCTCCTTCGGCATCGTGAGCCAGGGCACCGACGCCCGGATCACCGTCGGTGACGGCGCCGCGGCCTACTCGGTCACGTCCACGACGAACGCCTTCGAGGACGTCCTCCCGGGCGTGACGATCACGGCGAAGAAGACCGGCGCCGCGTCGGTCACCGTCGGTGCCGACGCCGAGGCGATCGCCGACAAGGTCGCCAAGATGGTCTCGGCGATGAACGACGTGAAGAAGTTCATCGGCGACCGGTCCAAGTACAACGCGGAGACCGGCGCGGTCGGCGTGTTCCTGGGCCAGTCGATGCCCAGCCAGCTGTCCACGTCGGTGACCAACGCGCTGATCGATCCGGTCAGCGGCTCGGGCCTCGTCGGCGGCTCGGTCGGCATCACGACCGACCGGAACGGTGCGATCAGCTTCGACCGCGAGGCCTTCCTCGAGGCCTACGCAGACGACCCCGCCGCCGTGCAGGCGTTCTTCACCGAGAACGCCGACGGGACCGCCGACGACGGCATCGCCGAGCGCCTCCGCATCGTGGCCGACGACGCGACCCGGGTGAGCACCGGGCGGATCACGTCCTTCATCGACGGGCGCAACGAGCGCATCAAGGACATGGACGACGACATCGCCGCATGGGACGTCCGGCTCGAGCTGCGCGAGGCGGCCCTGCGCCGCCAGTTCACCACCCTCGAGACCGTCCTCGGCCGTCTGCAGAACCAGAGCCAGTGGCTCGCCGGCACCCTCGCCAGCCTGCCGCAGATGAACAGCGGCGCCTGAGCCGCCACCCACCCCGCACGCGACCCACGACCGGCACCACGCACCACGGAGCATCCAGATGAACGCCCGGACCCGGAACCGCTACCTCGAGGAGTCGGTCAGCACCGCCTCCCCCGCCATCCTCCTCGTCCGCCTCTACGACCGCCTGGTCCTCGACCTCGAGCGGGGCGAGCAGGCGGTGGCCGCCGGCGACCGTGCCGCGGCCAACGAGGAGCTGTGCCACGCGCAGCGGATCATCTCCGAGCTCCACGCCACCCTCGACACGAGCGTGTGGTCCGGTGGGGAGTCGCTCGCCCAGCTCTACGTCTGGTGCCTCGAGCAGCTCGTCCAGGCCAACGTCGCCCAGGACGCGCCCCGCGTCGCCGCCGTCCGCGAGCTGCTGGAGCCCCTCCGCGAGGCCTGGCAGGAGGCCGCCCGATCGGTCCAGGCCCAGCCGGCCGGTGCCGCATCCCTGACGGCCTGAGCCCGGACGTGTCCGGCACGGCCTGGGCCGCCTTCCTCGACTCCCTCGAGTCCGAGCTCCTGGCCGTGCAGCGCGCCACGCCGCCGGGCGCCGCCGGGAGCGTGCCCCGCGCCCAGCGCGGGGCATTCGCCGCGCCCGACCTCGGCCCGCTCCCCGCCGAGCTCGCCGACCGGGCCCGCGACCTGCTCGGCCAGCTCCGGGCCGCCGAGGCCGCGGTCCACGCCGAGCTCGAGGCCACCTCGCGCCAGATCCGCGAGCTGCGGGCGATGGACCCCCGCGCGCCACGCCCCGCCAGCGGGCTCGACACCAGGGCCTGACCTCCGTCCACCGGGCTTGACGGAAATCCCGGACCCGCCCCTCAACCTCCCGGGGGGTCGGCCGATCAGAGCCCTCGCAAGGAATGCACGACTGCGCTGCCACGGACCGGCGGCTCGTCCCATCGACCGAGGAGACCTTCGTGCAGGACCTTGCCCTGGGCGCGCTCCACAGCGCCCTCCGCGGCCTCACCGCCCGCCAGCGGGTGATGGCCGACAACGTGGCCAACGTCGAGACCCCCGAGTTCCTGGCGAGCCGCGTCGACTTCGAGTCCAGCCTGCGTGAGGCCGTCGCCGCTGGCGACCCCCTCCGCAGCACCGAGATCTCGAGCCGCCACTCCCTGGCCGCCACGAACCCGAACGGGAACAACGTGAACCTGGACGAGGAGATGCTCGGCCTCGTCGACACCCAGCTCCGCTACGAGCTCGCGGTCGAGGGCATGAACTACAAGTACCGCCTCCTGCGCACCTCGATGGGCCGGTGATCGCCATGAGCGCCGTCTTCTCCGCCCTCGAGACCTCCCGCAACGGCCTCACCACGTACAAGACGTGGCTCGACGCCATCGCCGACAACATCGCCAACGTCAACACGGTCCGCCGTGCCGACGAGGAGGCCTTCGCCGCCCGCTACGTGGTGGCCGAGGCCGTCGACTACGGGACCGCCGCCCGGCCGGGCATCGGCAACGGGTCCCGGGTCACCGCCATCGAGCTCGGGTCCACCGAGGGCCGCCTGGTCCACGACCCGGACCACCCGCTCGCCGACGAGGAGGGCATGGTGCGCCTGCCGGACATCGACCTGAACGAGCAGATGACCTCGATGATCATCGCCCAGCGCAGCTACCAGGCGAACATCGCCGTGGTGGAGCGGGCCCGGGCCACCTACCAGTCCGCGATCTCGATCGGGCGGCGCTGATGGGCGGGATCGCAGCCATCGGGGCGGCCGCCGTCTCCCAGGTCGGGACCTCCCTCCCGAGCCTGCCGACGACGGGCACGACGGGTGCGGGCGCCGTCGACGGCGCCCGGGACGGCTTCGGCGACAAGGTCGTCGGCGCCCTCGAGGACCTGAACGCCATGCACCAGACCTCGGACTCGCTGGCCATCCAGGCCGCGACCGGGGACCTGAGCGACGTCCACGAGTACACGATCGCCGCGTCGCAGGCCGAGATCGCCACCCAGCTGACGGTGGCGGTCCGGGACAAGGCCGTCGAGGCCTTCAACGAGATCATGCGGATGCCGGTGTGAGGACGGGACGATGAAGGTCGACGCACAGGCGCTCAAGCAGCGTGGCGCCACCATCTACAACGACTTCACCGTCGGCCAGCGGGCCATGGTCGGCCTCGCCGTCCTGGCCGTGGTCGTCGGCGGGTTCCTGTTCATGCAGTGGGCCGCCGCACCGGCGTGGACGCCGCTCTACTCGGGCCTCGGCGCCGACGACGCCGCCGAGGTCAAGACCGAGCTCGAGTCGATGGGCGTGCCCTACCAGCTCGCCGACGGCGGGGCCACGATCATGGTGCCCAAGGAGTCCGTCTACGAGACCCGCCTCGACCTGTCGGCCCAGGGCCTGCCCAAGGGCGGCTCGGAGGGCTGGAGCCTCATCGAGGACCAGGGCCTCACCACCAGCCAGTTCCAGCAGCAGGTCGGCCTGCAGCGGGCGATGGAGGGCGAGCTGGCCCGGACCATCGCCGCCATCGACGTGGTCGACACGGCGACCGTCCACCTGGTCATGCCCGAGGACGACCTGTTCGCCGCCGACGACGTCCACCCGAGCGCCTCGGTGCTCATCGGGACGGCGGGCGACCGCCCGATGGCCGCCGGCCAGGTCCAGGCCATCGTCCACCTGGTCTCCTCCAGCGTCGAGGGCCTGCGCCCGGAGTGGGTCACGGTGGCCGACACCTCGGGCCGCATCCTCTCCGCCGCCGGGACCGACGGCCTGTCCATCGCCGCCGGCGAGCAGCAGCTCGGCCAGAAGGCCGCCTACGAGTCCCGGGTCGCAGACTCGATCCGCTCCCTGATCGAGCCCGTCACCGGTCCCGGCCGAGCCCAGGTCGTCGTGTCCGCCGACCTCGACTGGGACGAGAAGGAGTCGGTCACCGAGTCCTTCGGCGAGCCGGACTCCGCGCCGGTCGTCAGCGAGGACACCACCAACGAGACCTACGTGAACGCCGACGGCACCATCGTCGGCGGGGTCCTCGGTCCCGACGCCGTCCCGATCGTGGACGGCGAGGGCGGCTCGGAGTACAACCGGGAGGACGTGGCCCGGACCTTCGCGGTCGACAAGGTCACCGAGCAGATCCGGTCCACGCCCGGCAGCGTCGAGCGCCTGTCCGTCGCCGTCCTGATCGACGAGTCCGCCGGCGTCAACACCGCCGACATCGCCGAGCTCGTCACCGCCGGGGCCGGCCTCGACGCCGGGCGGGGCGACACCGTCCAGGTGACCGCCATGGCCTTCGGCGAGACCGCCGACCTCGACGACCTCGAGGGGACGACCGCGACGGCCGGCCAGGACGACGACATGATGCTGTCGCTGGCCCGCACCGGCGCCGTCGTGCTCCTGGTCCTGATCGTGCTGGGCCTCGCCTACCGCAGCGCCCGCCGGTCGAGCCTGGCCCGCTACCCCGTGGCCGTGCCGCTGCCCAACGCCGCCGACGAGACCGCGGCCCTGCTCGCCGAGCTCGACGAGGAGCTCGAGCGGGGCGCCGTCGGGCCCGGCGCCAAGGCGGAGCTGAAGCCCGCCGAGCCCAACCGCCACCAGATCCTCCAGAACCAGATCGGTGAGCTGATCGACCGGCAGCCCGAGGACGTGGCCGCCGTGCTGCGCACCTGGCTCGCGGACCGGAGGGGTTGACCGTGCCGACCAGGACGAACGAGCTCCGGGGGGCGGCCAAGGTCGCCATCCTGCTGCTGCAGATGGGCAACGACCGCTCCGCCAAGGTGCTCCGCGAGATGCGGGAGTCCGAGGTGGCCGAGATCATGGCCGAGGTCGCCCGCCTCCGGAACGTGGACCACGAGGTCGTCGAGGAGGTGTTCGAGGAGTTCACCGAGCTCGCCGAGCACAACATCGCCGTCACCTCCGGCGGCCTCGAGCTGGCCAGGTCGCTGCTCGCCGAGACCCTCGGCGAGGACCGGGGCGCCGAGATCATCGGGCGCATCACCAAGGGCCGGGTCGACCTGCCCTTCGAGTTCCTCGAGCACGCCGACCCCCGCCAGGTGCTGTCGTTCCTCCAGGAGGAGCACCCCCAGACCATCACCCTGGTCCTGGCCCACATGCCCGTGGACCGCGCCGCCCTGGTGCTGGGCGGCCTCCCCGAGGACCTCCAGCAGGAGGTCGCGGTGCGCCTGGCGACCATGGACCAGACCAGCCCCGACGTCATCAGCCACGTGGAGGAGGTGCTGGCCAACAAGCTGTCGTCGGTCATGCAGTCCACCGAGATGGCCGACGTCGGCGGCGTCACCTCGCTGGTCGAGATCCTCAACCGCTCCGACCGCGCCACCGAGCGGCTGATCCTCGAGGGCCTGGAGATGGCCGACGAGGCCCTCGCCGACGAGGTCCGGCAGAAGATGTTCGTCTTCGAGGACGTGGCCCAGCTCGACGACCGGTCCATCCAGCTCGTCCTGCGCCAGGTCGACTCCAAGGACCTCGCCGTCGCCCTCAAGGGCGTCAAGGCCGACGTGCGCTCCAAGATCCTCAAGAACATGTCCGAGCGGGCCAGCCAGAACCTGGCCGAGGAGATCGACCTGCTCGGCCCGGTCCGCCTGAAGACCGTCGAGGACGCCCAGGGCGCCGTCGTGCGCATCGTGCGGGCCCTCGAGGAGTCCGGCCAGATCGTCCTGGCGAGGAGCAACGATGAGTTCATCGACTGATCGCCGACCGGTGGCCGCGGCTGGGCACTGGTCGCCCGAGCTCGACCTCACCCCGGGCGGGCTGTCCCGCTTCGACCCGGCCCGCGTCACGCAGGCCATCGAGGACGGCTACCGGACCGGCTTCGACGCCGGCAGCGCGGAGGCCCGCGCCCAGGCGCAGCAGGAGCTGGACGCGCTCGTGGGCGAGATCGGCGAGCGGGCCCGGACCCTGCTCGAGTCCCTGGCGGCCGCCGGGCGACGCCTCGAGGCCGCCGAGGTCGCGACCGCAGGGGCCTACGCCGACGCCGTCGCCGAGGCGGCCGTGGCCGTCGCGCAGGCGATCCTCGGTCGGGAGCTGGCCGACCCCACCCAGGCCGCGCTCGCCGCCGTCCAGCGGACCCTGGGGGCCGTGGACCGCACCCGAGCCGTCCGCATCCAGGTCCACCCCGACGACCTCGAGCTCCTCGGCGACGTCGAGCTCCCCGACGGGGTGTCCCTCGACGCCAACCCGGGCCTGCGCCCGGGCGACGCCGTCGGCAGCACCGACGACCGGACCGTGGACGCCCGCATCGCGACCGCGCTCGACCGGGCCCGGGCCGCGCTGTCCGGCGATCCGCACGCCACCGCCGACGGGGTGCACGCCTGATGGGCGCCCCCACCCTGCTCGACCCCGACCGGCTGCGGACCGCGGTCGCCGCCGCCCACCCGCGGGTCACCGGTCGCGTCCGCTCCGTCGTCGGCCTGCACGTCGAGGTCGCGGGGGTCGACGCCTCGATCGGCGACGAGGTGCGCATCGGCGAGGGCGAGCACGCCATGCCCGCCGAGGTGATCGCCCTGCGCGACGACACCGCCGTCTGCCTGCCCCACGGCCACCTCGACCGGGTGGCCGCCGGCACCCCGGTGTCGGCCACCGGGGAGCGCCCGTCGGTCCTGGTCGGCCACGCCCTCCTCGGCCGGGTCCTCGACGGCTTCGGCCGCCCGATCGACGGCCGCCCCCTCCAGGGCGACGTCACCCGCGTGTCCCTCGACGGCACGCCGCCCCACCCGCTGCGCCGGGTCCACGTCGACCGCCCGCTGCCCCTCGGCGTCCGGGCCCTCGACACGCTCGTCCCCTGCGGGCGCGGGCAGCGGCTCGGCATCTTCGCCGGGTCCGGCGTCGGCAAGTCCAGCCTCCTGTCGATGATCGCCCGGGGCTCGGCAGCCGACGTCACCGTGCTCGCCCTCATCGGCGAGCGCGGCCGCGAGGTCCGCGAGTTCCTCGAGCGGGACCTCGGCCCCGACGGCCTGGCCCGCTCGGTCGTGGTGGTCGCCACCTCGGACCAGCCGGCGCTCGTCCGCCTCCGTGCCGCCTTCACGGCGACCCGCATCGCCGAGTCGTTCCGGGACGAGGGACGCGACGTCGTCCTGATGATGGACAGCCTGACCCGCTTCGCCATGGCCCAGCGCGAGGTCGGCCTCACCGCCGGCGAGCCGCCGGCGACGCGGGGCTACCCGCCGTCGGTCTTCACCCTCCTCCCCCGCCTGCTCGAGCGGGCCGGTGCCGGGGAGACGGGCACGATCACCGGCCTCTACACGGTCCTGGTCGAGGGCGACGACCTCCAGGACCCGATCGGCGACGCCGCCCGCTCCATCCTCGACGGCCACGTCGTGCTCTCCCGCAAGCTGGCCACGGCCGGGCACTTCCCCACCGTCGACGTGCTGGAGTCGATCTCCCGGGTGACGGGGGCCGTGACCACCCGCGAGCAGCAGGCCCTGGCGACCGAGCTGCGCAGCCTCCTGGCCGCCCTGCGCGACGCCCGGGACCTGATCGACATCGGCGCCTACGTGCCCGGCGCCAACCCGACCGTCGACCGGGCCGTCGCGCTCCAGGGCGCCATCGACGGCTTCCTGCGCCAGGCGATGGACGAGTCCACGCCGGCCGAGCAGGCCTGGCAGCTGCTGGCCGCCCTCCTGCACGACGACGGAGTCTCGACCCGATGAGCAGCCAGGACCGCATCCGCACCGTGCTCCGGGTCCGCCGCATCCAGGAGCTCCAGGCCGCCGGCGAGCTGGCCCGCACGTCCGCCGCGGCCCGCGCCGTCGAGGAGCAGCTCGTCGACCTCCGCCGCCGCTACGACGACGAGCGGCACCGCGACGCCGGCGACGACCTCGTGCCGGCACGCCTGCGCGAGCGCACCACCCGCGAGCTCCAGGCCGACGCCATCCGCCGGGGCCGCGACCGCGTCCGCGACGCCCTGTCCCGGGTCGACGACGCCCGGCTCGTGCTCCAGGTCCGCTCGCAGGCCGTGCGGGCCATGGAGCGCCTCGACGAGCGCCTCGCCGAGGAGGCCGCCGCCGAGCTGCGCCGCGCCGAGGTCCGCGAGCTCGACGAGCGCGGCGCCGCCCTGGCCTGGCGTCGGGCCCTGGCCACGGAGGCCTCCTCGGTGTCCGGGCCGACGCCTGCGGGGGCGGCACGGTGACGGGCGCGGGAGCCATCGGCGCGATCGAGGGGCGGATCGCCGCGATCGAGTCCCGCATCGGCGTCGGGACCCGGGGCGCCGACGTGCGCGCGGAGCGCGCCTTCGCCGACCTGCTCGCCCGCCACACGACCGCCTCGGGCGGCTCCACGTCCGGCATCGCCTCGGCGTCGCCCACCGGCGCCGCCGGTGGTGTGGCCTCCGGACTGCTCGAGCGCCTCGCTGCGGGCCTGGGCACGGGTGCGACGCCCGCCGCCTCCCCGGGCGCGACCGGCGCCCTCGCCGGGGTGCCCTTCGCCGACCTCTTCCAGCGGGCCGGGGCCGCCCACGGCGTCGACCCCGCCCTCCTCGCCGCGGTCGCCGACGCCGAGTCCGGCTTCGACCCGACCGCGGTCAGCCACGCCGGCGCCCGCGGCCTGATGCAGCTGATGCCGGCCACGGCACGGGGGCTGGGCGTCACCGACGCCTTCGACCCGGCGCAGGCCGTCGACGGTGCCGCTCGCCTCCTCGCCGGTCACCTCGACCGCTTCGGCTCCGTCGAGCTGGCACTCGCCGCGTACAACGCCGGTCCCGGCGCCGTCACCCGCCACGGCGGGATCCCTCCCTACGCCGAGACCCAGGCGTACGTCCCCAAGGTCCTCGCCCGGTACCAGGAGCTCCGTTGATCCAGACCACCCTGCCCACGACCGCGGCCCCTGCCGACGGCCGTCGCGCCGCCACGGCCCGCCCCGGACCGGCCGACGGGGCCTTCGACGCGACCCTCGGGCTGGAGCTGGCCCGGGCCCGCACCGCGGACGTCCGCCGCGACCGCCCCGAGCCAACCGCCGACGACCGCAGCACCGACCGGGGACGTCCCGAGGCAGACCGCGCCCGCGATCGGGCCGCGGAGCGCCGGCGCGACGCGGACCGCCCGTCCCGGGGCGCCGAGGGCGACGATCGGGTCGCGAACCACGACCGGACCCGGGAGGCCCGGCCCGGTGACGCCGACGGCGCGGAGGAGATCGACGGGGCCGGGGAGACCGACGCCGACGACGGCGCGCAGGCTGCCGCTGCGGCCGCCGCGACCGCCGTCCCGACCCGGGCACCCGGTGCGGTCGTCGTCTCCGGGGAGGCCCGGGACGCGAGCGCCGCCACCCCCGGGGCCGGCCGGGCTGCCGACGCCGCGACCGGACCGGCCACTGACGCCGTCACCGGCGCCGACGCCGGGGAGGGAGCCCTCGTCGACGTGGTCGACGAGGGGATCCTCGAGGAGGAAGCCATCGACGCCGAGGGCGTCGGCGAGGTCGAGGTCGGCACGACCACGGTGGACGACGCCTCCCCGACCGCCGACGGCGCCACCGATGCCGATCCCACCGACGCCGCCCCCGCCGGCGCGGACGCTGCCGAGGCCGAGGCCCCCGAGCTCGTCCCGACCTCCTCGGGCGGTGCGGGATCCGGACGGTCCGAGGACGGCGACGAGGCGCCCGCCGCACCCGCCCCCGCACGGTCCGACGCCGCAGCAGCGGTCGACGGTGCCGACGCCGAGGCCCCCCGCCCCGCTCCTGCGCCCGCCACCACCGAGACCGAGGCCCCCGCCCCGACCACCCCGCTCGCCGCACCGGGTGCGACCGCGGCGTCGAGCGCCGCCGGTGCCGGCGAGGTCTCCTCCTCCCGCCCCGTGCCCGTCACGGACCAGCTCGTCACCCAGGTCCGACCGCTGCTCTCGGGCCCCGACGGCAGCCACGAGATCGACATGGAGCTGCACCCCGCCGAGCTCGGTCGCGTGCAGCTCAAGGTGACCCTGGAGGACGGGGTCGTCTCGATCCGGATCCAGGCCGACGACCCCGGGAGCCGCCGCCTCCTCGCCCAGCAGCTCGGCCAGCTCCGGGAGGCCCTGGAGGGCGCCGGCGTGCGCGCCGGGTCCCTCGACGTCGGCGCCGGCGGGCGCGACGGCCACGGCACCCCTGCCCACGACGAGCGTGGCGCCTCCGGCCGGGCCCACCTGCCCGGCGGCGACGGCCCCGAGCCCGCGCACGGGCCACGTCCCCGCACCGACCGCGACGCCGCACTCGACGTGCTGCTCTGAGGAGGACCGATGACCGACGTCTCCGGGATCACCGCCAGCAACCCCTTCGCCCCGCCCGCCGAGCGCGGCCCGAGCACCGCGGGGTCCTCGGTGGCCAACGAGCTGGGCGCCGACGTGTTCCTCCAGCTCCTCGTGGCCCAGCTCAAGTACCAGGACCCGACGTCGCCGGCCGACGGGACCGAGTTCCTCGCCCAGACGGCGCAGTTCACGATGGTCGAGAAGCTGACGCAGATCGCCGAGCAGACCGAGGCCTCCGCGGTCGTCAACCGGAACCTCGGGGCGGCGAGCCTCGTCGGACGCCAGATCACCTGGATGTCCCCCGACGGGACGCCCGGCCAGGGCGTGGTCCAGTCGGCACGGCTCGGATCCGCCGGTCCCGTGCTCACCGTCGACGGCCGCGACGTGCCCTTCGACATGGTCTCGTCGGTCACGCAGCCGGCCCCCGCCACCACCTCCGCTCCCGCCCCGGCCTCACCGGCGCCCGGGACCACCCCGACCACGGCGACCACGACCGCACCGGTCGCGCCCGCCCCGACCCCGACCAGCCCCGACGTCACGGACGACGCCGGGACCACCTCCGACCAGCCCACCGCCACGGACGGCAGCACGCCCGCCTGAGCACCCGCTCCGGCCCATCCCACAAGGAAAGACGACGATGCTCCGCTCCATGTTCTCCGGCGTGTCCGGCCTCCGCTCCCACCAGACGATGGTCGACAACATCGGTAACAACATCGCCAACGTCAACACGTTCGGCTTCAAGTCCTCGACGGTGGTCTTCCAGGACCTCCTGTCGCAGGTGCTCGCCGGTGCCGGCCTCCCCACGGCCGAGGTCGGCGGCACCAACCCGTCCCAGATCGGTCTCGGCGTGAAGGTGGCGGGCATCTCCACCTCCTTCACCCAGGGCGCCGCGCAGCTCACGGGCAACGCCACCGACCTGTCCATCCAGGGCGACGGGTTCTTCATGGTCTCGAACTCCACCGGCCAGCAGCTCTTCACCCGCTCCGGTGCACTGAGCTTCGACGCCCTCGGTCGGCTCGTGACCAGCAACGGCGACATCCTCCAGGGCTGGAGCGCCGACTCCGACGGCGTCCTCGCCACCAACGGCGCGCCCGGCAACCTGGTCATGCCCCTCGGCCAGCAGATCGCCCCGGCCGAGACGACCTCGGTCGCCATGGGCGGCAACCTCGACGCGTCGGCTCCGGTCGGCACGATCGTGTCGACCTCGATCGAGGTCTTCGACCAGCAGGGCACCGGCTACACGCTGAACGTCGAGTTCGAGAAGACCGCGGCCAACGAGTGGTCCGTGGCGGCGAGCGCCGACACCGATGCCGACGGGATCCCCGACCCCCTCGCCGTGGCCGGCGGCCCGATCACCTTCGACCCGGTCACCGGCGCGGTCAGCGGCGGCGCCGTGACCGTCGACATGGGGCTGGGCACCTTCGCCGGCCCGATCTCCCTCGACACCGGCGCCGTCGGCGACCCCGACGCCCTGGTCCAGTTCGCCGGCTCCTCCGGTGCGGCCGCCCTCGTCCAGGACGGCTACGCCCTCGGCACGCTCCGGTCGTTCACCATCGGCGCCGACGGCACCGTCACGGGCGTGTTCTCCAACGGTCGCAGCCGACCGCTGGCCCAGCTGGCGCTCGCCTCCTTCACCAACCCCGGCGGCCTCGAGAAGGCCGGCAACTCCACCTACCGCGCCACCGTCAACTCCGGGAACGCCCAGATCGGCGTCCCCGGGAGCGGCGGGCGCGGCACGATCCTGTCCTCGACGCTGGAGATGTCCAACGTCGACCTGGCCCGCGAGTTCACCAACCTGATCATCGCCCAGCGCGGCTACCAGGCGAACTCGAGGGTCATCACGAGCTCCGACGAGCTCCTCCAGGAGCTCGTCAACCTGAAGCGCTGATGTCGTGATCCCCCGGTCGGGCCAGCCCGACCGGGGGATGCCACCCGGTCGCTCAAGCCGCCGTGAAGGCCGCCGATGAGTACCGCAGTCCCGGTCCACGGATGGGCCCCAGGACGATTTCCAAGGACGGAAAGCCCATGATCCAGCTGACACGCCTGAACGGCAGTCGTTTCCTCGTCAACAGCGACCTCATCGAGCGCGTGGACGAGACGCCCGACACCGTCATCACGCTCGTCGACGGGACCCGCTACCTGGTCTCGGAGGACCTCGACACCGTCCTCGAGGAGATCCGCTGCCACCGCGCCACGATCCTGGCCGTCGCCAACCACATCGGGATCGCCCGCAACGGGCCAGACGACCAGCAGCAGCAGCAGGGAACGCCCGACCTCCGGGTCGTGACGATCGATCGGGAGGGCTGAGACGTGGATCCGGCAACCATCGCAGGCCTGGCGCTCGCCGCCGTGGCCATCCTCGTCGGCTTCCTGATGGACGGCGGCGACATCGGCTCCGTCATCCTGCCCTCGGCCCTGATCATCGTGACCGGTGGCGCCGTGGGCGCGACCATGGCCACCGGCCTCATGAAGGACATGACGGGTGCCCTGAAGTCCGTCGTGCCCGCGCTGACCGGCTCGCCGGTCAACTCCGCGGAGGCCATCGAGACCGTCGTCCAGTTCGCCGACCAGGCCCGCCGCGAGGGCCTGCTCTCGCTCGAGGAGGCGGCGAAGTCCATCGAGGACCCGTTCCTCAAGAAGGGCATCCAGCTCGCCGTCGACGGCACCGACCCCGACGAGCTGCGGGACATCCTCGAGATGGAGATCATGGCCAAGCGGGCCGGTGACCGGTCCAAGACCGAGTTCTTCGCCCAGCTCGGCACCTTCGGCCCGACCATGGGCGTCATCGGCACGATCATGGGCCTGATCGGCGTGCTGCAGAACCTCTCCACCCCCGAGACGCTCGGCCCGCTGATCGCATCGGCCTTCCTCACCACGCTCTACGGCGTGGTCATGGCCAACCTGTTCGCCATCCCGCTGGGCAAGCGGATCCAGCGCCTGTCCGACACCGAGGTCAAGCACATGGAGCTCATCCTCGAGGGGGTCCTGTCGGTCCAGGCCGGCTCGAACCCCCGCATGGTCGAGCAGAAGCTCCAGTCCTTCCTGTCGCCGGACCAGCGGGCCGACGCCCTCGACGAGGCGGCCTGACCCGTGGCCGCCCGCAAGCGAGCACCCGCGGACGACCACGTCTGCCCGGCCGTCGAGGCGTACCTCATGACGTACGCCGACATGATCACGGCCCTGCTCTGCCTGTTCATCGTCCTCTTCGCCATGGGCCAGATCGACCTCGTGAAGTTCGAGAAGTTCAAGAACGGCATCGCCCGGTCGGGCTCCACGCCCATCGACGACGGCCTGATGACCAACGGCGAGGGGCTGTTCGAGCAGGCCATCATCCGGCCCGAGCTGGTGTCCTCCCCCGACGACCACGACGGTCCCGGCGGCGACGGCGTGCGCTCCGGCTACGGGCCGGACAACGCGGACGCCCAGAAGGAGGCCTTCGAGGCGGCGCAGTCCCAGATCACGGCCGCGCTCCAGGGCGTCCAGGTCGGCAGCGACGTGAGCTTCCGGGTCGAGACCCGGGGCCTCGTCATCACGATCGTGTCCGACCAGGTCCTCTTCACCCCCGGGTCGGCCGACCTGACCGGCGACGGGCGTGGCGTGGTCGACGCGGTGGCGCTCGGGCTCGAGGGCCTGCCCAACCGCATCACCGTGGAGGGCCACACGGACTCCCGGCCGATCAGCACCCTGCGGTTCCCGTCGAACTGGGAGCTGTCCGCGGGCCGGGCCTCCACCGTGCTGCGCACGCTGGTCGAGCAGCACGGCTTCGCCCCCGGGAAGCTGACCGCCGCCGGGTACGCCGACCAGCGACCGATCGCATCCAACGAGACGCCGGAGGGTCGCGCAGCCAACCGGCGCGTCGAGATCGTCGTCCACAGCGTGGAGGTCGATCCGACACCGACCTTCGGAGAGGGGGGCTGACCCCGTGGCACGCAAGAAGACCGACGACGACGCCGAGGCCGGCAAGGGCGGGAAGCTCAAGCTGATCCTGGCCGCCCTGCTCCTGGTCGTGGCCGGTGCAGCGCTCGGGGCCAAGGTCCTCGGCGGGGGCTCCCCCGCCGCCGAGGCGGTCGGCCCGACGACGACCACGACCGAGCCGCCCGGCCCGGTCACGACGCTGGACTCGATCACCCTCAACCTCGCGGACGGCCGGTTCCTCAAGCTCGGCCTCGCCTTCGAGGTCCACCACGACGCCGAGTACCCGATGGAGTCGCCGGTCCCCGACGAGCTCACGAAGGGCTTCGCCCGGGAGATCGACGCCGCCATCACCCTGATGAGCTCCTACACCTACGAGGACCTCGTCGCCCCCAACGGCAAGATCGAGGCGAAGCGGGCCCTCCTCGACGAGCTCGTCGACGTGTCCGACGGGGCCGTCAAGGACGTCCTGTTCCACGAGTTCGTCATGCAGTGACCGACCGCCCGGCACCCGCCGATCCGGGTGCCGGCGCCGCCGACGCTCAACTCGCCTCCCGGGGGGCCGATCAAGGTCGGCGATGTTGGTCACGCGCCCTGCGAGCATCAGCCGGTACGACTTCCGGCGTCCGAACAAGCTGAACCGCGAGCACGTCCGCGCCCTGGAGATCGTGGGCGAGACGTTCGCTCGCGGCTTCACGACCGTGCTCGGCACGTCGCTGCGCACCGGTGTGGCCATCCGGATGGAGGAGATCGGGCAGCTCACCTACGACGAGTACGTCCGGGAGCTGCCCAGCCCGACCCTCCTGCTGGTCCTCGACCTGCCCCCGCTCAAGGGCGCCGGCATGTTCCACGTGCCGTCCAGCCTGACCATGGGCATCGTCGAGCGCCTGCTCGGCGGTGCCGGTGCCGGGGCGGCGCCCCTCCGGGCCCCGACCGAGATCGAGATGAAGATCATCACCGCCGTGCTCGAGCGGGTCTTCGACCGCCTCGGCCAGGCCTTCGACGCGATCTTCCCGGTCCGCCCCAGCCTGAACCGGACCGAGACGAACCCGCAGTTCGCCCAGGTCACGGCCCCGACCGACATGGTCGTCGTCATGAACTTCTCGGTCACCGTGGACGGCGTCCCGTCCGCGGTGAGCCTGGGCATCCCGTTCACCACGCTCCAGCCGCTGCTGGAGGAGGCCACCAACCGCAACCGGGTCGACGACGCCGAGCTGGCCGCCGAGCTGCGCACCGCGCTCGAGTCCAGCGTCCAGCTCGCCCCGCTCGAGGTCCGGGTCCGCTTCGACGAGATCCAGCTGCCGTCGCGCCGCCTCGCCGAGCTCCGGCCCGGCGACGTGCTGTCGCTCGACATGCCGTTGGACAGCCCGCTGACCGTCGAGGTCGCCGGCGTGCCCCGGTTCCTGGCCACGGCCGGCACCAAGGGCAAGCGCGTCGCCTGCCTCGTCACCGACACCACTGGAGAGGTCGACAACCCATGACGCTCACCGATCTCGACGCCGACGTCGTGACGCTCATCGGCGAGGCCGCCGGTGCGCTCCTGCCCGCCGACGAGGGCTGGACGCTCGGCCCGGCCGACGCCGGCCTGCCGCCCGGCAAGACGGCCGCCGTCGGCGCCCAGGTCGGCGACCACGTGATCGCCGTCGTCGTCGCCCAGTCGATGGACCGCCGCATCCAGGTCGGTCCCCCGCCCGCCGACGGCCTGCTCGACGGCATCACCCCGGCCATCGAGGCCGTCGCCCAGGTCCTCGGCCTCGGCGCTCCCGGCGAGACCGTGTCGATGAACCCCCAGGCCGTCGCGGCCGGGATCACCGAGCACACGGTGGTCGCCGCCCTGCTCGACGGCGACCAGCACCTCGTGTCCGTGCTCGTCACCCCGCCCGCACCCGACGAGGGCGACGACGCCGAGCACGTGGAGTTCCAGCCGATCGTGGCCGCCGGCGGTCCCGTGGCCGGCGCGTCCGGGCTCGAGATCCTCCACGAGGTCCAGATGGGCGTCACGGTGGAGCTGGGTCGGACCCGCATGTCGCTGCGCGACATCCTCTCCATCGTCCCCGGCTCGGTCATCGAGCTCGACCGGGCGGCGAGCGCACCGGTCGACGTCCTCGTCAACGGGACCCTCGTGGCCCGGGGCGAGGTCGTCGTCATCGACGAGGAGTTCGGGCTCCGCGTCACCGAGGTCATCGGGCACGACCCCATCGCCGGAGCCGACCACCCGTGAACGAGGTCTCCGTCGGGGAGCTCTTCGTCCGCCTGCTGGTCAGCCTCGGCGTCGTCGTCGCCATCATGGCGGCGGCGGCGTGGGTGCTCAAGCGCATGACGAACGGCTCCCTCGCGAGCGGCGGCCGCGGCCGGACAGGACGTCCGGTCCGCATCGAGGTCCTCGCCCGCCAGAGCCTCGGACGGCGATCGTCGATCGCCATCGTGCGAGCCGGTGACCGGGGCATGGTCCTCGGCGTCACCGACACCAACGTCACGCTCCTGGCCGAGACCCCGGCCGACGAGCTCGTGATCGACCTGGAGGAGGCACCACGGACGGTGTCCCCGGTCGGCGGGGATCCCGCCGACGCCACCGCATGGAGGAACATCACCGAAGCGCTGCGGGAACGGACCGTTCGTCGGTCCTGACCCCCTCCGCTCCCCCTCCACGTGGCTCAGACCGCCCGCAGCACCTCCTCCTCCACCCGCGCCCGCACGTCGCCGATCGGCTCCGCCGTCGCCGCCGTCGCCCTGGCCCTCGCCGTCGCCGTCGGCTTCGGGACCGCCCTCGTGGCGACCGCCACCCCGGCGGCCGCCCAGGCGGCGCCGCCCCCGAACATCGAGACGGTCACGGGTGCACCCGCTCAGGGCGTGACCCCCGGGGTCGACAACCCGGCATCGGTGACCGTGCAGCTGCCCGACGTCACCCAGGCGCCGTCCCAGTCGGTCGTCATCATCATCGCCCTGACGATCCTGTCGGTGGCGCCGGCCCTGCTCATCATGATGACGAGCTTCACCCGCATCGCCATCGTGCTGTCCCTGACCCGCAACGCGCTCGGCATCCAGGGGATCCCCCCGAACCAGGTCATCGTCGGGCTGGCGCTCTTCCTCAGCCTGTTCGTGATGAGCCCGACGCTCTCGGAGATCAACGAGCGCTCGATCCAGCCGCTCCTCGCCGGTGAGATCGAGCAGGGCGAGGCCTACGACGAGGCCGTCGGGCCGATCCGGGAGTTCATGCTCTCCCAGACGCGCGAGGACGAGATCGCGATGTTCCTCTCCTTCCAGGAGGCGGACCGTCCCGACACCCCCGAGGACGTCTCGCTCACCGCCCTCATCCCCGCCTTCATCCTCTCCGAGCTCCGCACCGCCTTCATCATCGGCTTCGTGATCTTCATCCCGTTCCTCGTGGTGGACGTGATCATCTCGGCCTCGCTGATGTCCATGGGCATGATGATGCTGCCCCCTGTGCTGGTCTCGCTCCCCTTCAAGCTCATGTTGTTCGTCATGATCGACGGCTGGGACCTCATCACCCGGTCGCTGATCACCAGCTTCGGGTAGGTGCCCCGTGTCCGACTCGACCCTCGTCGACATCATCATCCAGACGATGCTCGTCACGGCCAAGATCGTGGGGCCGATGCTGATCGTGAGCCTCGTCGTCGGCTTCGCCGTCTCGCTCTTCCAGGCCGTCACGCAGATCCAGGAGTTCACCCTCACCTTCGTGCCCAAGTTCGTGGGCATGGGCGTGGTCCTGCTCCTCGGCGGCCCGTGGATGCTGCACGAGCTCACGACCTACACCGAGCGGCTGTTCGACGTCATCCCCACCCTGATCGCCTGATCGGACCCCGGCCGGCATGACCATCGTCATCGACGCCCAGCTCGCCGTGGGCTTCGTGCTGGCCATGGCCCGGGCCGGGGCCTGGATCGCGATCGTGCCGGCGTTCGGCGCCCGGTACATCCCCGCCCGCGTGAAGGCGGGCTTCGCCGCATCGCTGGCGCTGGCGCTCGGCCCGCGCCTCGCCGAGCAGCAGGTGCCGCTCCAGACCGGACCGATGATCGGCGCGATCCTCGTCCAGGTCGCGGCGGGCGCGGCGCTCGGCTTCATCGCCTACCTGCTCTTCGCCGCCTTCCAGACCGCCGGCTCGATGATCGACCTGTTCGGCGCGTTCTCGATCTCCCAGGCCTTCGACCCCGTCAGCGGCGTGCAGACGTCGGTCTTCGGGCGCTTCTACTCCCTGATCGCATCGGTCCTCCTCTTCGCCACCGGCGGGCACCTGCTGCTCGTCCGGGGCTTCCTCACCTCCTTCGAGGCGCTCCCGGTCGACGGCTTCCGCAGCGAGCGGATCGCCGAGGTGGTCACGGCCGACCTCACCACGTTCTTCGTGGCCGCGATCGAGATCGCGGCACCGCTCGTGGCCGCCCTCTTCCTGACCGACGTCGCCCTCGGCCTGCTGTCGCGGGCCGCGCCGGAGATGAACGTCTTCCTGCTCGGGCTGCCCCTGAAGGTGCTCATCACCATCAGCCTCGTCAGCCTGGTCATCCCGGTCCTGCCCGGCATGGTCGCCGACATGACCGACACCGCCGTGCTCCACGGCCTGCAGCTCGGCGGGGGGTGAGGGACCGTGGCCGCCGGTGACGCCGACAAGACGGAGAAGCCGACACCGAAGCGCAAGAAGGAGGCGCGCAAGGAGGGGCAGATCCCGAAGACCCCGGAGCTGGGGATGTGGATCCAGATCCTGGTCGCCTCCTTCGCCACCCGCCTCACCTTCGGGACCGCGTCGCGGGGCCTCGTCGAGGTGCGCGACGACTGGCAGGCCATCACGACCGACCCCGACCCGGTCCAGGCCGTCGCGGTGCTCGGCCGGGGTCTCGGTCTCGCGCTGGTCGCCGTCCTGCCCCTGATGGTGCTCATGGTCGTGGTCGGCATCGTCGCCATGGTCGGCCAGACCGGCCTGGTCATCGCCTCCAAGGCGGCCAAGCCCAAGTTCTCCAAGGTCAACCCGATCTCCGGGCTCAAGGCGAAGTTCAAGCCGGCGGCGCTGTGGCAGGGCGGCAAGTCCCTGCTGAAGGTGGCCGTCCTCACCGCCTTCTCCTGGGAGCCGATCCTGGACATCACCCGCGCCCTCATGGACGCCGGCACCCTCACCACCGGGGCCACGGCGTCGGCCGTGGTCGACACCTCCATCTCCCTCGCCCAGCGGGTCGCCTTCGTCGGTCTGGTGATCGCCGGGGCCGACTACGCGTTCCAGCGATCGAACATCGCCAAGCAGCTGCGAATGTCGAAGAAGGACATCAAGGAGGAGGCCAAGCAGGCCGAGGGCAGCCCGGAGGTCAAGGGCGAGATCAAGCGCCGGATGCAGGCCATGGGCCGCAACCGCATGCTGGCCGGTGTGGCCGACGCGAGCGTCGTGATCGTGAACCCGACCCACATCGCCGTGGCCATCCGGTACAGCGCCGGACGGGGTGCCCCAGTCGTCGTGGCCAAGGGGCGCGGCCACGTCGCCGACCGCATCCGGGAGGAGGCGGGCAAGCACTTCGTCCCGATCGTCCGTGACGTGCCGCTGGCCCGGACCCTCGAGAAGGCCTGCAAGGTCGACCAGGCCATCCCGCCCGACCTGTACGAGGCCGTCGCCCGGCTCCTCGCCTTCGTCATGCAGGTCGGCCGCCGGGCCGCCCTCCTGGGCGGGGTGCTCGACAACCCGGCCGCGGCCCGCCTGCCCCTCCCCGCCGCCTCCTAGGGCCGCGGCCTCAACTCCTCCTGCGGGCCGCCGATCGTGGTCGGTGCGCCAGGACGGCGCACCCATCCCGGGTCCACGGACGGCACCCTCCACGGCTTCCCCCAGGAGCGCGCGTGACGTCCAGCACCAGCCGCCTCGGCCAGTTCGGCATCCCCTTCGCCGTCGTCGGCATCGTGCTGATGATGGTCGTGCCGCTGCCCGCCGCGGTGCTCGACCTGCTGCTCGTCTGCAACATGTCCGTGGCCGTGCTGGTCCTGCTGCTGTCGCTGTACGTGGAGAAGCCGCTCGACTTCTCGAGCTTCCCCTCGATGCTGCTCATCGCGACGCTGTTCCGCCTCGCGCTGAACGTGTCCTCGACCCGCCTCGTCCTGCTCAACGGCTACGCCGGGAAGGTCATCGAGAGCTTCGGCAACTTCGTGGTCGGCGGCTCCGTCGTCGTCGGCCTCGTCGTCTTCCTGATCCTGGTCGTGATCCAGTTCATCGTGATCACGAACGGCGCGGGGCGCGTCGCCGAGGTCGGTGCACGCTTCACCCTCGACGCCATGCCGGGCAAGCAGATGGCGATCGACGCCGACCTGAACTCGGGCCTGATCGACGAGGCGACCGCCCGGGCCCGCCGGGCGGAGATCGCCGACGAGGCGGACTTCTACGGCGCGATGGACGGTGCGTCGAAGTTCGTCAAGGGCGATGCCATCGCCGGCATCGTGATCACGGTCATCAACCTCGTCGGCGGCTTCGTCGTCGGCACGATGCAGCGGGGCATGTCCCTGGGCGAGGCCGCATCGACCTTCTCGCTCCTCACCGTGGGCGACGGCCTGGCGAGCCAGATCCCCGCACTGCTCATCTCGATCGCCTCCGGCCTCATCGTCACCCGCACGTCGGGTGGCGACGTCGGCTCGACGCTGCTGTACCAGTTCGGCCAGCACGCCCACGCGCTGCGGGTCGGCGCCGCCTCCGTGGGCGTCCTCGCCCTCGTCCCCGGCCTGCCCAAGGTCCCCTTCGTCGTCGTGGCGCTCATCCTGTGGTTCGCCGCCACCCGGACCGAGGCCCGCAAGCTCGAGCTCGACGCCCGGCTCGAGGCCGAGGCCGCCGAGGCGGCCACCACGCCGTCGAGCGGCGACCCGACCGACGACCTCCTCGACGAGATGCGCGTCGACCCCCTCGAGCTCGAGATCGCCTACGGGCTCATGGACCTCGTGGACCGCAGCCGGGGCGGCGACCTCCTGGACCGGGTCAAGTCCCTCCGCCGCAAGATCGCCCTGGAGCTCGGCGTCGTCATCCCTCCGGTCCGGACCCGGGACAACATCGACCTCCGCCCCCACGAGTACGTCATCCGGGTCCACCGGGCCGAGGTCGCCCGGGGCGAGGCCCCGACCGGGCACGTCCTGGTCCTCGGGCAGCGACCGCCGGAGGTCCCGGGCACCGACACCGTCGACCCGGTCTTCGGCATGCAGGCCTCGTGGGTCCCGGCCGAGTACGGCCCGCAGGCGGAGCTGTCCGGGCTGACCGTGGTGGACCGGGCCTCCGTGCTCACCGCCCACCTCGCCGAGGTCGTCCGCGCCCACGCCGGCAGCCTCCTGTCCCGCCAGGACGTCAAGGCCCTGTTCGAGACGGTGCGGCAGTCGGACCCGGTCGTCATCGAGGAGGCCCAGACCGCCGGCCTCACCCTGGCCGAGGTCCAGACCGTGCTCGAGCGCCTCCTGGACGAGCAGGTCGCGGTCCGCGACCTGGTCCGGATCCTGGAGGTCATGACCGAGCGGGCCCGGGTCACGCGGGACACCTCGCAGCTGGTCGAGTCCGTGCGCGCCGCGCTCGGCCCGGCCATCACCTCCGGGCTGGCCCCCGGGGGCGTCCTGCCCGTCGTCACCCTGGACCCGCTCGTCGAGCAGGCCCTGGCCGAGGCGGTGAAGCCCGGCGACGACGGCCCGGTGCTCGACGTCGACCCCGCCATCCTCGAGCGGGTCGTCGAGTCGATCACGGCCACGGTCCGCCGGGTCGAGGAGCAGGGCCAGAACCCGGCGCTGCTCGTGTCGAGCCGGGTCCGCGGACCCCTGCGCCGCATCCTGCGCTCGGTCGACCGGGACCTCCCCGTCATCGCCTACCCCGAGCTCGCCCGGAACCTGAAGATCGAGACCACAGGAGTGATCGACCTTGCCCACGCAGCCTGACGTCCACACGGTGCGCTTCGAGGGCCCCGACCTGGAGGCCCTCCTCGAGGACGTGCGCGGCCGGTTCGGCGCGGACGTCACCATCCTGGAGGCCAACCGGATCCGGACCGGTGGCCTCGGCGGCTTCTTCGCCCGCGAGGCCTACGAGGTCGTGGTCGAGCTCGACGGTCCCGAGGAGGCTCCCGCGGACGCCGATGCGGCACCCGGCGCGCCCCGTGCCCGTTCGCTCATGGACCTGGTCGACGACGTGGACGACGCCTTCGTCCCCGCCGGCGGCCACGGCGCCCCGACGACCGACCGGACCGACGGGATGGCCTCCCCCGCGACGGTCGAGGCGCTCCTCGCGGCGACGGCCGACGGCCCCGTCCCGGACGAGCACGCCGACCACGAGCAGGTCCACCTGGACGCCCCCGTCGGCGTGGCCGCCCTGCTCGCCCGCCTCGACGAGGCCCGGGCCCGGGGTGCAGCGCCCCTCGCACCGACCGAGGCCTCCCTGTCCACCGATGGCGAGGCCTTCGCCAGCGTGCTCGACCGCATCGCGCGGGGCAGCGGCCGTGCCGTCGACGACCGTGACGCAGGCGACGGCCCCGACGGCGACGCCGCCTTCCGCTCCTACGCCGACGTCGCCCGGGCCGGGCGCCCCGCCCCCGCTGCTCCCCAGCAGCCCGGGCCCCAGCACCCCGTGACCCAGGCCGGGACCCACCGGCCCGGGACGCCGTCCGCGGCGACCGACCTCGTGGTCGCCGTCGGTGACGATCACGTCCCGGACCGCGACGATGCCGGCTGCGACGCCGACCTCCCGGCCCGGACCCGCGGGCTGCGCCCCCAGGTCGTGGGCGAGCCGACCCCGGACGCCGTGCTCGACGTCGCCTCGCTCGTCCGGCTCGGTCTCCCGGCGCCGGTGCTCGACGGTCCGCTCCGGTCCGTCGATCGGATCGGCGGACTGCTCGAGCTGGCCGAGCGACTCCCCCGGCCCCGTCGCCTGCCCTCCAGCGGCGACGCGGTGATCGCCCTCGTCGGAGATCGCGCCGGCATGGAGCGGGCCGTGGCCTGGATCCAGGAGGAGCTCGGCCTGTCCCCCGACCTGCTCGCCCTCGCGACGCGCAGCGAGTCCCGGGTCTTCCCCCTCGACCGCCGGATCGCCAGCCACGACGACGCCGCCGATCGCCGCCGTGCGTGGCGCCGGCGCCCGCTGCCCACGCTGGTCGTGATCGACGACCCGGTCTCCATGCGGGGCACCGCCTGGACCCGGCACGTGCTCGACGCCCTCGAGCCCACCGCGGTGTGGGCGGTCGTGGATGCGCAGCGCAAGCCCGAGGACGTCGTCGAGTGGAGCGAGCGCATCGGCGGCGTCGACGCCATCGCCCTGGACGGGACGGCCGAGACCTCGAGCCCCGCCGCCGTCCTCTCGACCGGCCTGCCCGTCGCCCTCGTCGACGGCGAGGCCGCGACCCCCGCCCGGTGGGCCGCCCTCCTCGACGAGCGCCTGCAGGCGGCCTGACCGTGGATCCGGACACGCGCATGGCCGTCAGCCTCGTGCTGTCCCTGGCCGTCTCGGCGCGCAACCTCCAGATGGCGGCCTCGGGCCACGCCGACATCGTCGACGTCGGGCTCCGCTACGTGGCCGGCTTCCTGGTCATCTTCGTGCTCGTGGGCGTGGCCGGGCGGCTCGTCAACGACTACCTGCGCATCCACGAGGAGCGGCGGCAGGAGGAGGAGCGAGCCCGGCGCGAGGCCGAGGCCGCGGAGCGGGCCGAGCGCGCCGCCGCCGAGCTCCAGGCCCTGCGGGACGACGGCATCGTCGACGTCTGACGTCGACGGACCGGCTCAGTTGACCAGGATCGAGACCCGACCCTCGCCGTAGCCCTCGATCGTCACGACGAAGTCGCGACGGAACTCGGGGGCGGCGAGCAGGTCGGCCACGGGACCGGGCAGCTCGCCCGGCACCTGGTGGAGCTGGTCGAGCTTGAGGTGGGGCGTCCTCGGCGTGTTCAGCAGCCGGGACATGATGTTGGCCACCTCGTGCGTGAACTCGACGTGGGTGTCGTCGAGCACGCCCGCGTCGAGCTGCTCCTTGGCCACGTTCGCCGGGACCATGACGAGGGCCGCGCCGACGAGGACGGCGAAGGCGCCGTCGCAGACGCAGATCGCGCCCACGTCACCGTCGGCGGTGACGTAGGCGGCGATCAGGCCGGGCTGGTCCTCCTCGAGGACCAGCGGCTCGGTCTTGTCGGTGGCGATGCCGCGACCGAGCAGCTCGCCCAGCAGGTCGCGGATGTCCTCCTGGATCGGTACCGGGTAGTGAGCGACCAAGCGTTCGTCCGTTCGGGTTCGACGTCAGGAGGGCACAGCGCCGAGCGCCTCCTCGAGGGCATCGGCGTTGAACGGCTTGGCCAGCATAAACGCCGCGCCCGCTTCGATCGCGCTCTCCCGGAACTCGGTGGCGGTCTCGGAGGTGATGAACCCGAACGTGGTCGAGTGGCCCTTCTCGCGCAGCGCGCGGAGGAAGTCGATGCCCGACATCTCCGGCATGTTCCAGTCGGAGATGACCAGGTCGGGCGACTCGGCCTCGACCTTGGCGAGCCCATCGGCGCCGTTCTCGGCCTCGATGAAGGTGTGGTCGCCCTGCCCGAGCTGGCGGAAGGTGCGGATCACGATCATCCGCATGGCCTTGGAGTCGTCGACGACGAGGATCTTCATGGTGGTGGCTCTCTTCTCGGTGTGGCGGTCAGGACGTCCGTCGACGGACGGTGACCTTGAACGGATGGCCCTCGGACAGGAGGGTGACGGACTGGACGAGCTCGGTGCCCGGCAGGGACACCTGGTAGTCGGTGCCGAGGGCGACCATCGGCAGCGAGAGGCTGCAGGGCTCCTCGATGATCCCCTTGACGTTCCCCCCGATGATGTTGGCCAGCTCGCCGACGGCGTCGGTGACCTCCTCGTCCCCGAGCTCGTCGTCGGACATGCCGAACATGGCGGCGGCGGCGGCGCGGGCGAGCGCCTGCGGGATGATGATCGCCACGGATCCGTCCCACCCCCCGGAGATCGCCACGCTCGACGTGTAGAAGGGGCCGGTGGCGTCGACCTCCGTGTAGCAGGGCTCGGCGGTCATGCCGAGGAATGCCTCGAACACCCCTCCGGTCAGCGCTGTCAGGTCGTCCTCGAGTACGAGCACCTGTGTTCCTCCTTGATCAGATGGTCTGGGCTTCACGCGGGCCGGTAGCAGGTCGAGGGCCCGACCTGCATCGGCTTGAGCTCTTCCGTGATGTTGATCGTCGTCTCCGACGCACCCAGGAGCAGCGCTCCGTCGTCAGCCATCTTCCGGCGGACGTTCTCCAGGATGTACCGCTTCGTGTCCAGGTCGAAGTAGATGAGGACGTTGCGGATGAAGACCAGGTCGATGGTCGGCAGCCACCCCCACTGCAGGGGCGTCGACAGGTTGAGCTGGTCGAACTCGACCATGCTGCGCAGCTCCGGCTTGATGACGAAGCTCATGCCGTCGCGCTCGAACCAGTCGAGGAGCTGCTTGGCCGGGAGGCCCCGGTTGACCTCGATCTGGGAGTAGCGCCCCGCCCGGCAGCGGTCCAGCATGGTCGGCGAGATGTCGGTGCCGATGAGGCGGACGTCGTAGGTCTGCAGCTCGGACTCGAAGTGCTCCCGCAGCATGATGGCGAACGTGTACGGCTCCTGGCCGCTCGACGCCGCGGCGAACCAGACGTTGAGCTTCCTGGTGAAGCGCCGCTTCTCGAACAGCTCGGGGAGCAGGTGGTCCCGGAGCGAGTCCCACGGGTGGCCGTCCCGGTAGAACGACGTCTCGTTGGTGGTGAGCGCGTCGACCACCTCGGTCGTCAGCGACCGGTCCCCCAGGCGCAGCTTGTCCACGAGCTCGGCGATGTCGGCGAAGCCGAGCCGGCGGGCCACCGGGTGCAGGCGGTTCTCGGCGAGGTACTCCTTGCCCGGTTCGAGGACGATGGCGGCCTCCCGCCGGACGACCTCGCAGATGAAGTCGAAGTCGGGTGCTCGGAGTGTCGTCATGTCGACGCCCCCTCTCGGAGGTTGGTGCGGGTGCGGACCCTCGTCTGGACGGCGGCGGGGATGGACTCGAGCGGCAGGACGGCGTCGGCGAGGTCGGCTTCGGCGACGGCGCCGGGCATGCCCCAGACCACCGACGTCTCGGCGTCCTGGACGAACACCTGTCCCCCCGCCTCCTTGATCCACTGCGCGCCGGCGAGGCCGTCCTGACCCATGCCGGTGAGGACCACCGCGAGGGCCTTGGCGCCGTACACCCGGGCGACGCTGCGGAACATCGGATCCACCGCGGGCCGGCACGAGTTCTCCGGGGGGTCCTGGTTGAGGCGGAGCGTCACGGCGCCGGGGGTGCCGTGCACCTCCATGTGGTGGTCGCCGGGGGCGATGTAGGCCGTCCCGGCCTCCACGCGCATCCCGTGCTCGGCCTCCACGACGTGCAGGCCGCTGATCTGGTCGAGGCGCTTGGCGAGCAGCCCCGTGAAGACGGGGGGCATGTGCTGGGTGATGACGATGGGGACGCCGAAGGTCGCCGGCAGCCGGTCGAACACCTCGGCCAGGGCGTTGGGCCCGCCGGTCGAGCACCCGATGGCGAGGATGTCGCAGAAGACCGACGCCCCGACCGGGACCGGAGGCGCCTGCTTGCGGAGGGCCGCCGTCGTCGGCACGCTCCGCCGGCCGATGGCCCGGAGCTTCGGGAGCAGCTCGACGCGGACCCGTTCGCGGGCCTCGTCGAAGCCACCCGTGTTCGACGGCTTCGTGACGTAGTCGGCGGCGCCGAGCTGCATGGCGTCGAGGGTCGCCGCGGCCCCCCGCTCGGTGAGCGTGGAGAACATGACCGTCGGCTTGGACAACCCGCGCTCGCGGAGCAGCCGCAGCGTCCCGATCCCGTCGAGCACGGGCATCTCCACGTCCAGGGTGATGACGTCGGGCTGGAGCCGGGTCATCTTGTCGACGGCGATCTGCCCGTTCGACGCGGTGCCCACGACCTCGAAGTCGGGGTCCGCCTCGATGATGTCGGTGAGGAGGCGCCTGATGACGACGGAGTCGTCGACGATCAGGACGCGGATGGGGGGCACGGGTCGCTCAGCTCCCCACCGGCTGGATGCCCAGCATGGAGAGCTTCTCCTGGATGACCTCGCGGGTCACCGGCTTCATGGCGTACTCGTCGGCGCCGGCCTTGAGCGCCTCGTAGACGTGGCGCGGGTTGGTCTCGGAGGTGACCATCATCAGCCGCAGCCGATCCCAGCGGCGCTCGTCGCGGACCGACCGGATGAAGGTGAGCCCGTCCATGACCGGCATGTTCCAGTCGACGAGGGCGAAGCCGACCTCGTCCTCCTGCTCGCCGAGGCGGTCGAGCGCATCCTGGCCGTCCTCGGCCTCGATGACGTCGTACCCGAGGTCGAGCACCATCTTCTTGAGCATCGCCCGCATGGCTCGGGAGTCGTCGACGACGAGGGCTTTCATCGGTTCGTGTCCTTCCGTGACCGACCGTCGACGGGCTCGTCGATCGCTCGGAGTCTGGTGATGTGCGCGTGGACGAGCCGCCGGACCGCCCGGTGCAGCTCGCGAGCGGTCCGCTCGTCGCCGACGAGGTCGGCCGCGACCGCGGTCAGCTCCTCGGCCTCCCGGAACAGCGCCGCGACGACGTCGTCGAGGGCGCGATCCCGGTACCAGCGGCCGAAGCCGTCGACGGCCTCGGCCACGATCGCCTCGGCGGCGGGGACCGAGGCCTCGCGCTGCTCGGCCAGGGCCCTGCGGCGTGCGGGAGCATCCGCCAGGTGGACGACGTCGACGCCGGCGTCGACCATGCGGGGCACGCAGGTGTCGACCACGAGCGGCGCCCACCCGGGACGCAGCGCCCGGACGGCGGCGACGAGCTCGTCGTCGAGGACCGGGGACGGGGCGTGGAGGGCGGTGACGACCACGTCGGCCCCGGCGAGCACGGCGCCGAGGTCGTCCAGGCCGGCGGCGGTCGCGCCGTGGTGCCGTGCGGCGACCTCCTCGGCCCGGGCCCGGGTGCGGTTGCAGATCGTGAGGCGCACGGGGAGGCGCTTGTCGAGGTCCCGGCACACGGCGGCGCCCGCCTCGCCCGCGCCCAGCACAACGACGTGGGGCTCGGGGGCGACCGCGCCCTGCGCGACGGCGTCGAGGACGGTCGTGGCCGTGGCCAGCCCGACGCCGGCCCCACCCCGGGAGATGTCGGTCTCGGTCCGGGTGCGCTTCCCGACCGTGGCGGCGAGGTCGAACAGGCGGTGGAGGACGGGGCCCACCGTGCCGGCGTCGACGGCCTGCTCCCGGGCCCGCTGGACCTGGGCACCGATCTCCACGTCGCCGATCTCGTCGGACTCCAGGCCGGCGGCGACCCGCAGCAGGTGCTCGGCGGCCTCGGTCCCGCTCCGGTGCGAGCGTGCACCGAGCGTCGCCGGGCACCGGTCGTCGCCGAGCCGGTGGCCCACGGAGCGGTGCCACAGGTCGAGCCGGTCCGGGTCGTCGGCCGTGACCACGTACAGCTCGGTGCGGTTGCACGTGGCGAGCACGACGGCCTCGGCACCGGGGAGCAGGTGGCTGACGGCGGCGAGCGCCTCGCCGACGCCGGCCGGGTCGAGGGCCAGGAGGTCGCGGTGGGCAGCGGGCAGGTCGCGGAACCGCACGCCGATGCTGTGCAGCGCCAGGGCCTCTCCCCTGCTCGCGAACGTCCTGGTGCTCATCATCCCGTCCCTGGGCTCGTGTCTCTCGGTGCGTCTGCGTGGTGTCCGCTCCCGGGGCCGGACGGAGCCGGCCCCGGGATCGGACGGCGGCCGGGGTGCGCCGGCCGGACCCGTGCGGGTCAGTAGGTGAACTTGCCGACCAGCTCGCGGAGGTCGGCGGCCATGCGGGCCAGCTCGTTGGCCGCCCGGTTGGAGTCGGCGGCGCCCGTCGCCGTGGTCTCGGCGGCGGAGGCGACGCCGGAGATGGTCTCGGCGATCTCCGCCGAGCCCCGGTTGGCCTCGGACACGTTTCGGGCGATCTCGCTCGTCGTCGCCGCCTGCTCCTCGACCGCCGTGGCGATCGTGTTCTGGAAGTCCGAGATCTGGTCGATGATCCCGGAGATCTGGCCGATGGCGTCGACAGCGCCGCCGGTGTCCTGCTGGATCGCCTCGATCTTCTGGGCGATGTCCTCGGTGGCGGTCGCGGTCTCCTTGGCGAGCTCCTTGACCTCGTTGGCGACGACGGCGAAGCCCTTGCCGGCCTCGCCGGCTCGTGCCGCCTCGATCGTCGCGTTGAGGGCCAGCAGGTTGGTCTGCTGGGCGATGCCGGTGATGACCTTGATGATCTTGCCGATCTCGGCCGACGAGTCACCCAGCTTGGCGACCGTGTCGTTGGTCTCGGTCGCCACGTCGACGGCCTGACCGGCGACCTTCGCGGCGTCGGTCGCGTTCTTGGCGATCTCCTTGATGGAGGCGCTCATCTCCTCGGCGGCGGTGGCGACCGTCTCGACGTTGGCCGACACCTCCTCCGAGGCGCTGGAGACGACGTTGGCCTGGGACGAGGTCTCGCCGGCCGCCGTGCCCATCTGGGCCGACAGGCCCTGCAGCTCCTGGGCGGCGCTGGTGAGCTCGTCTGCGTTGCGACCGATCTGGGCGATCGAGTCGCGCAGGTCGCTGAGCAGCTGGCGGAGCCCGGCCCCCATCTGACCGATCGCGTCGTCGCCGAAGTCGGGGACCTCCATGGTGAGGTCGCCGGCCGCAGCGGCCTCGACCACCTCGAGGATGGCACCGACCTTGTTGCGCAGCTCCTCGGCGGCCTTGCGCTCGCGCTCGGCGGCCTCCTCGGTCTCCCGCTCCAGCCGCAGCTTCTCGGTGATGACCTCCCAGCTGGCCATCGCACCGATGTACTCGCCGTTGGCGTCGGTGATCGGCGACACGAGCAGGTCGAGGGTCTCGGG
>CAZCEZ010000025.1:0-9025 GCA_964497795.1 uncultured Acidimicrobiaceae bacterium | reverse complement strand
GTTCTCCATCATCGACATGACCCGGGCCATCTCGTTCTCGAGCCGCAGCTTGTCGGTGATGACCTCCCAGCTGGCCATGGCGCCGATGTAGTTGCCGTTGGCGTCGGTGATCGGCGACACGAGCAGGTCGAGGGTCTCGGGGCCGACCTGGATGTTCGAGCGCATCGGCAGGTGCTGCTCGGGGTTCTCCAGGATCGTCCGCTGGTGGACCGGGTTCTTGTGGAAGATGTCGATGTTCTTCCCGACGATCTCGTCGGCCTTGCAGGGCAGGTGCTCCTCGATCGACCGGAGCGTCTCCAGCGACTTCGGGTTCATGTACTGCAGCACGAGGTTCTTGTCGGCGAACATCATGTTGGTCGGCGCGTTCTCCATCATCGAGGAGACGCGGGCCATCTCGTTCTCCTTGATGGTCCGCTCGAGGGCGGCCGAGACCGACCGGGACACCGAGCGCAGCGCCTCCATCCGGTCGTCGGAGATGTCGAGGGTCTCGAGGGCGAAGAAGTCCATCGTCCCGATGACCTCGTCGTCGACGATGACCGGGAAGCAGACGCCGGACTTCACGCCGGCCGACCGGGCGGCCGGCGCACGGACGCAGTCGGTGACCGTGCCCAGGTCCCGCTCGAAGACGAGGTCCCGTGCCGCCCAGGTGCGGCCGGACAGGCCGACGCCCTTGTCGAAGGTCGCGGTCAGCGTCACCTGCCGGAACTCGTCGGTGACGGTGCCGGACTCCTGGTCGAACCGGAGCGTGTCGGCCTCGGGGTCGTAGGCCCAGAAGGAGCCGTAGGCCCACTCGAAGGACTTGCGCACGGTCTCGAGCGCGGTGGAGATGACGCTGTCCCGGTCCGTGGCGCGAGCCACGTTCCGGAGCACGTCGGAGATCGCGGCGGCGTTCTGGCCCTGCTCGATCTCGCGCTCGGCCTGGGTCAGGCGCTCGAAGTTGGCCGACACGGACTGACCCACCGAGCGCAGGGCCTCGAGGCGGTCCTCGGAGAGCTCGAGGGTCTCGAGGGCGAAGAAGTCCATCGTGCCGATGACGTCGCCGTCGACGACGATCGGGAAGGCGACGCCGGACTTCACGCCGGCGGACCGGGCGGCCGGAGCCCGGACGCAGTCGGTGACCGTGCCGAGGTCCTGCTCGAAGATGAGGTCCTTCTTGGCCCACACGCGACCGGCGAGGCCGACGCCCTTGGCGAAGGACGCGGTCAGCGTGACGTCGCGGAACTCGTCGGTGACGGTGCCGGACTCGAGGGTGAAGGTGAGGGCGTCCGCGTCCCGGTCGTGGGACCAGAAGGAGCCGTAGGCCCACCCGAAGGCCTCGCGGACCGTGTCGAGCGCGCGCTGCGCGACCTCGTCCCGGGTGGCCGCACGCGCGACGGCGGCGAGCACCTCGGAGACGGCGGCGCTGTTCTGCGCCCGCTCCTCCATCTCGGCTGCGTCGTGCAGCTGCTCGGTGACGTTGGTCCAGCTGACGACCCAGCCGGCCTCGCCGTCGGCGTCGTAGCGGTTCACGTCGACGCCGAGGGTGAAGTGGCTGAACGCGAGCTCCATGTGGTGCGGGAGCTTCGAGGGGTCGCCGAGGACCGACCAGGGGCCGCCCTCGGCCTGGGAGAAGACGGCGAGCGAGCGGCCGACGAGCTCGTCGGCGGTGAAGCCGAAGACCTCGACGAAGTCCGCGGCGAACTCCGCGAAGCTGCGCTTCGACGCCGGGTTGACGTAGGTGATCTCGAGGTCCTCGTCGGCGAGGATGACGTTCGCCTGCAGCGCGTCGAAGAGCGGACGGGCGTCGGTGGCGGCCTTGCGGTCGTCGGTCTTGGTCGTTCCGTTGTCCACGGGTGTTCCTCCGGTTGCGTGTGGTTCGTCGACTCGCTCGCCACCGGGCTGGCCGGGGATCGTGTCGGTGTCTGTGGTGGGTGTCTGGATGTCGCTCATCGGCTGCCTCAGGCGATGTCCTCGAGCAGGACCTCGTTCGGGGGTACGGCGCCCACCCGCTCGGCATCCAGCACCAGGAGGAGCTGGCCGTCGAGCTTGTAGACCCCGAGGATCAGGTCGCGGAGCGGGGAGCGGATCGTCGCCGGGACGGCCTCGAAGGCCTCGTCGTCGACCTCGATCACGTCGTCGATCTCGTCGACGAGGAGGCTGATCACGCCGTCCGCGTTGCGGATCACGACGTTCATCGACTCGGCGCCGTCCTCGAGCGGATCGAGGCCGAGGCGGCACCGCAGGTCGACGGTGGTGACGATCTCGCCCCGCAGGTTCATGAGCCCGCCGATGATCGGCGTGGTGAGCGGGATGGGCGTGGTGCCCTGCGAGCGGAGCACCTCCTGGACCCGCATGACCTCGATGCCGATGTAGAGGTCGGCGAGGCGGAACGTGCAGTACCGGTTGGCCTCGGCGCTCATCGGGCGACCTCCTCGCTGGGGCTCGGGAGCGCTCGCTCGACGAGGGCCTGCCCGTCGACGATGTCGACGACCTTGCCCTGGATGACGGCGGACCCGAGGAGGCCGGGGTCGTCGCTGATCCGCTCGAGGTCGAGGGACTGGCTGACGATGTCGTGGATCTCGTCGACGACGAGGCCGACGCTCGAGCCGCCCTGGGTGTGGACGATCACCGAGACGGTCTCGCGCTCGGACCGGTCGACCCGGCGACCGATCGCCTCGTCGACGAACACGAGCGGCATGATCTCGTCGCGGTACTGGACCACCGAGCGGGACCCGGCCCGCTCGATGCGGGACACGGGGAACTCCTCGAGGCGAGCGACGAGGTCGAGCATGAGGGCGACGTCGGTGTCCCCGATGCTGGCGAGCAGGAGCGTGCGCCGGAGCTCGTCCTCCACGGACTCGACCTGCGTGGTGCGACGGGTGTCGGACCCGGGGGCGAAGACGCCCGAGCGGGTCGCGATGCCGGGCACGTCGAGGATGAGGGCGACCATGCCGTCGCCCATGATCGTGGCCCCGGCGAACACCGGGATCGGCTTGAGCATGGCGCCGAGCGGCTTCACCACGATCTCCGCCGTGTCCATGATCTCGTCGACCACGAGGCCGAAGGGACGCCCGTCGGTGTGGACCACGACGATGTTGACCACGTCGCGCTCGGCACCTGCCCGGTCGCTGCCGAAGATGCCGTCGAGGTGCACGATCGGGAGCAGGTCGCCACGGAGCCGGTAGACGGGCGTGCCGGCGATCATCTCGATCGGGGTCTCGCGGGTGTCGATCCGGAGCAGCTCGAGCAGGCTCACCTGCGGGATGGCGTACCGGCCCTCCCCGCTCCCCACGATCAGGGCGGGGATGATGGCCAGGGTCAGCGGGATCTTGATCCGGAACGTGGTGCCCTGACCCGGCTGGGTCTGCACGTCGATCGTCCCGCCGATCGCCTCGATGTTGGTCTTGACGACGTCCATGCCGACACCGCGGCCGGAGACGTTCGTGACCTTCTCAGCCGTGGAGAACCCCGGCTCGAAGATGAGGTTGCAGATGTCCCGCGACGACATCTGGTCGGCCTGGGCCGGGGTGATGAGCTGCCGCTCGATGGCCTTGGCCCGGATCCGGTCGTGCGCCAGGCCCTTGCCGTCGTCGGTGATCTCGATGTTGACCTGCCCGCCCTCGTGGAAGGCCCGCAGGAGGACGACGCCCTCCTCGGGCTTGCCCGCGGCGAGGCGGTCGGCGGGTGGCTCGAGGCCGTGGTCGACGCTGTTGCGGATCAGGTGGGTCAGCGGGTCCTTGATCGCCTCGAGGATCGTCCGGTCGAGCTCGGTGTCCCGACCGACCATGTCGATCCGGACCTTCTTGTCGCACGCGATCGCGAGGTCCCGCACGACGCGGGGGAAGCGGGACCAGACGTGGTCGATCGGCTGCATGCGGGTCTTCATGACCCCCTCCTGCAGCTCGGTCGTGATGAGGTTCAGCCGCTGCGAGGTCCCCATGAGGACGGTGTCCCCGGAGGCCTGTGTGAACTGCAGGATCTGGTTGCGGGCCAGGACGAGCTCGCCGACGAGGTTCATGAGGTTGTCGAGCAGACCGACGTCGACCCGGATGACCGAGTCGGCCGGGCTCGACGACGCACCGGCGGCGGCCTTCTGGTCGTTCTGCTTCCGGAGGGTCGCGGCGACGGCCTCGGGGGCGAGCTTGCCCGACTCGACGAGCAGCTCGCCGATGTGGCGGGGGTCGCCGGCCTGCTGCTTGGCGACGGCCTCGGCCACCGCCTCGGCGTCGACGAGCCCCTCGGCCACGACGAGGTCACCGAAGCTCGGGGGGAGGCCGGCGTCCGGTGCGGCCGGCGCCGCGGCGACTGGGGCAGGGGCAGGGGCGGCGGGGGCAGGGGCGGCGGGCGCGGGCTCGGCAGCCGTCGCCTCCGTGACCGGCTCCTCGGATGCGACCTCGGTGGGCGACGCAGCCGCGTCCCCGGCCGCGTCGTCGACCGCGTCCTCGGCCGCGACCTCGGCGGGGACCTCGGCCGGGGGCGCCTCCTGGGTCGGCGCCGGCGCGGCCGAGGCCGCGGGGTCCTGGAGCCGCTCGAGCTCGGCGACCAGCCCGTCGATGGGGGGACCGCCCTCGTCGGCGCCGGTCTCCTGGATGATGGCCAGGAGCTCGCGCACCGTGTCGACCATGGACAGCAGGGCGGAGGTGTTGGCCTCGGTCACCTCGAGCTCGCCGTCGCGCATCTTGGACAGCAGGAACTCGCCGACGTGGGTGAGGCGCTCGAGGACCGAGAAGCCGAGGAACCCGGAGGTGCCCTTGATGGTGTGGATGGTCCGGAAGATCGACGCCAACGTGTCGGGGTCGGGGTCCTGCTCGAGCGACACCAGCTCGGTGTCCAGTCGATCGAGGTTCTCGTGGGACTCCACGAGGAACTCGTCGATGATCTCCTTGAACTCGTCGGCCTCGCTCACGCGGCTCCCTCCCCGGTCACGGAGGGCAAGATCGGTCACCGCCCCTGCCGGTTGAGGTCGACCGTGCCGAATCCGGCTGGTGAGGAAGCCGGTGCGGTGGAGGGATCGCCCGCAACGGGACGAACCGGCCGACCGATCCGGACGCGCGCGACCCGACGCCCGCGCCGACCCGACCGCCGTCGCTGCCTACCCTCGGTCGGCGTGACCTCCCGCACCGCCGCCGTCGCCCTCGCCGGGCTGCTCGTCCTGGGCGCGTGCGGGGGCGAGGGACGCACCGAGGAGGGCTCCCCGGCCAGGTCCGAGGACGCTGCGCCGGCCGACCCGGTGACCGGCACCGACGCGGCGGGGGCCGGGACCGACGGCACGTCCACGACGACGACCACCGCCCCCGCGCCGCCTCCGGCGGCCGCCGGCGTCGTGGCCCCGGCCACCGATCCCTCCTCCCTCGCCGCCCGGATCGTCGCCACCGAGTCGCTGACCCGCGACCCGGCGACGACGGGCACCGCGCTCGACGCGGCGGCCTTCGAGCAGCAGCTCCGCTACCGCCAGCTCGCGGATCGGCCCGACTGGGACGCCGTCGTGCTCGCCGAGGTCCCCGACGGCCTCCGCCCGGTCGTCGAGGCCCACCTGCGAGCCCGGCGCGAGTTCCGCGCCATGCACACGACGCTCTCGGACACCCTGCCGGCGTGGAGGATCGTCGAGCCCGAGCCGGCCGAGGTCCTCGTCGGGCTCTACCGGGAGGCCGAGGCCGCGTTCGGCGTCCCGTGGGAGGTCCTCGCCGCCGTCAACCTCGTCGAGACCGGGCTCGGACGCATCCGGGGGACCTCGGTGGCCGGCGCCCAGGGGCCGATGCAGTTCATGCCGGCCACGTGGGAGGCCTTCGGGGCGGGCGGCGACGTGCAGGACACCCGCGACGCGATCATGGGCGCAGCCCGCTACCTGGCCCACAACGGGGGCGGCGAGGGACGGGTCGACGACGCGCTCTGGAACTACAACCACAGCGGGCACTACGTGGCCGGCGTCCAGGCCTACGCCTCGGTGATCGCCGCGGACCCCGCCGCCTTCCGGGCGCTGCACCGGTGGCAGGTCGTGTACCTGTCCGCGGCCGGCGAGCTGTGGCTCCCGACGGGCTACGAGCAGACCGAGCGGATCCCGGCCGCCGACTTCGCAGCCGCCCACCCGGACCTCGTGGTCACACCGGCGCGCTGAGCCCGATCTCGGTCGACACCGTGCCGGCCCGGGGGTGCGACACGGTCACGGGCAGCGCGGTGCCGTGCGGTGCGCGCACGACCCAGCGGAACGCGACCCGGTCGCCGGTGCCGTCGCTGGGTGGGCCGAAGGTGCCGACCGCGGACCGGCGCAGCGCCCGCCCGGCGAGCTGGCCCTTCTCCGTCCGCGTCGTCCCCTCGACCAGCGAGACCCCGGCGGGGAGCTCGACCACGGCCTCGACGCCGGTGACCACGCGCTGGTCGAGGGCCTGCTGTGTGACCTGGGTCGGGAGCCACCCCGCGTTCTCGACCGCGACGACGACGCGCCACGAGCCGATCCCGTCGGCGTCGTCCCCGAGGTGCTCGACCCGTGTCTCGCGCCAGCGGAGCTCGGGCAGGCACAGCGCCGTGAAGACGGCGAGCTCGCTGTGGGGCTCGACCTCGGCCCGCAGGAGGTCCGGGGGCGGGTTCCGGAACACGGCGGCCGCGTTCCAGCCACCCAGCTCGACGGTCCCGAGCTGGGGGTGCTCGTAGGGGTACCAGTCGACGTAGCCGTCGGGCACGTGCTCCTCGACCCAGGCGAGCAGCTGGAGCTCCTCGTCGAGGGGGTGGTCCCGCCACCACTCGATCGGGTGCGGGTCCTCGATCCCCGCAGCGCGCAGCGGGCTCCAGAACTCGGTGGTCCACGCGAGCAGGCCACGCTGGTCGTAGGCCCAGTCGTCGGCGACGCCGGTGATCGTGTCCTTCGGGTCGTAGCGGAAGCCGTTCCACACGCCGAGGTGGGGGTAGCCGGTGATGTCGGTGAAGCGGGCGCCGAGGTCGTCGTAGGTCCACAGGTCCACGGTGGGGAACGCGTCGTCGGCCCGGTCGCCGTAGGGCCGCAGGATCACGCCCGAGAAGGTGTGGTAGGCGAAGTACGCGCCGATGTTCGGGCGGTCGACGACGCCCTGGACGACGGCCCGGACCTCGGGCTCGCTGGTCGGGAAGTCGCCGTTGCCCGACGGCGAGAAGGAGCCCTTGGGGAAGCGCCGCCACTCCATGGGGAAGTTGCGGTTGGAGTCGATGCCGGCCAGCGGCGGTGCGGAGGGGAGCTCGAGGTCGTCGGCACCGTCACCCCACCCGGCCACGTCGCCCTCGCGCAGCAGGCGGTAGTAGGGGCCGGGCCCGTCCTCGTCGGGCTCGCGGGCCACGAGCAGCTTGGGGATCGAGGGGTGCGGCTTCCACGTCCCGTTGCGGTCCGGGACGCGCATCTGGAGGCTGCGGCCGTCCGAGTCGACGTCCCCGGTCACCAGTCCCGGCCGCTGCACGTCCCGGGGCCAGGCCCGCGTCGTGGAGCGGACGACGAAGGGGATCTCGCCCAGCGCGAGCTCGGCGCCGTCGGGGTTGACCCGGGGCACCACGTAGAAGGTCCGGGTGCGCAGCGCCCGCGTCACCCGCTCGTCGACCCCGAACCCGGTGCACAGGTGCTCGACGAGGTGGAGCAGGGCGACCGAGGCGGTGACCTCGCTGGCGTGGATGTTGCCGTCGAGCCAGATGGCGGGCTTCGCGTCGTGCGGGCCCGTCGACGTGTCCGTGACGGTGGCGATCCACACCTCCCGGCCCTCGTGGGAGGTGCCGAGCACCTCGAGCGTGCACAGCTCCGGGAACGCCTCGGCGAACCGGCGGAGGTGCGCGGTGACCTCGTCGAATCGGGGGTACCGGTCGTACGCGTACGGCGTGGGGGCGTCGGGCACGGGGCGACGCTACCGAGTCGCCCCCGGCGACGGTCCCGCCGTCACCACGGGTCGACGTGCGGGCGGCGGCGCGGTCCCCTGGGGTCGCGGGGCGCGACCGGCGTCGTGGCCAGTCCGCCCAGGAGCCACCGCCGGGTGTCGGCGGGATCGATCACGTCGTCGATCTCGAACGCGGCGGCCATCGAGGTGCCCTTGCCGACCTCGTACATGCGCTCGACCATCTCGTCGAAGGTGCGTCGCCGCTCGTCGGGGTCCTCGATGGCGGCCAGCTCGTTGCGGTAGCCGAGCTTCACGGCACCCTCGAGGCCCATGCCGCCGAACTCGCTGGTCGGCCAGCCGACGGTGAACAGCGGGGCGTGGAACGAGCCGCCGGCCATCGCCTGGGCGCCGAGGCCGTAGCCCTTGCGGAGCACGACGGTCATGATCGGCACGGTCATGGACCCCGTCACGGTGAACAGGCGGGCGGCGTGGCGGACGAGCCCGGTGCGCTCGGCCTCGGGCCCGACCATGATCCCGGGGGTGTCGCACAGCGACACCACGGGCAGGTCGTGGGCGTCGCACAGCTGCAGGAAGCGGGCCGCCTTGTCGGCGGCGTCGGCGTCGATGGCCCCGGCCAGGTGCGTCGGGTCGTTGGCCAGCACCCCCACGGCCCGCCCCCCGAGCCGGGCGAGGGCGGTGACCATGCCCTCCCCGAAGCCCCGGCGCAGCTCGAGCACCGAGCCGACGTCGAAGAGCACGTCGAGCACGTCGCGGACCTCGTAGGCCCGGAGCCGCTGCTCGGGGACGACCCGCCGGAGCAGCCGCTGGTCGGCGACCTCGGCGGCGTCGGGGTCGAGCTGGGGGTGGGTGAAGTACCCCAGGTACCGACGGGCGACGTCGGTGGCCTCGGCCTCGTCGGCCACGAGCACGTCGATCACGCCGGAGCGGACCTGGTCGGCGGCCGGACCGATCTCCTCGGGCCGGTGCACGCCGAGCCCGCCGCCCTCGATCATCGCCGGGCCGCCCATGCCGATGTTGGCGTCCTCGGTGGCGATGACGACGTCGCAGCACCCGAGCAGCGCGGCGTTTCCGGCGAAGCAGCGGCCCGACGCCACCCCGACGAGGGGGACGAGGCCCGAGAGCCGACCGAACCAGTGGAAGGCGAGGCAGTCGAGGCCGGCCACCCCGGTGCCGTCGGTGTCGCCGGGCCGACCGCCGCC
>CAZCEZ010000024.1:0-39755 GCA_964497795.1 uncultured Acidimicrobiaceae bacterium | reverse complement strand
GCCGCCGCCGACGCCGTCGCCCCCCGCCCCGCGGCGGCCGCCGTGGCCGACGACGACGGCGACGGGCTGGCCCCGAGCCGGGTCGCCGTCGACCTCGGGCCCCTGGACGGGGACGCGGCCCGCGCCGCCCTGGCCGCCACCGACGGCGACCACCTCCACGCCGGCGGGAACCCGACCGGCGCCCGCGTCGCCCTGCCGTCCCGGCCGCCCATGGTCGTCCTCGAGGACGTCCCCGCCGGCGCCCACCTCCTGGTCCGGTCCCGGGCCGAGGGCGCGTGGTCGGCCTGGGAGGAGGTCGTGGCCAGCCCGGACGAGGCTCCCGACGGCGACGACGACCCGACCCCCGGCCTCGGCCCGATCTGGGTGGGCCACGGCACCGACGCCCTCGAGGTCGTGGCCCCCGACGGCGACGTCGCCGGGCTCGACGTGGTCGCCCTGCACGTGCTCGAGGCCCCGGCCGGCGACGGCCCCCGCAGCCTGACCGCACCGGTCGGTGCGGCCGGCTCGGTGTCGCAGCCCGCCGCGGCCGACGCCGTGGCCGACGCCGACTTCATCCGACCCCGGCGGGACTGGGCCACCGACGGCATGGGCTGGGCGTGCAGCACCGGCCCCCACGAGGCCGACGAGCTGCGGGCCATGGTCGTGCACCACACGGCCGGCACGAACGACTACGCCGAGGCCGACGTGCCCGCCGTCATCCGGGGCATCTGGTACTACCACGTGCAGTCCCGGGGCTGGTGCGACGTCGCCTACCAGTTCTTCGTCGACCGCTACGGCGGCGTCTGGGAGGGTCGCCAGGGCGGCATCGAGCGCGCCATCGTCGGCGGCCACACCCGGGGCTTCAACACCGGCACCACCGCCGTCGCCCAGCTCGGCGAGTTCTCGGGCGACGCCACCCCGTCGGCCATGACCGAGGCGACCCGGGCGCTGATCGCCTGGAAGCTCGGCCACCACGGCCTCGACCCCGCCGCCGAGACCACCGTGGTCAACCGCACCGGGTCGAGCTTCCGCGGGGTGCCCGACGACGGCGACGTCCCCACCCCGGTCGTGTCCGGGCACCGGGACCTCGGCACCACGGCCTGCCCGGGTGACCACACCTACGACACGCTGCCGGTCCTGCGGGCCTCGTCCCGCCGGGGCGTGCACGTCGTGGCCCTCCACGGCACGTTCCTGCAGGCCGCGCCCACCCCGAGCCAGTTCCGGACCTGGGACCGAATCGCCGAGGCCGACGGGCTCCGCGCCGCCGCGCTCGGCATGGCCCGGTCCGAGGCCTACAGCGGCCTCATCGTCGACGACCTGTACCAGCGGGTGCTGGACCGACCGGCCGACGCCGAGGGCAAGGCGTACTGGCTCGACGTGCTCGCCTCGGGCACGCGGGTCGAGGACGTGGGCGTGAACTTCTACGGCAGCGCCGAGTACGTCGCGTCCTTCGAGGACACGGCGGCCTACGTCACCGCCCTGTACGACAACCTCCTGCACCGCGAGCCCGACGTCGACGGCCTCGCCTACTGGGTCGACCGCCTCGACGGCGGGACCGCCCTCCCACCCGACGTGACCGAGGGCTTCTACGTCTCGGTCGAGTCGCGGCGCGACCGGGTCGCGCGCCTCTACGACGCGATCCTGGGTCGCACACCCGACCGATCTGGCCATGCACACTGGGCCGAGCTCCTGCTCGACACCGACGACGTGCTCCTCGCCGTCGAGCTGGCCGTGTCCGACGAGTTCTACGAGCGAGCGACCACGTGACCCCCTCCCCCACCGACCGACGCCTCCGCCGCGCCATCGGCGCCGCGACCACCGCACTGGCCACCGTCGCCGTGCTCCTCGCCGCTCCCGCGGCCGCGGCCGAGCCACCGGCCGAGGAGCAGCCGGCCGCCACGGCGGCACCGGCCCCCGAGGGCCACGCGGCCACGGCCAACACCATGACCTTCGCCGGGCGAGGCTGGGGCCACGGCCGCGGCCTGAGCCAGTGGGGCTCGCAGGGCTACGCGCGCGACCACGGCTGGTCCTCGGCCCGGATCCTCGACCACTACTACGGCGGCACCACGGCCGGGCAGGCCTCGGCGGCGTCCTCCCGACCCGTGGACGCCTCGGCGGTCCGCATCCGCCTGATCGCCCAGGACGCCCGCCCCCTCGTCGTCGGCATCTCCGGCGGCACCCTGGGCCTGTCGGGCACGGGCCCCCTCGGCGACCCCGACGACCTGACCGCCGTGCGCCTCACGAAGCAGGGCGACGGGACCCTCCTGGTCGAGACCGCCGCGACCTGCGCCGGCCCCTGGAGCGTGCTCGGCGGCGACGGGCGGACCGGCACCACCGCCGTGACCGTGACCCGCACGTCCGGGGCCGACCAGCTCCACACCTGCCTCGACGGCACCACCACCTGGTACCCCGGGTCGTTGCGGGCCACCGTGGTGGACGGCACCCAGCGGGCCGTGAACACCACCACCATCGAGGCCGCCCTGCGCTCCATCGTCCCCCGGGAGTCCCCGGCGTCGTGGGACGCGGACGCCCTCCAGGCCCAGGCCGTGGCCGCCCGCTCCTACGCCCTGGCCGGCGACAGCCGCCACCGCGCCTCCTCCGGCACCCTCTACGCCGACACCTGCGACACGACCCTGTGCCAGGTCTACGCCGGCCACTCCCGCCAGGTGCCCGGCGGCTCCCGGACGGCCACCACCGACAGCCGGACCGACGCCGCCATCACCGCGACCGCCGGCGTCGTCCGGCTCCACGCCGACGGCCGCATCGCCCGGACCGAGTTCTCCTCCACCTCCGGTGGCTGGACCGCGGGCGGCACGTTCCCCGCCGTGCAGGACCTCGGCGACGTGATCAGCCCGCTGCACACCTGGACGCGGACCGTGGCCGTGACCGGCCTCGAGTCCGCCTACGGCCAGGGCGGCGCCCTCCAGTCCGTCGAGGTGCTCGAGCGCAACGGGCTCGGCGCCGACGGCGGGCGCGTGCTGCGGGCCCGGCTGCGGTTCTCCAACGGCGTCACCGCCGACGTGTCCGGCAACACGATCCGGTCCCGGGCCGGCCTGCTCTCGGACTGGTTCCGCCCCGCGTGCCCCGTCGAGGCCGCCTACATCGACGCCGTGCACCGCCTGTTCCTCGAGCGGGCCGCGACCGGCGACGAGATCCGACGCTGGTGCCCCGACGTCCAGCGCGGCGAGCGGTTCCCGCTCACCGACGCCCTGTCGGTCTCCGACGAGTGGGCCGGGGTCCAGATCGAGGGCCTCTACACCAAGATCCTCGACCGCCCGAGCGAGCCCGGCGGCCGGGCGTACTGGCTCGAGCAGGTCGCCGGCGGCCTGCGGATCGAGGACATCGCCGCCGAGTTCTACGGCTCCGCCGAGTACTTCCGCCGCGCCGGGAGCACCAACCGGGGCTACGTCGAGCGCCTCTACGACGACCTGCTCGGGCGCACCGCGGACGCCGAGGGCCGGGACTTCTGGGTCCGGCTCCTCGACCGGGGGCAGATCTCCCGGGTCGGTGCCGCGGACGAGTTCTACGCCTCCATCGAGTCCCGCACCGACCGGGTCGTGGGCCTGTTCGAGACCGTGCTGGGCCGGTTCCCCGACCCCGGCGGCCGGGACTACTGGGTCGGCCAGCTCCGCACCCTCGGCGACGTCCGCCTCGCCGCCTGGCTCGCCGCGAGCGCCGAGTTCTTCTCCCGGTCGATCCGCTGAGCCCGGTCGTCCCGGCCCCGGCAACTGCGAGGCCTCCCGGGACCCCCACTAGATTCGATCGACGGTTCACCCCCGACCCGGAGCCGACGTGACCGCCGCCACCCCCGACCGCCCCGCCGACGCGCCCCTCGACCGCCGGTCCCGCTACGAGATCCGCGAGAACCGCACCGAGGCGCCGTCCATCGTCGAGCGGACCCGGCGCGTCTGGGAGTACCGGGAGCTGCTCGTGTCCCTCACCCGGCGCGAGCTGAAGGTGAAGTACAAGGACTCGGTCCTGGGCTTCCTGTGGACCCTGCTGAACCCGCTCCTCTACCTCGTGGTGTTCAGCCTCGTCTTCGCTGTCTTCCTCCGCACGAACGTGCCGCTCTACGGCGTCTTCCTGCTGTCGGGCCTGCTGGCCTGGAACCTGTTCTCCACCGGCACGACGGGCGCCACCATCTCGATCACCGGCAACGGCTCGCTGGTCCAGAAGGTGTGGTTCCCCCGCGAGGTGCTCCCGCTGTCGGCGGTCGGCGCCGCCCTGATCAACTTCTTCTTCCAGGCCATCGTGCTCGCCATCGCCCTGATCGTGTTCGGGCGCAGCCCCGAGTGGTCGTACCTGCCGCTGCTGCTGCCGGCGCTGGCCGTCACGGTCCTGTGGGCCGTCGCGCTCGGCATCGTGCTCTCGGCGATCAACGTCCACTACCGGGACGTGCAGCACTTCCTGGAGCTGGCCTTCCTCGCCTGGTTCTGGATGACACCCATCGTCTACTCGTTCGACTTCATGGGCGACTTCCTCTCCGAGAAGGGCCTGTCCGCCCGCCTGGCCATGCTGAACCCGATGATCTCGGTGACCACGACCATGCAGCGCGTCGTGTACAACCCGACCCACGAGGCCGGCACCGAGGCCGCGGCCAACTTCGACCTGCTCCGCCAGCCCGCGACCTGGTTCCTGACCAACCTGGGCGTCTCCGCCCTCGGCGGGGTGATCGTGCTCCTCGTGGCCGTCCGGATCTTCGGGCGCCTCGAGGCCGACCTGGGCGAAGAGCTGTAGCCCCGTGGCCACCGCCATCGAGATCGAGGGCGTGACGAAGCGCTTCCGCCGGCACACCGAGCCGGCGAAGTCCATCAAGGAGCGCTTCCTGTCCTGGGGCAAGGACGAGGTGGTCACCTTCGACGCGCTCCACGACGTGCGCCTCGAGGTCGAGGAGGGCGAGACGATCGGCCTGCTCGGGCACAACGGCTCGGGCAAGTCGACGCTGCTCAAGTGCATCGCCGGCACGATCCGCCCGACCGAGGGCGAGATCAGGGTCCGGGGTCGCATGGCCGCCATGCTCGAGCTCGGCGCCGGCTTCCACCCCGACCTGACCGGCCGGGAGAACGTGTACCTGAACGGCTCGATCCTGGGCTTCTCGAAGGCCCACGTCGACCGCATCTTCGACGACATCGTCGACTTCTCCGAGCTCGGCGACTTCGTCGAGCAGCAGGTGAAGTACTACTCCTCGGGCATGTTCGCCCGGCTCGGCTTCGCCGTGGCCGTCAACCTCGAGCCCGACGTGCTGCTGATCGACGAGGTCCTCGCCGTCGGCGACGAGAACTTCCAGCGCAAGTGCCTCGAGCGGGTCCGCCGGTTCCAGACCGAGGGTCGCACCATCGTGCTCGTCACCCACTCCCCCGAGCAGGTCGTCCAGCTGTGCGACAGGGCCATGGTCCTGGACCACGGCCGGGCCATCCACGTCGGCGACCCGACCGACGCCGTGCGCGCCTACCGCCACGCCCTCCACGCGGCCGGCGAGCACGGGCTCGCCGCCTCGGCCGCGAAGGCCGCGGCCGAGACCGACACCACCGACCGCGGCCTGCACCTCACCGGTGCCGCCGCCGTCGGCCCGGACGGGACGAGCCGGATCCGCCCCAACGACCCCGTGACGCTCGAGCTGCGGTACCACGCCGCCGAGCGGGTGCCCCTGGCCCGGGCCCGCGTCATCGTCACCACGCACGACGGCGTGAAGATGCTGGACGCCTCCAGCCACGACCTCGTCGGCCACGACGTCTCCGACCTCGACGGCGACGGCGTCATCCGCTTCCGCCTCGCCGACGTCCCGCTCCTCGACGGCACCTACCGCGTCGGGTTCGTGCTGGCCGACCCGGCCGAGACCTTCGAGCACGATCGCGACGACGAGGCCTGCACCTTCGACGTGGACTCCGGCCGCCCCACCTTCAGCCGGGTCGTGCTGCCCGTCGACATCGACCACGAGCGGGCGGGCACGCCGTCCGCCGGGCCCGTGGAGCACGGGGCGTGAGCGGCGGCTCCCCGGACCGCTCGGGAACGATCGCCGTCGTCCCGCCCCGCTACGGCCCCGACGTGATCGGCGGCGCCGAGAAGGTGCTGGCCGACCTGGGCCACGCCCTGGCCGCCCGGGGCTGGGAGGTGGAGGTGCTGACCACCTGCGCCCGGGACCACTTCACCTGGGCCAACGAGTACCCGGCGGGGACCGAGCGGGACGGCGCCGTCACCGTCCGACGCTTCCCGACCGAGGTCGACACGCCCGGACGGGACCGCCAGCGCCTCGGCGACCGGCTGCTGGGCGGCGCCCACCTCACCATCGACGAGCAGCAGCGCTGGATCAACGACTCCCTGCGCGTGTCGGGGCTGTGGCACCACGTGCTGGACCACGGCACCTCCTACCGGGCCATCGTGTGCGCTCCCTACATGTTCTGGACCACCTTCGCCGTCGGCCAGATCCACCCGGACCGCACGATCCTCGTGCCCTGCCTCCACGACGAGCCCCCCGCCTACCTGGACCTGTACCAGCCCCTCGTGGCCGGCGCCCGGGGCATCTGGTTCCTGTCGCAGCCCGAGGCCGACCTGGCCGAGCGCATCTTCCGGCTCCCGCCCCGCACCGACGTCGTCGGCGCCGCGGTGCGCCTGCCCGAGCGCTACGACCCGGACCGCTTCCGCGAGCGGTACGGGATCGAGGGTCCCTTCGTGCTCTACGGCGGCCGACGGGAGTGGGCCAAGGGCTGGTTCGACCTGCTGGAGGCCTTCACCCGCCTCCACCGCACCCGCACCACCGACCTGCAGCTGGTGACCTGCGGCGCCGTCGATCCCGGCCTGACGCCCGACATGCCCCTCCACGCCATCCACGACCTCGGCTTCCTGCCCGAGGAGGACCGCGACGACGCCGTGGCCGCGGCCGCCGCGTACGTCCAGCCATCGGCGCTGGAGAGCTTCAGCCTGACCGTGCTCGAGGCCTTCGCTGCGGGCACCCCGGTCATCGCCAACGCCGCCTCCGACGTCGTGGCCTGGCACTGCGAGCGGTCCGGCGCCGGGGTCACCTACCGGGGCCGGGACCAGCTGGTCGAGGCCCTCGACCTCGTCGGGCGCGACCCCGACGCCTTCGCGGCCATGGCCGCGGGCGGGCGCGAGTACGTGGCCGCCCACTACGACCCCGACGTGGTCCACGACCGCTACGACGAGCTGCTCCTGTCCTGGACCTCGGCGCCCACCGGCGGTGCCCGGTCGTGACCCGCACGCTCGTCGTCTCCCCCTACGCGCCCTACCGGGACGGCATCGCGAACTACGCCGTGCAGGAGGTCGCCGCCCTCCGGGCCGCGGGCCACGACGTCGAGGTCTGCTCCCCCACCCCGTCCGCGGCCCAGCACCACCTGCCCCTCGGCACGCCGTCGGGCCTGCTCCGCCTGGTCGCCCTGGCCCGGGGCTACGACCGCGTCGTGGTGCAGTGGTACCCCGAGCTGCTCTTCTCCGGCTGCCGCCACCGCCGGGACCGGCTGGCCGTGTGGGGCCTGGTCCGGGCCCTGGCCGGCGTCTGCGACCTGGAGCTGCGGGTCCACGAGATCCTCTACGAGGCCCCGGCCGACGACCCGCGCCTGGGCGTGCTCGCCCGCCACGCCCTGGAGGCCGCCTCGGCCGTCACGGTCCACACCGAGCCCGAGCAGGCCCGGCTCACCGAGGCCTTCGGCCTGGCCCCGGGGACGGTGACCCTCGTCGACCACGGCGCCTCCTTCCAGCGCCGCACCGACACCACCCCCGAGGAGGCGCGCGCCGAGCTCGGCGTGCCCGCCGACGCCTTCGTGTTCCTGTCCATCGGCTTCGTGCAGCGCCACAAGGGCTTCGACCGCGGCGTGCGCGCCCTGCGCCGGCTGCGGGGCGGGCCCCGCCCGCTGCGGCTCTACGTCGTGGGCGACGTCCGCGTCGACCACCCCGACCTCGTCGGCTACCGGGACGAGCTCGACGGGCTCGTCGGGGCCACCGAGGGCGCCGAGTTCCGCTGCGGCTACGTGTCTGACGAGGAGTTCGACCGGTGGCTGGTGGCCGCCGACGTCGTCGTGCTCCCGTACCGCCAGATCTGGTCGTCGTCGGTCATCGAGCGGGCCGGCGTCTACGGCGTGCCCGTGGTCGTGACCGACGTGGGCGGCCTCGCCGACCAGGCCGCCGGCCTCGCCCACGCCACCGTCGTGGCCGACGACGACGCCCTCGCCGCAGCCATGGCCGCGGCCTGCGGCGCCGAGGTCGCCCCCGCAGAGCAGGCCGACCTCGACCCGGTGCCGACCGGGCGCGCCGCCATCCAGGCCCGCATCGACGCCGTGGCCGCCCCCGACGCCACCCCTGCCCTGGCCGTGCCCGCCCTCGGCCCGACGCCCCGGGCCCCGGCGGTGTCGACCAAGCCCGGCGTCGGTCTCGTGAAGAAGGTGCTGGCCCGGCTCACCGGCTGGCAGGTCGACCCGGTGGCGGTGCACGTCGACGAGGTCGTCGACGCCCTCCAGCGCGACGTCGCCCGCCTCGAGGCCCGCCTCGCCGAGCTCGAGGTCCGCGACGGCGCCGCGGACGCCGGCGCGTGAGCGACGCCGGCGCCCTGTCGCTGCGGGGCGTGGAGGCGTCCTACGGACCGGTCCAGGTCCTCTTCGGCATCGACCTCGAGGTCCCCGCCGGTGCGCGCCTCGCACTGCTCGGCACCAACGGGGCCGGCAAGTCCACCGTGCTGCGCGTGGCGGCCGGGCTCCTGCCCGCCGACGCCGGCACGGTCCACATCCACGGGCGCGACGTCACCGAGGCGCCGACCGAGGCCCGGGCCGCGGCGGGCCTCGGCCTCGTCGTGGGCGGCAAGGCCCTGTTCCCGTCGATGACGGTCCGCGAGAACCTCGCCATCGGGGGCAACGGCGTGCACGTGCCCGGCTCCGACGCGGCGGCCGCTGCGCTCGAGGAGGTCCTGGGCCTGTTCCCCGCGCTGCGCCCCCGGCTCGACCAGGCCGCCGGCACCCTGTCGGGCGGCGAGGCCCAGATGGTCGCCATCGGTCGGGCCCTCGTCGCCGGCCCGTCGGTGCTGTGCATCGACGAGCTGTCCCTCGGGCTGGCACCGGCCGTGGTCGGCCAGGTCGTGGAGGTCGTCGACGCCGTCGCCGAGACCGGTGTCACCCTCGTGGTCGTCGAGCAGTCCCTCCACGTCGCCGGGCTGGTGTGCGACGACGCCGTGTTCCTCGAGAAGGGCGAGGTCCGCTTCCGGGGCCCGACCGCCGAGCTGGTCGAGCGGGGCGACCTGGCCCGCGCCGTCTTCTTCGGGCGGGACTAGCGGTTCACAGCGACGACCGGGCCACGACCCGCTCGTCGCTGCCCAGGTAGGCGGACACGACGGCGGGATCCTCCCGCACGACCGGTCCGGGGCCCTCGGCGATGGTCCGGCCCGCGGCGAGGCACTGGACCGTCTCGGCCAGCGACAGCACGAGGGGCAGGTCGTGCTCGACCAGCACGATCGTGGCGTCCAGCTCGGCGCGGACCCGCAGCAGGAGCGGCCCGAAGGCCTCGGCGTCTCGCTGGGCGACCCCGGCGGTCGGCTCGTCGAGGAGGAGCACGTCGGCCCGCTGGGCGACGAGGCAGCCGAGCTCCACGACCCGGCGGGTGCCCGTCGACAGCGCGGCGATCGGCCGGTGGGCGAAGGCGCCGAGCCCGAGCAGGTCGACCAGCTCGGCGGCCTCGGACGCCTTGGTCGCCTCGGCCCGACGGGACGACGGCAGGGCGAGCAGGGCCGACACCGGCTCCGAGCGCGCCCGGCCCTCCAGGGCGACCGACAGCGTCTCGAGCACGGTCAGGTCGGGGAACAGCCGGGCGTCCTGGAACACCCGGCCGAGGCCCATGCGGGCCCGCACGTGGGGGGCCGCGTCGGTGACGTCGGCACCACGGAGCAGCACGCGCCCGGCCTCGGGTGCCGTGAACCCCGACAGCACCGACAGCAGCGTCGACTTGCCGGCCCCGTTGGACCCGATGAGGCCGTGGACGGCCCGGTCGGGGACCACGAGGTCGACGGCGTCGAGGACTGGCTCGTCGCGCCCGAAGGTGACGGTGACGCCGCGTGCCTCGAGCGCGGGCTCGGGGGGCGCCGCGACCAGGGGGCGGCGCCGGTCGCGGGGCTCGGCCCGCACCGGGACGGAGCCGAGCGCGGCGGTCCCGGGCACGGGGGCCGGTGCGACGACGGGCCCGGCGGATGCGTCGGGGGCGATGCGGGCGGCCACGGCCCGCAGCAGGCGGGCCCGGGCCCGTCGCACCAGGGCCGACAGGCCGCCGGGGACGAGGAGGAGCAGCACGAGCAGGCCCACCCCCGACGTGGCGAGGGACGCGGTGAGCGACTCGTCGAAGATCGCCGGGACCCCGAGCACCCAGAGCGCACCGAGGACGGCGCCGCCGACCCGGTCGACGCCCCCGATGAGCACGAGCGCAGCCAGGCGCAGCGAGTCCTCGACCGGGAAGTCGGTGGGACCGAACCGGACCCGCACCGCGGCCAGCAGTGCGCCGGACAGGCCGGCCAGGGCCCCGGAGAGGGCGTAGGCCACCAGGCGGGCACCGCGGGCCGACACGGTGAGGGACTCGGCGCGCTGGGGGTTGCCCCGGCCGGCCACGATCGCCCGTCCCACGCCCGTGCGCCGGAGGTGGGCGACGGCGAGGGCGCAGACGACGAGCACGGCGAGGCAGACCAGGTAGTAGGCGCGGTCGTCGTCGATGGCGCCGGGTCGCTCGACGACGGCGACGGCGCCGCGCTCGAGGAACACGTCGCTGGTGAAGACGCCCTCGACGGCGGCCACGGCGAAGCCGAGGGTGAGGACGGCGAGGTAGAGGCCCTGGACCCGCAGGGCCGGCAGGCCGACGAGCACGGCGACGAGGGCGGCGACGAAGGTGGCCTCGACCACGGCGAGCACGAAGGGCACGCCCCGGCTGACCAGGGCGGCCGTGGTGAAGCTGCCGACCCCGACGAGGGCGAACTGCCCGAGGCTGAGCTGGCCGGCCCACCCGGTGAGGACGACGAGGCTCAGCCCGGCGAGGGCCAGGAGCACGACGCGGGTGGCGAGGAACATCGACGCCGACGAGCCCTGGACGAGGGGCAGGAGCGCGGCGGCCACGCCGACGACGCCCCAGGCCAGGGCGGTCAGGTGCCGGACCCACCACCGGTCGGCGATGGCGGCGGGCGGCGCCTCGTCCTCCTCGACGGGGGTGAGCTGGATCGTGCCGCTCGGGGCCCGCTCGGACCGCACGAGGAGCGCGACCAGGGCGGCGACGGCGAGGAAGAAGGCGACGTCGACGGTCCCGGGCCGGGTCCCGCCGGCCAGGAGCGCGGCCTCGGCCATGCCGGCCACGACGCCGCCGGCGAGGGCCCGGGGCAGGGACTCGAGCCGCCCGGCCAGCGCAGCGGCCAGGGCCCGGAGCAGCAGGGCGGGGCCGAGGGCCTGGGTGAGCTGGTTGACCCCGGCGCCCTGGAGCGGGGCGAGCAGGACGGCGGCGAGGACGGCGAGGCCCCCGGCCAGGGCCCACACGACCGTGCCGATCCGGCGCACCGGGATGCGGACGAGGCGGGCAGCGTCGGGGTTCTCGGCCGACGCACGGATCGCGGTGCCCAGCGGCGTCGACGACAGCAGCCGGGACAGGCCGACCACGGCCGCGGGCAGGAGGGCGAGGACGAGGAAGTGCTCGCTGCGCAGCAGGAGGTCGCCGATGCGCAGCGAGCGGTCCAGGGGCGAGGGGTAGGTGGCGACCTGCTCGACGCGGGGCACGAGCAGCTGGGCGACGAGCAGGACCTGGGCGACGCCGAGCGTGGCGACGAGCAGGATCTGCGGCGGCCGGCCGGCGAGGCGGCGCACGACGAGCACCTCGGTCGCCGCGCCGAGGGCGACGCCGCCGGCGACCACGGCGACCAAGGCGGCCACGAAGGGGACGCCGCCGTCGAGGACCAGCTTGGCCAGGACCGCGGCGCCGAGGGACCCGAGCTGGCCGTGGGCGAAGTTGATCGTGCGGGAGAACCGGTGGACCAGGACCAGCCCGACGGCCAGCACCCCGTAGCCCAACCCGGTGAAGGCCCCGATGACGAGGATCTCCGGGGAGAGGTCCACCCGGTCAGCTCCCGCCGAAGGGGTTGGGCACGAAGCCCTCCTCGGGCACCCAGCACCGGCAGTCGAGGGAGGCCCGGGCGACCCGGACGACGTCGGGTCCCGTGCTCTTGTCCGGGCCGAACGACGACGGCCCGAAGCCGGGGTTCGGGAACGACCCGAGCGACCGGAGCCCGTCGCTGAAGGAGCGGCGGGTCGGGTTCGTGCCGGCGCGCTGGAGGCCGAGCACGAGGGTCTGGACGAGGCCGCAGACCGAGGTCGCCTGGAACCCCTTGGTCGTGTCCCGATCGATGGACTCGCCCGCCCCGGCCTCGTAGATGGCCCGGCACTGGGCGTCGACCGGCGTCTCGGCGATGCCGACGCGCGACTCGCCCCAGCGGGTCGACGTGACCACGACGGCGTCGCGGAAGAAGCCGTCGGGCATCGACTCGAGGAAGGTGTCGCCCGCGGTCACGTAGTCGAAGTCGGACAGGGCGTAGGCGGGGCGGTAGAGCTGGCGCTCGGCCTGGGCCGCGAACTGCGCGCCGTAGAGCGCGTTGGTCATCAGGAAGATCCGGTCCACGCCCTCGGACTGGAACCGCTGGACGGCGACGGCCAGCTGGCCCGGGATCCGGGACGCGTCGGAGACCGACAGCTCGGACGTGACGACCCGGTTGCCCAGGCTCCGGGCGTGGTCGATGAGCGCGGCCATGTCGGCGGCGAGGTAGCCGTCGTAGTGCAGCACGCCCAGCACCTCGCCCTCGGTGAGGCCGAGGTCGGCGACGCGCTGGACCATGTTGAGGCTGGTCTTGCGGGTCGAGGGCTGCGTGGTGAACAGGAGCCCGTCGGAGCGGGCGAGGTGGTCGGCCACCACGCCGTCCCAGGACAGGTACGGCACGCCGTGCTCCTCGGTGAAGCACAGGATCGGGTCGCCGTAGATGCCGAGCACGTGGAGGGCGGCGAAGACCTGGGCGTCCTCGGTGAGCGCCCGGCAGCCGGCGCGCTGGGAGTCGGGGTTCCCGACGGTGACGAACACCGGATCGAGGAGGCGCCCGTTCACCCCACCGGCCGCGTTCACGGCGTCGATGTACCAGCGGTAGGTCTGCTCCTGCTCGGCCGGGGTCGGCACGTCGGCGAGCCCGAGCTCGCCGATGCCCTGGAGCTCGGTCACCGCGATCCCCACCCGCACCGCGTCGGGGGTGACGCCCTGGTCGGAGGCGGTGCGCCCGCCGCCCGTGGCCGGAGCCGGCCCGGCACCACCGGGCGCCGGTGCCCCGCCGGGGCCGGGCGCGGCCCCCGGGCCGCCCGTGGACGGTGCGCCGACGGCGCCGCCCGGGCCGGGCGCGCCGGGCGCGCCGTCCGGTGCGGTCGTGGTCGTCGTGCCGAACCCGGCGCCCGCGGTCGGGTCGTCGGGGTCCTGGCCGTCACCGGCCTCGAAGCGGGGGTTCGGGGCCACGGCGGCGACGTCGCCCTCCTCGACCCGCTCGCCGAGCAGCAGCGGGAGCGCGAGCCCGGCCACGACCATGGCCACGACCACGGCGAGCGTGGTCAGGTACTGGCGGCTGGGGCCCAGCGGCGGGCGGGCCGGCCGGGTGCGGGGGGCGTCGTGGTCCGGATCGGGCACCGCTCCAGCGTGGCACCCACCCCGGCCGCCCACCCCATCGGACGTGCACCACCGGACCGGTCCCGGCGGCGACGGCCTCAGGGGGTGAGGCCGATGGCCTCGAGCAGCGCCAGGGCGGCGACGTCGAAGCCGTGCGACGCGGCGTGGGCCCGTCCGGCCTCGTGCATGCGGCGACGCCGGTCGGGGTCGCCGAGCAGGTCGACGACCACGTCGGCCACGGCGGCGGGCCCGGCGCCGGCCGGGACCTTGGCGACGACCTCGTCGTCGAGCTCGCCCATCGCCCCGAGGTCGGTGACCACGGTCGGGGTGCCGGCGGACAGGGCGTCCATCACCGCGGCCGAGGACTCGCCGTTGGTGAAGGCCCGGAGCTGCACGGTGCACGCCGCGCCGGCCAGGGCCTCGCCGAACCCGGCGTCGTCGACGTGGCCGGTCAGGGTCACCACGTCGTCCAGGCCCAGGGCCGAGATGCGACCTCGCAGGTGGGCGACGTAGTCGTCGGGTCCCCCGCCGACGAAGGCAAGCGTGGCCCCCGGGTGCGCGTCCCGCACGGCGGGCATGGCCTCGACGAGCACCTCCGGGCACTTCACCGGGGAGACGATCCCGACGCTGACGATGCGGTGGTTGCCCGGCTCGGCCGCCGGCGGGGTCCCGTCCACGGGCGGGCCGGGGGGCACGCACGGGATGGCGAAGGGGACGGCGGGGCGGGTGCCGGTGTCGAGCTCGCACAGGTCCGCGGCGTAGCGGGAGTGGACGAGGACCCGGTCGGCGTCCGCGACCACCCCGGCGAGCAGGTGCACGCCGGACAGGGCGGCGAGGTCCGGCGGGATGATCCACTGGTCCTCGATCGCGGCCCGGTACCGGTACGGGTAGAGCGACGCCAGCGTCGCCCCGACGTGACCGTGGACCAGGCGGTGGGGGTGCCGCCGCTGCACCTCGCTGTACAGGCCGGTGAGGCGGGCGTCGTGGAGGAGCACGGTCCCGCCGACCCGGTGGACGAGGTCGAGGGCCTCGACGTGGAACGAGGAGTTCCCCAGGAAGGTCACCACCCGGTCGAAGGGACGGCCGCCGGCGTCGACCGCGTCGAAGGACGACACGCCGTGGACCGGGACCCCGGGGATCGGGTCGACCGGATCGGTCGGGTCGTCCACGAACACCGTGAGCTCGACGTGGCGGCGCAGGTGCTCGACCATCCGGGCGGCGTAGGTCGCGATCCCGGAGCGCTGCGGGGCCATCGGCGTCACGAGCGCGACCCGGGGGCGCCGGGGCCGGAGCTGCACCGGGGCGCCGCCCCGACCGGTCGCGAGGGCGCGGATGGCGGCGACGGTGCCCTCGCCGGCCCGGTCCCAGGTGAAGTCGGGCGGGTCGAGGGACCGGATCCGCTCGCGCTCGGCCTCGTCGGTGAGGACGCGGGCCACGGCGTCGCGGATCGCGTCGGGGTCGGTGGGGTCGAAGCGGGCGGCGGGGTCGGTCTGGACCTCGCGCAGCGACGAGGAGTCGCTGCAGATCGAGGGCGCGCCGCACTGCATGGCCTCGAGCACGGGCAGGCCGAAGCCCTCGTACAGCGAGGGGAACACGACCACCTCGGCGGCCCGGTAGAGGCGGACCAGGTCGTCGTCGCCGACGTAGCCGGTGACGAGCAGGTCGTCACCGATGCCGAGCTCGGCGGCCCGCGCCGCGAGCTCGGCCGCCTCGCCCGGGGTCGTCTTGCACACGAGGACGAGCTGGTGGGCGGCGCGCAGGTCGGCGGGGAGGCCCGCGTACGCGACGAGGAGGCGGTCGAGGTTCTTGCGGGGCTCGATGCCGCCCTGGTTCATCACGTAGCCGGGCCGGATGCCGGGCACGGGCGGCCGGGCCGCCAGGTCCGCGACCGCAGCGGCCCGACCCCCGGGGTGGGGGGCGAAGCGCTCGTCGGCGCCGGCGCCGATGACGGTGACGCGGTCGGGGCCGTGGCCCAGGAAGCGGGCGGCGTCGTCGGCCGTGGCCTGGGAGATGGCGAGCAGGTGGTCCATCGACCGGGCCACCTCGACGCGGCCGAGGTAGGGGAACCGCATGCCCTCGGGCTTCAGGTACAGCTCGGGGAACCGCAGGGGGATCAGGTCGTAGAGCACGGCCCCCGACCGCCACGCCGGGTCCCGGAAGGGGCGGGGGTGGACGGCGTCGGCGTCCTCGTGCAGCTCGAAGAGCGACCCGGACACGAACACGCCGCCGCCGGCGACGTCGACCTCCTCGCGGCCGCGCCACGGGCGCACCCGGCCCGTCGAGATCAGCGGCTCGAGGCCGCCGGGGACCGGGAGGTGGGGCCGGACCAGGTAGCGGTCGACCAGGCCCGGCGCAGCGCGCTCGACGGCGAGCGCGAGCTGCAGGACGTAGCGGGCGATGCCCCGCTCGCCGTGGTCCCGGTTCTGGACCCCGAGCAGGTCGAAGACGACCTCGGCCACGGTTCAGCCGGCGGGCCGGCGGGCGACGACCATGGCCACGTGGCCGCGCTCGCCGGGGGTGGTCAGGCCGTCGAGGCCGTCGAGGGAGGCCGAGACCGTCCACGTGGTGGCGTCGGCCCGGGTCGCGACCTGGACCCGCTCGACGTCGTAGCCGTCGAGCAGGCGCCCGAGCCGCTCGGCGTCGTAGGTCCGCTCGAGGTCGTCGACGGCGGCGGGGCCGAAGGGGGTCGTGAGCACGAGCAGGCCGCCGGGGGCGAGCAGGTCGCGGACCCGTGCCGTGGCGGCGAGGTCGGCGTCCTCGTCGAGCTCGCCGTTGTTGGCGTAGGCGCCGATCCCGAAGTGCTCGATGGCCGACAGCAGCACGACGGCGTCGACGGGGCCGGCGGGCTCGTGGGCCTCGAGGGTCTCGGTCCGCACGGTCAGGTTCGGGTGCTCGTAGGGGTAGCCGGCCGGCTCGAGCACGGTGACGTCGTGGCCGAGGCTGGCCTGGGCCAGGCCGACGAGGGACTCGCCGCCGCCGACGTCGAGGATCCGGGAGCCGGCGGCGAGCCCGGCCAGGGCGCCGTGGACGAAGGGCTGCTCGACGATCCGCTCGTTGACGGCGCCGACCCGGGCGGTGCCGGCCAGCCACTCGACGACGACGGGGTCGTTGCGCCACAGCCCGACGTCGGCCAGCGGGCCCCGGTGGGAGCCGGCGTAGTTCAGGAACCCGGCCGTGGGCTCGTCGACGTCGGCGAGGCGCAGGTCGTGGAGCTTCCTGGCCCGGGCGTGGGGGGCCATGGCGTCGAGGGCGGCGAGCACGTCGTTGCGGACGAAGCCGATCTCGTCCCGGGCCGCCTCGAGCTCGGCCAGGGCCCGCTCCACGCGGGCGCCGGTGACGGCCTGCTGGTCGACGAGGCCCTGCTGGGCCGACCCGGCCACGTGCAGCAGGTGCTTGACGCCCCCGACCTCGGAGACGATGTCGTTCTTGATGGCGTGGATCAGGTCCTCGCTCACCGCACCGGTCTGGGCCGTGCCCAGCACCCGGCGCACGCGGTGCACGAGACCCCGCACGATGCGCTTCGGACCCCTGCTCGTCGATTCGGGCACGGCTGACCACCGTAGGGTCAGCGAACGGCCCGGTTCCAGAACTCCTGGGAGGCGGCCAGCTCGGCCGACAGCACGATGTCGCCGACCTGGGCCAGCCGGTCGGCCCAGCGGTCCCGGGCCGACGCCGTCGGGGACACGCCCATGATCTCGGTGTGCAGGCGCGTGACCCGGTCCCGGCGGGACTCGATGGAGCGGTAGAAGTTGTCGGCGACGCCCGAGCGGGTCAGCCGGCCGCTGCGCAGGAAGCCGACCCAGTAGTCGGTGCCGGCCCGGTCGGCGCGGCGGCCGAGCAGGTCCTGGTAGAGGGCCCGGACGAAGCCGGCCTCGGTCCCGCCGGCCCGCACGAAGTACTCGCGGGAGCCGAAGAACTCGACGGCGGCCGACTCGAGCTGGAGGCCCCGTGCGATCTGGTCGAGCCAGTAGGCGCGGCCGCCGCGGTCGGCGTCGCGGCCCAGGATCGTCCGGTACATGTCGTTCACCCGCACGCCGGCCCACGTGTCGGACACGGCGAGGGCGCGGGTCAGCGAGCCGCGGTCGCCGCTCTGGACCCGGGGGCCCCACCAGCGGGCCTCGGCCTCGCTGGCGCCGCGCCGGGCGAACACGCGGTAGGCGGCGTCGACGTAGGACACGGTCGAGGCCGTCACCGGCGTGGCCTGGGCGCCCGAGGGCAGGTCGCCGTTGGCGAAGCGCACCGTGACCCACAGCTCGTCGTGGTCGATGTGGACCCCGATGCCGACCTGGTTGTGGTCGCCGACCATGTTCTTCAGGTGCCCGGGCGAGGCCACGAAGGCGTCGTGGAGGGCGAGGACGACCTTGTCGGTGTTGGCGTCCAGGTCCGAGCGCGAGCACGAGGTCCGCATGCCGCCCACACCGACGTTCTCGGCCAGGCGGGACCAGTTCGGCACGAGCCGCGAGTTGATCGTCACGTAGTCCTGGTCCGGGGCGACGCCGTCGTCGGGCCCGGTGTCCCGGGCGTGGTGGAGCCAGCCGGGGTCGGCGGCCGAGCCGCCGGGCGGGATCTGGACCGACATCGTCTCGGACCAGCCGATGGCCGGACCGGTGATCGCCTCGTTCCACACGAGGGTCCGCAGGCCCCGCGAGCGGCGGAGCCCGTTGAGGCGGGCGAGGAAGTCCTGTTGGGCGTCGGCCTCGACCGCCAGCACGGCGGCCCGGTCTCGGTGGACGGCCGTGGGGTCGCACGTCTGGGCCGGCGCGGACACCCCGGAGGGCGCCGTCGAGGCGACCTGGGCGGCGGCCACGAGCCCGGAGGCGGCGAGCAGCGCGGCGAGCCCGGCCCGGCCGAGCGGCCCGAGGCGCGCCGCGACGACGGCGCGCCGGCGGCGCGCTCCTCGCAGCTCGGATCCGGGGACGGTCACGGCGGTTCTGGCCTCGCTGTCGGTGGGGTTCTCGACCACGTGTTGTGATCGGCCGCGAGGTGCCCCCACTTGAGGGCGAATGCGCCGGTTCCTCCGATTCCGCCCGGACGCGCCGGCGCCCCGGGATCGATCCCGGGGCGCCGTGCTCGGATGTCGGGCCCGTGGGCCCGGAGGTCAGCTCCCGGGGGCCTCGAACGGGGCGGGCATGCAGAGCCCGTCGAGCTCGACGACCTGGATCCGGTCCCTGTTCTCCCACGTGATGGGGTTGGCGGGGTCCTTGCGGACCTTGTACTCCCGGAAGGACTGCTCCATCGAGTCGTAGGCGAGCAGGCGGCCCCGGAGCGAGTCGCCCAGGTCGAGGATCAGCTTGATCGTCTCGATGGCCTGCAGCGACCCGACGATGCCGGGCAGCACGCCGAGCACGCCGGCCTCGGCGCACGACGGGGCCAGCTCGGCGGGCGGTGGCTCGGGGACCATGTCCCGGTAGGTGGGGCCGTTCCTCGGGTCGAAGACGGTGACCATGCCCTCGAAGCGGAAGATCGAGCCGTGGACCACGGGGATGCCGAGCTTCACCGAGGCGTCGTTGACCATGAAGCGGGTCGGGAAGTTGTCGGTCCCGTCCACGATGACGTCGTAGTCGGCGATGATGTCGAGGACGTTGGAGGCGTCGAGGCGCACGTCGTGGGTGACGACGTTGACGTCGGGGTTGAGCCGGGTGAGCGTCTCCTTGGCCGAGTCGACCTTGCGCATGCCGACGCGGTCGACGTTGTGGAGGATCTGGCGCTGGAGGTTCGACTCGTCGACCACGTCCATGTCGATGATGCCGATGGTGCCGACGCCCGCCGCGGCCAGGTACAGCGCGGACGGCGAGCCGAGGCCGCCGGCGCCGAGCATGAGGACCTTGGCGTCGAGGAGCTTCAGCTGGCCCTCGATGTCGACCTCGGGCAGGAGCAGGTGGCGCTGGTAGCGGTTGCGCTGCTCGGCGGTGAGGTTGCGGGGCACGCTCCAGTCGCGGCCCTCGTCCTTCCACTTGTTGAAGCCGCCGGCCACGGAGGCGACGTCGGTGTAGCCGAGCTCGGCGAGGGTCTTGGCCGCGAAGGCCGACCGGACGCCCGACGCGCAGTGGATCAGGACCCGGGCGCCCTTGTCGGGGACCTTGTTCTCCACGTTGGACTCGAGCTGGCCGCGGGGGATGAAGATCGCGCCGGGGATCGAGCCCTGGGCGTTCTCGTCGGGCTCGCGGACGTCGAGCACCACGGCGCCCTCGGCACGCTCGCGCTCGGCGGTCTCGGTGTCGACCTCGGCGATCTGTGCCTTGGTCGCGGCGAGGAGGTCTCGGAAGTTGGCCATGTCAGCTCCGGTGAGGGGTCTGGCTCCCGTGGGGACGGGCGTGCGGACGGCGGGCGAATCCCTACCGATCAGGTCAACAATCGCCGCTGCGCGCCCTATTCCGCAACCTCGGAGGACCCGACGACGGGTTCGAAGCGGTAGCCGGCCCCCCGGACGGTCACGATCCGCTGGGCGCCGATCTTGGACCGGAGGCGGTGGACGTGCTCGGTGACCGTGGCCGCCTGCTGCCACTCCGCCGAGGAGCCCCACACCTGCTCGAGCAGCTCCTCGCGGGAGAACACCCGGCGGGGCGAGGACGCGAGGAAGGCGAGGAGGTCGAGCTCCCGCGTCGTGATCGGCACCGGCTCGCCGTCCAGGTGCACCTCCCGGGCCGCGACGTCGATCCGCAGGCCGTCGTCGCCCAGGGCGTCGTCCGCCGCCGGACCGGCCGTCGGTCGGCGCAGCCGGGCCTTGACCCGGGCGACGAGCTCGCGGTTGAGGAACGGCTTGACGACGTAGTCGTCGGCGCCCAGCTCCAGGGCGAGGACGCGCTCGCTCTCCTCGCTGCGCCCGGAGAGCACGAGCACGGGCAGCTCGACGTGGGCCGATCGCAGGGCGGAGAGGGCCTCGTGGCCGCTGCCGTCGGGCAGGCCGAGGTCGAGGATGACCAGGTCGGGGACCTCCTCGGCGAGGCGGTCCCGCAGCCCGGCGGCCGTGCCCTCCTCGCGCACGACGAACCCGTCGGCCTCCAGCAGGAGCCGCAGCGCGAATCGCATGTCCTCCTCGTCGTCGACGACGAGGACGGTCTGGCTGTCCGACACGGGACGATCCTGCCGCACGTCTCGCTCAGGCCGTCGGATCCAGGAGGACCTTCATCACGCCGTCGTCGCGGCCGTCGAAGATCCGGTACCCCTCGGCGGCCTCGGACAGGCCGAGCCGGTGCGTGAAGACGTCCTCGGGCTGGAGCCGCCCGGCGGCGACCAGGGGCAGCAGGTGCCGCCAGGTGGCCGGGATGTCGGCCACGCAGATCCGGAACGTGATCCCCTTGACCATGGCGATCGCCATGGGGAACGGGTGGGCCAGGTCGGTCGACACGCCGACCACGGAGACGGTGCCCCCGGGGCGGACGGCCATGATCGCGTCGTTGATCGTCTCGTCCCGGCCCACGGCCTCGATGACGGCGTCGGCGCCGCGGCCCCCGGTGGCCTCGAGCACCTGCACGAACCCGCCGCCGGCGTCCGCCGTGGCCGCCGGGTCGATCACCTCGGCGCCGAGGCGGGCGGCGTGGGCCCGTCGGTGCGGGACGGGGTCGACGGCCAGGATCCTGGCCGGCGAGAACAGCTGCGCGGCGCGCAGCGCGCAGATCCCGACCGGCCCGAGCCCGATGACGACCACGGTCGAGCCGGGCTCGATGTCGGCCCGGCGGGCACCGAGGAAGCCGGTGGGCAGGATGTCGGTGCACAGCACCGCCTGCTCGTCGGAGACGCCGTCGGGGATCCGGTGCACGGAGGCGTCGGCCGCGGGCACGGCCAGGTACTCGGCCTGCCCGCCGGCCAGCTCGGGCGTGGTGCCGAAGACCTTCGACGCGCCGGCCAGGCAGCGCATCGGCCAGCCGTCGCGGCACTCGCGGCACGCGCCGCAGCCGATGACGCCGGACACCAGGACGCGGTCGTCCACGGCGACGGAGGCGACGTCGTCGCCGGTCGCCACGACCCGACCGATGCACTCGTGCCCGAGGTGCACCGGGGCGGCGGCGGGCATGTCGCCGTGGAGGAGGTGGAGGTCCGAGCCGCAGATGGCGGTCGACTGCACCTCGACGACGATCCCGTCGGGGCCGGACAGGGTCGGGTCGGGGACGGTGTCGACCGAGACCTCGCCCGGTCCGTGGAGCACGACGGCGCGCATGGCGGGACCCTAGGAGGTCCGCTGCGGCACCGGGTCGAACCGGTACCCGACGCCACGGACGGTGGCGATCCGCTCGGCGCCCACCTTCTGGCGGAGCCGGTGCACGTGCTCGGTGACGGCACCCTCGTCGTGGGCGTCGGCGTCGGGTCCCCACGCGGCCACGAGCAGCTCGTGGCGGGTCCGGACCCGACGGGGTGCCGACGCGAGCGCGTGGAGCAGGTCGAACTCCTTGGCCGTGAGCGGGACGGGCACGCCCTGCAGCCGCACCTCGCGGCTGCCCGCGTCCACGGCCAGGTCCCCGTCGCCCACCCGGGCGGGCCCGGTGGCGGCGCCCGCCGGGGCCGAGGCCCGGAGCCGGGCCCGGACCCGGGCCAGCAGCTCGAGGTTCCCGAACGGCTTCACCACGTAGTCCTGGGCACCGAGGTCGAGGGCGAGCACGCGGTCGGCCTCGCCGTCGCGCCCGGACAGCACGAGCACGGGGCGCGCTGCGGCGAGGTCCCGGAGCAGGTCGAGGCCGCTCACGTCGGGCAGGCCGAGGTCGAGGAGCACGAGGTCCGGGTCGTGGTCGGCCACGGCGGCCGCCACCTCGCTCCCCCGCCCGCAGGTCACGACCTCGTGACCGTCGCGCCCGAGCAGCTCGGTCAGCACGCGCCGGAGCGACCGGTCGTCCTCCACGACCAGCACGCGCCCCGTGGGCGTCGCGGCCCGGGTGCCCGGGCGAGCCTCCAGCACGTCCAGATGGTGCCCCATGTCCGGTCTGCGTGCACGTTCCGCCACCCTCGGTGACCCGAGCGTCCTTGCCCGACCGGTCGGCGTTGATGGTCCGTTGATGTTCCGGCGACCTCCGGTGGAGGTCCGGCGCCGAGGGTGGTCTCGTGCCCACGCCGCGCCCACGCCTCCGCCGGTCGGTCGCCCCGCTGCTCGTGCTGCTCCTCGGCAGCGCCTGCGCGACGGCCCTGGCCGTCGACCTCGACCGCCGCGCCGACGAGGAGCTCGAGGTGCGACTGGAGGGCGAGGCCCAGGAGCTGGCCCTGCTGTTCTCGTCGGTCGCCGCCACCTTCCAGACCCAGATGTCCACCGCGGCCACGATCACCGCCTTCGAGGAGGGCGACCCCGACGTGCACCGCCGCTACGTCACCGAGGGCGGCCTGACCGGCGTCCACGCCCTGGTCGACCTCTCCGGAGCGGACGCCGAGGTCGTCCACGTGCTCGACGCCTCGAGCGAGGCCGGCGGCACCGACGCCGGGGCCGAGGACGTCGCCGCCGTGGGCACCCTCGTCGCCGACCCGGTCGTGGCCGAGCGCCTCGGCGCGCTCCGCGGCCGCAGCGCGCCGCTGACGTTCCTGCTCGCCTCCGACGGACGTCGTGCCGTCGCCTCGGTCGCCACCGACGGCGCGACCACCGTCGCCGACCTGTTCCGCTTCGACGTCGGCGCGGCCGGGCCGTACCTGGTGTCCGAGCTCGGCTCGGTCGAGGACTTCGCCATCTACCTCGCCGACGTGCCCGACCCGACGACGGCACTGGTGGCCTCCACCGGCGAGCTCCCGCTCCGGGGCCCGCTGGCCAGGACCTCCACCGCCATCGGCGAGGAGGAGCTGCTGATCGAGGTGCGCGGCTCGGCCGCCCCCGCCCTGCCCCCGGTGGTCGTGGCGCTCCTCGGCTCGGCGCTGGCCGCCGTGCTCGCCGCCGCCCACCTCGTCGCCCTCCGCCGCCGGGACACGGCGCTGGCCGCCGTGGCCGCCATGGAGCAGGCCGAGGCCGAGCGCCGACGGATGGAGGCCGACCTCCAGCAGGCCCAGCGCCTCGAGTCCGTCGGCCAGCTGGCCGGTGGCGTCGCGCACGACGTCAACAACCTGCTCGCCGCCATCTCCTCCAACGCCGAGCTGATCGCCCTGGACACCCACGACGAGCGCATCCGGGCCGACGTCGCCGAGATCCTCGACGCCACGAGGCGGGGCGCGGCCCTGACCCGGCGGCTCCTCACCTTCAGCCGCCGGACGCCCTCGGCCACCGAGCCCGTCGACGTCGACGCCGTGGTCCGGGACCTGCACCCCCTGCTGGCCCGCACCATCGGCGAGGACGTCGACCTGTGCCTCGACCTGCACGCCGGGGGCACCGCCGTGCTGGCCGACCCCGCCGAGCTGGAGCAGGTGCTCCTGAACCTGGTCGTGAACGCCAGGGACGCGTCGAGCGGCCCCGACCGGTGGATCGGCGTGCGGACCCGCGTCGAGCGCGGCGAGGTCGTCCTCGAGGTCGCCGACCGCGGCCAGGGGATGACCGAGGAGGTCGCGCTCCGGGCCGTCGAGCCGTTCTTCTCCACCAAGCCGAGCGACGAGGGCAGCGGCCTGGGCCTGGCCATCGTCTACGGCATCGCGACCCGGGCCGGGGGCTCGGTGGCCATCGACTCGGCACCGGGTCGCGGGACGCGGGTGCGCGTCGCCCTCCCCGCCCACCACCTGCCCGCACCGGCCGCCCGAGGCGGCGACGAGACCGGCCGCGCCCCGGGGACGGGCGAGCTCGGCCGCGAGGTCGTCCTGCTCGTCGAGGACGAGCCCGCCGTGCGCCGCGCCGCCTCGCGCCTCCTCGAGCGGGCGGGGCACGTCGTGGCCGTGGCCGCGGACGGGGACGAGGCCCTCGCCGCCCTCGCCGTCGGCCTGCACCCGACCGTGCTCGTGACCGACGTCGTGCTCCCCGGCGCCTGGAACGGGAGGGACGTGGCCCAGCGGATCCGGGGCGCCATCCCCGACGTCCGGGTCGTCTACGCCTCCGGCTACGCCCGCGACGTCATCTCGGCCGAGCAGCTCGAGGCCGAGGGCGCCGCCTTCGTGGCCAAGCCCTTCACCAGCACCACCCTCCTGGCCGCCGTGGCCGGCACACCGGCGGCGACGGCATGACGGACCGCACCCCCGGACCGCGCCCGACCCGGCCGGCGATCCTGGTCGTGGAGGACGAGCCGGCCCTGGCCCGCGCCCTGCTGCGGACCCTCGACGACGGCGCGGTCGACGTGCACCACGCGCGGACCACGTCCGAGGCCCTCGCCCTCCACGGGCGCCACGCCCCCGGGGCGCGGGGTCCCGACGGCGCCGGGCGCCTCGAGGAGGGCTGCGGCATCGTGGTCGTCGTGACCGACGTCGGCCTCCCCGACGGCGACGGCCTCGACCTCGTCGGTCGCCTGCGCGCCGTCGACCCGTCCCTCGGCGCCGTGGTCACCACCGGGCTCGACGACGGCGACGTGGCCGACCGGGCCGTGGCGCTCGGCGTCCAGGGGTTCCTGCACAAGCCCTTCGGCCTGGCCGAGGTGCGGGTCAACGTGGCCAACGCCAGGGCCTGGCGCATCGCCGACCGGGCCGCGCGGGCCGACCGCGCCGTGCTCGAGGCCGAGGTCGCGAGCCGCACCGAGCAGCTCCGCCACAGCCGTGCCGAGACGATCCGACGCCTCGCCCTCGCCGCCGAGGCGCGCGACGGCGAGACCGGGGCCCACCTCGAGCGGATGAGCCGGTGCAGCGAGGTCCTGGCCCGCCGGGCCGGCCTGGACCGCGAGACCTGCGAGACGATCCGCGTCGCGGCGCCGATGCACGACGTCGGCAAGATCGCCATCGCGGACGAGATCCTGCGCTTCGACGGCACCTTCGACGCCGCCCAGCGCGCAGCCATGGCCGAGCACACCCGGATCGGCTGGGAGATCCTGGCCGGCTCGGGCTCCCCGCTGCTCGAGGTCGCCGCCGGCATCGCCCGCTGGCACCACGAGTGGTGGGACGGCACCGGGTACCCCGACGGCCTGGCCGGCCGGGCCATCCCGCTCGAGGCCCGCATCGTCGCCCTCGCCGACGTCTGGGACGCGCTCCGCTCGGCGCGGCGCTACAAGCCGGCCTTCGACGTCGACCGGGCCGTGTCGCTCGTGCGGGCCGAGCGAGGCACCCACTTCGACCCCGAGCTGGTCGACCTGCTCCTGGCCGACGTGGACGAGCTGGAGGCGATCCGCGCCCTGCACGCCGACGACGGGCTGGCCCTGGCCCGCTGAGGGGCCGGACCCGCTCCCCCGACGACCGGACGCAGCGGCTCAGGCGACGAGGGCGGGCAGCAGCGCCGAGATCGAGCCCTCGAGGCGCACGTCGGCGAGGTCGTCCATCTCGGTCGGCCCACCGTTGACGATGACGACGGGGGCACCGTGGGACTTGGCCAGGGGCACCACGTTCGCGATCGGGTACACGCCCAGCGTCGTGCCCACGGCGAGGAGGAGGTCGGCGCGCCGGGCGGCCGCGTCGGCCCGCCGCAGGTCGTCCACGACCAGGCCCTGCCCGAAGGAGATCGTGGCCGTCTTGAGGATCCCGCCGCAGGTGCGGCACGGCGGGTCGACCTCGCCGGCCCGGACGCGGTCCAGGGCCGCCTCGATCGGGGCCCGCTCGTCGCAGGACAGGCAGACCACGTCGCGGGTGCAGCCGTGGATCTCGACCAGCCGGTCCGGATCGGTGCCCGCCGCCAGGTGCAGCCCGTCGATGTTCTGGGTGATGAGCGTGTCGAGGCGCCCCCGCCGCTCCAGCTCGACCAGGGCGCGGTGGCCGTCGTTGGGCTCGTAGGCGACCGAGAGCGTGTCCAGCCGCCGACGCCACGCCCGCTCGCGCACGGCGGGGTCGGACACGTAGTGCTCGATCGTGGCCAGCTTCTCGGCCTCGGGGTCCTTGGTCCACACGCCCTGGGGGCCACGGAAGTCGGGGATGCCGGAGTCGGTGCTGATGCCCGCCCCGGTCAGCACGACGATCCGCTCGGCACCGTCGACGAGGGCCCGGGCGGCGTCCAGATCAGGTTCCACCCTTGACACGCTACCGACCCGGTGCTGAGATCGACGTTGCATGAGATGCACCGAACTTCCCCCTGCACCCGCCACCAGAGGGAGCGCACCGTGACCACCACCGACCCGACCGACCGCACCGCCGACCGCACCGCCGCCAGGCGACCCGACCTCCCGCCCCTGCTCGTGGTCCCGTGGGAGGACGCCGTGGTCGACCAGCTGGGCCTGGACCCCCGGGCCACCTACGTCGAGCGGTTCTGGCTCCCGCTGCTCGGTCCGACTGCGACGTGGCTGCTCCGCCGGCTCGCCCTCGAGTTCGACCGGCACCCGGACGGGTTCAGCCTCGACGCCGCCGACGCGGCCCGCTCCATCGGGATCGGGACCCGGGGCGGGACGAGCGGACCGTTCCACCGCTCGCTCGAGCGCTGCGTGCGCTTCGGGCTGGCCCACCACGCCGACCACGACATCCTCGCCGTCCGCCGCCGGCTGCCCGCCCTGGCCCGGGCCCAGGTCGGCCGCCTGCCCCGCCACCTCCAGAGCGCCCACGCCGCGTGGCTCGACGAGCAGCGGGCGCGGGCCAGCCACCCCTCGGCCGGGGGCCACGCCGCACGCCTGGCCCGCAGCCTCCTCGACGTGGGGGCCTCGCCGGCCGAGGTCGAGGACCAGCTGCGGCGCTGGCGCTTCGACGAGACGGCCGCCCGCCGAGCCCTGCGGGAGGCGCAGGCCGCCCACGAGGACTGGCCCGAGGCCGGCTGACGGGGCCGGCCCAGCCCTCAGGTCGGCGCGTGGGCGCCGGGCTCGAAGCGGTAGCCCACCCGCCGCACGGTGGCCACCCAGCCCTCGCCGAGCTTGGCCCGGAGTCGTCGCACGTGCTCGTTGACGGTGCGGTCCTGCTGCCACTCCGACGAGGACCCCCAGACGGCGCGGAGGAGCTCGTCACGGGTGAAGACCCGGTACGGGTGGGCGGCGAGGTGGGCGAGGAGGTCGAACTCCATGCGGGTCAGCTCGACGAGGCGGCCCGCGAGGTGGACCTCGCGCCGGCGTCGGTCGACGGCGAGGGCGCCGTGGCGCAGCACCGGGCCGAGCCTGCGGGCCGGGGGGCCGAGCCGCGCCGAGATCCGGGCGCCGAGCTCGCCCTCGTCGAGGGGCGGCGCGAGGAGGGCGTCGTCGGCCCCGGACCCGAGCGTCGGCCAGGTGCTGGCCGGGTCCTCGCCGATCACGACGATGGGTCGGTCCGTGGCGGCCCGCAGCCCGGCCACCGTCGCCGGCGGGTCCGGGTGGTCGGCCGGGATCACGGCCACGACGAGCGACGCGGCGACGACGGCGGCGTCGTCGTCGCGGGCGCACGCGTCGACCGCCACGAAGGGGAGCCCGAGGGCGCGCAGGCCTCGCTCCACGACCCGCCGGAGGGGATCCTCCGTACCGACCACGAGGAGCGATCGCTGGTGCCCGCCCGATCGACCCGAATCGGACATGCCACCTTTGTAGTCACGAACGGCGCCGCGCGCGCGGCGGATCACCCCTCGCCGTGGATCTGGGCCACGGCCACGGGCAGGTCGGCCACGGCCACGGGTGGTGACCACAGGAAGCCCTGGGCGATGCCGACGTGGTGCTCGGCGAGCCACTCGGCCTCCTCCGGACGCTCGACGCCCTCGGCGACGACCTCGCACCCCAGGGCCGAGGCGGCACGGGCGACGGCCTCGGTCAGGGCTGCGGCGCTGGCGTCGACGGTGACCGCGGAGGTGAACGACCGGTCGATCTTGACCTCGTCCACGGTCAGGTCGCGGAGGTGGCTGAGCGATGAGCACCCGGTGCCGAAGTCGTCGAGCGAGATGGCGGCACCGGCGTCGCGGAGCCGGGCGAGCACGGCCCGGACCTCAGGCGTGCCCTCCAGCAGCGCGGTCTCGGTCACCTCGACGACGAGCCGGGCACCGAGCGGGGCGGCCCGCTCGAGCAGCGGCACGAGCTCGTCGAGCAGCGGCCGGCCGAGCAGCCCCTCGGCGGACACGTTGAGCGCCACGGCCGCACCGGGCACGGCGGCGACGACGGCAGCGAGCTCGTCGGCGACCAGGGCCAGGATCCGGCGCTCCAGGTCCGGCATCAGGCCGCACCGCTCGGCGACGGGCACGAAGGTGGCCGGACCGACCGAGGGCCCCTCGGCCCGGTCCCAGCGGACCAGGCACTCCACCCCGCAGACCCGACCCGTGGCCAGGGCGACCTTGGGCTGGTGGAGGAGGCGGAACGAACCCGCGGCCACGGCGTCGGCCAGGTCGCCCACCAGCGCGTCGTCCACGCCCGCGGCGCCGAGGCCCGGGTCGCTCCAGACGCGGTTGCCGCCGGCGACCGTGGCCGCCGCGCACGCCTGCCACGCCGCGCCGAGCGCGACCTCGGGCGGCGCGCCACCGCTCGCCCGGGCGACCCCGACGCTCGTGCTCACGTAGCGGCCGGCGTCGGTGCCGGTCAGCGACCGGTGCAGGATGCCGGCCACGGCCTCGCCGTGGGGGCCGACGGCGTCGGGGAGGACCACCGACCACGCCCACTCCCCCGCGTCGGACACGACCCCGCTGCCGGCCACGAGCTGGCGGAGCCGGCACCCGACGCGGGCGATCCGGGCCCCGGTCGCGGCCAGGCCGTCCGCGCCGAGCAGCGACGGCACCCGGTCGACCTGCACGTAGAGGACGAGGGGCTGGCAGCCCCGGTCGAGACCGCCCTGGATGGCCGCCACCTGCGCCGACCAGTCCATCACGCCGACTCCTCGAGCGGCTCGATCGCACCCCGGTCGGCGTGGGGCGGCTCCACCACGAGGGGCTCGGCCAGGCCGAGGGTCACCCGGGTGCGCGTCAGGCGGGCGTGCAGGGCGGCCGACAGCGTGGCCCCGGCCCGCACGAGCACCGTGCCCGACGGCGTGCACGCGTCCTCGACCAGCACGGCCCCGACGGGCGCGTCGGCGAGCGGGACCGTGAGCACCGGGGCGCGCCGGGCCCGCAGCACCCTGGCGAGGAGCCCGACCTCGGCGGCGGGCAGGCGCACGCTGCCGGCGCAGGCCCGGGCCAGGGCGGCTCGGTCGTCACCGCCGACGGCGGCGCGGGCGCGGACGTGGTGGTGGGCCACCGCGAGGAGCCGCTGCCCGCGGGCCACGACGTCGTCGCCGTCACCCCACGCAGGCCAGCCGGCCACGATCTCGACGACGTCCTCGATGCGCGGGATGCCGCACAGGAGCGACGCCGAGATGCTCGGCACCCGCTCGACCTCGGCCCGGTCGGCCGGGTCGAGCCGCGCCCCCGAGCTCCACCGGGCGGCGACGTCGGGGGCGAGGGCGACCAGGCCCAGCGGGGCGAGGGTCGCGGCGAGGGACACCTTCCAGGCCTCGTCGACGGGCTCGACCGCGAGCATGCGGTCGACCAGGACGCGCACGTCGGCCCACGGCCCGTGCACCTCGGAGGCCACGAGCTCGAGGACCTCGACCAGGACCGTGGCCGCCCCCCGCAGCGTGTCCCGGAGCAGGACGCGCTCGGCGGTCACGGTCCGGTGCTGCTCGATGGCGTCGAGCACGACGCGGGCCAGCTCGGCCGGCGGGCTCGGCTTGAGCAGGAACCGGAACACGCCGGCGTCGTTCACGACCCGGAGCGCGGTCTGCAGGTCGGCCTGGCCGGTGAGCATGAGCCGGGTGACCCCGGGGTGGCGGTCCCGGACCTGGGCGAGCAGGGATGCACCGTCCATGCCCGGCATCCGCAGGTCGGACAGGACCACGGCCACGTCGGGTCGGCGATCGAGGACGGCCAGGGCCTCGGCGCCGTCGGCGGCGTCCTCGACCAGGGCGATGCCGAACAGGCTCCGCCGCACGGCGGTCCGGATGCGGGGCTCGTCGTCGACGACGAGCACGGTCGGGGCGGCGTCGGTCACGTCGGGACCTCCTCGAGGGTCGTCGGGCGTCCACCCGGGTCGGCGCCCTGGGCGACGGCGGTGGCGCGGGCCACGAGCCCGGCCTCGTCGAGCGGGCCCGGGCCCGGCTCGCGCTCGTGCCCGGCGACCGCGGCCACGACCCGGGCGGGCAGGTTCCACAGTCGCAGGAGCTGGGCGCCGAGCTGCCCGACGGTGGGCTCGAGCCCGGGGATCCGACGGGTCGCCAGGGCGTCCTCCACGCACGCCACCAGCGCCGGGTCCCCCGATCCGGCCAGGACGAGCGCGCCGACGTCGTGCAGCAGGCAGGCCACGGCAGCCGACTCCCGGCAGGCGCCGGGGGCGAGGGGCTCCTCGGTCATGCCTCCGAGGGCGGCGACGGCGGCGAGCCCGCGGTCGCGGACCCGGCGGGCCGCGCGGCCCACGGCGGCGGGGCCGCCCGCCGCGGGTGCCAGGGTGGCCTCGGCCAGGACCAGGGACCGGACGAGGTCGGCACCGAGCAGGACCACGGCCTCCCTCGCCGACCGGACCGGCCGGGACACGCCGAAGAACGGGGACCCGACGACGTGCAGCACCCGGGCCGTCATGGCCGGGTCCTGCTCGACGGCGCGGACCAGGTCGTCGAAGTCGCCGACGACGTCCGGGGTGGTGGCCGTCGGCAGGGCCGTGGCCCGACCGAGCAGCTCGCGGGCGGCGGGGTCCGCGAGCGCAGCGGCCACCTCGCTGGTCTCGACGAGGACGGCGGCGAGGCGGTCCGGGGCCACGGGCTTGGCCACGAACCGGTGGGCGAGCTCGACCGCGGCCCGGGCCAGGTCGGTGTCGACGTAGCCGGAGAGCGCGATGCGCACGGCGTGCGGCTGGAGGTCCCGCGCCGCCCGCAGGACCCCGACGCCGTCGATCCCGGGCATGCGCAGGTCGGTCACGACGAGGTCGACGGGCTCGCGGGCCAGCGCGGTGCAGGCCTCGTCGCCGCCGACGACGGGGACCAGCTCCCAGTCGCCCCGGCGCAGCGCGCGGGCCACCCCCCGCACCACCAGGGGCTCGTCGTCGACGAGGAGGACGCGGCGCCTCACGTGGGCTCCAGGGCCAACGACCCGGTCGGGACGGCGGCGTCGCCACCGTCGGTGCCGGCGGGCTCGGGGTGCGCCGGGTGGATCGGGAGGCGGACCGTGACGGTCGTGCCCGCGCCCGGCGCGCTCCGGATGGCGACCGTGCCGTCGTGGCGGGACACGATGCTGTGGACGAGCGTGAGCCCCTGCCCGGTCCCCCGCCCGACCTCCTTCGTGGTGAAGAAGGGCTCGAAGGCGCGCTCGCGGACCTCGGTCCGCATCCCGACGCCGTCGTCGGCCACCTCGAGCTCCACGTGGTCGCCGGCGCGCCGGGTCCGGACCTCGATGTGGCCGAGGCCGTCGTGGGCGGCGTCCTCGACGGCGTGCGCGGCGTTGACCAGGAGGTTCACCACGACCTGGCCGATGTCGCCGGGCACGCACGTGACCGGGGGGAGCTCGTCGAAGTCGCAGGCGACCTCGGCGACGTACTTGTACTCGTTGCGGGCCACGACGACGGCGTCGCGCACGATGGCGTCGAGGTCGACGGCGGACCGCTCGGACTCGTCGCCCCGTCGGCCGATCGAGCGCATGGCCTGCACGATCTCCCCGACCCGTGCGACGCCGTGCAGGGAGTCGTCGAGGGCGTCGAGGAGGTCCGGGTCGAGCACGTCGTGGACCTCGGCGTGCAGGCGGGCGAGGGCCTCCCGGACGTAGTGCACGTTGTCGCCGATGAACTGGATCGGCGTGTTGATCTCGTGCGCGATGCCGGCGGCGAGCATGCCGACGGCCTCGAGGCGCTGGGCGTGGTGCAGCTCGCCCTGGGCCCGACGGAGCTCGTCGAGGTCCTCGACGGACAGGATGAGGTCGGCGTCGGCCCGGTCGGCGGGTCGGGTCAGGGAGACGCGGACGATCCTGCCGTCGCCCGACGGGCCGGCCTGGGCCAGGGCCAGCTCCTCGGTGGCGCGCCGGTCGGCGCCGCCGAGCACCCGCAGGACCGACGCGACGAAGCGGCTGCGGTCCTGCTCGGAGACCAGCTCGTCGACGGGTCGGGAGGAGACCGCCTCGCCGAGCAGCTCGACCAGGCGCTCGTTGGGCTGCGCGACGGTGAGGTCGGCCCGCAGGTGGCCGAGCCCGATGGTCACGCAGTCGAAGAGCGAGCGCAGCTCGGCCTCGCTGCGGGCGAGGCCCTCGAGCGCCCGGCGCTCGGCGGTGACCTCCCGGGCGCAGACGACGGCCTTGGGGAGCTCGGAGCCGAGGGGGACCAGGTGCAGGCGCCAGTGGCGGTCCTCGCCGAGTGGGTCGCGCTGGTGGAGCGGCACGTCGGGCGAGGGCACGCCGGCCAGCGCGCGCTCGATCCGCTCGACCAGGCCGTGGGCCCCGCGCTCGCGGCACCGCCCGAGCAGGTCCTGGCCCACGGGTGCGGCCAGGCCGAAGGGGTCCCCGCACTCGCGCCGCCACGGCTCGTTGGCCTGCAGGACCGTGCCCCGGGCGTCGACGACGGCGACGGCTGCGCCGGTGGCGTCGAGCGCGAGCTCGGTGAGCTCGGCGGCCTCGAGCAGCTCGGCCTCGAGTCGGCGGCGCTCGCTGACGTTGTGCACGACCACGGTCGCGCCACCGAGCGCCGCGGTCCCCGGGCCGTGCACGACGGTGACCCGGCACCACCGCGGCCGGCCGGTCGCGTCGACGATGGGCAGCTCGACCGAGGCCCGACCGCTCGAACCGGTGGCCTCGACCAGCACCGCGGCCAGGCACGCCTGGTGCGCAGCGGGCACGCGGTCGCGCAGCGCACCCCGGTCGTCGCCGAAGCGCCGCTGCCAGCCGGGCGTCGCGAACCGGATCGCCGTCGTGGCCGGGTCGACGACGAGGATCCCGTCGTCGACGTCCTCGACCAGCACCTGGAGCCGCTCCCGCGACCCGAGCACCTCGTGGCGCCAGCTCTCCTGCACGCGCAGCAGGCCGCGGACCCGGACGGCGACGACGACCGTGCACCCGACGAGGAGGAGGCCGAGCACCTCGGCGGCCCGGTCGATCCCGGCGGCGTGGTGGGCGGCGACGAGGGCGGTGAGCCCGGCGAGGGAGGTCAGCAGCCACAGCAGCTGGCGGGGGTCGTGGTCCTCCCGACGACCCGCCTGCGCGCCCGGCCCGTCGACGACCCGGCGGAGCGGCTGGCGGAGCGCGACGAGGAGCGGCACGACCCACAGCGGGCCGAGCAGGGCCCCTGCGGGCATGCCGTCGGCGTCGACGACGATGGCGGCCATGGCCACCAGCTCGGCCACGGGCTTGGCGACGATCGAGCACCCCCACCAGCGCGCGGCTCGGGGCGCCGTCGGGGCCCACCGTGCGACCCGGCGGAGCCGCACCACACCCCAGGCCGCACCGGCCACGGCCACCACGTAGCCGACCTCGAGGACGATCGGGTGCCGGAGGCCGACGGCGTCGAGGGGCTCGACCACGGCCACGACGGCGACGGCGGCGGCGCAGGTGACGGCGACGGCGCCGTCGAGCAGCGTGTCCCGGGAGACCCGATCGCCGAGCCGGGCCGCCACCAGGTGGGGCACGGGCACGAGCAGCAGGGCCGAGGCGACGTGCAGGGCGACGCCGGGGACGTCCAGGGGCCACGTGCCCCCTGCCAGCCAGACGCCGATGAAGCGGGCCCGCATCGCGGCGTCGAGCGCGAGCGTGGCCACGAGCAGGCCGGCGGCCAGCACCGGGAGCCCGGCGTCGCCGGGGCGGGAGCCCGCGCCGCCGCGCCGCCGCCAGGCGGCGACGGCGACGGCGACGGCACCCCCGGCGGACAGGAGCACCGGGAGGGGGGCGAGCGCGGCGGGCAGTCCGACCACCACGCCACCGACCAGGACGGCACCCAGCCCGATGCAGGCGAGCGCAGCGCGCGCCACGACCCCCGGGGGGCCGGCATCGGTGGGCAGGGTGTCCGGTGGGGTCACGTGCGCCGCATCGACGCCCGGTCCGGGGCGTTGAGGTCGATCCGCGCCGTTGGCCGGACGTTGGCCGAGCGTCCCGGTCTCGGCCGGCGGCGCGGCGCTGGCCTACTTGGGCTTCGTGTAGCCCTTCAGCAGCGAGAGCAGGGTCCGCACCCCGAAGCCGGTGCCGCCCTTGGCGTGGAGGACCGACTCGTCGGCGGCGAAGGCCGGCCCGGCGATGTCGAGGTGCACCCAGGGCACGTCGGTGCCGTCGCTGCCCACGAACTCCTGGAGGAACAGCGCCGCGGTCGACGCGCCGCCGTAGCGACCGCCGATGTTCTTCATGTCGGCGACGTCGGAGTCGAGCTTCTTGCGCCACGCCCTGGGCAGCGGCAGCTGCCACGACCGCTCGCCGGTCTCCTCGCCCGCCGCCATGACCTGGGCGATCCAGTCGTCGTGGTTGCCGAACACGCCGCAGTGGTCCTCGCCGAGGGCGACCATGCAGGCGCCGGTGAGCGTGGCCAGGTCGACGATGGCGTCCACCCCGTCGGCGGTCGCCTTGGACAGGGCGTCGGCCAGGATCAGCCGTCCCTCGGCGTCGGTGTTGTGGATCTCGACGGTCTTGCCGTTGGAGATGCGCAGCACGTCGCCCAGCCGGGTGGCGTCGCCGCCGGTCATGTTGTCGGTGAGGGGCACGTAGCCGCGCACCTCGACGCGGGGCGCCACGGCGGCGAGGGCGCAGAAGGCGCCCACGACGGCGGCACCGCCGCCCATGTCGCCCTTCATGGTGAGCATCCCGTCGCTCGGCTTGAGGCTGAGCCCGCCGGAGTCGAACGTCACGCCCTTGCCGACGAGGGCCACGGTGCCCCGCGCCCTGCCCTCGGGCGCCCACCGCAGCTGCAGGAAGCGGGGCTCGATCTCCGAGCCGCGGTTCACGCCGAGCAGCCCGCCCATCTCGGCGGCCTCGATCTCGGCCTTGCCCCACACCTCGACCTCGAAGCCGTAGGTCCGGCCGAGCGACTCGGCCTCCTCGGCGAAGGCGGGCGCGGTCAGGGTGCCACCGGGCTCGTTCACGAGGTCGCGGGCCACGCAGACGGCCTCGGCCACGGCCGAGCCGACGTCGAGCGCGGCCTGCACGCGCTTGCCGCCCTTGCCGACCACGGCGACCTCGGCCAGGGCCGAGGGCTCGGGATCGGTCTTGAGCGCCGTGTAGCGGTACGTGCCCAGGCCGATGCCCTCGGCCAGGGCCTGGGCCGAGGCGGTCGGGCTCAGCTCGCCGAGGTGGTCGAGCGCGTCGGTCCACACCGACGCGTGCTTGGTCGCGGCCCGGGCCAGGGCGCCACCGACCGAGCGGACGTCGGCCACGGACCGGTCGTCGCCGCCGAGGCCGAGCAGGATCGTGGGCCGCCCCTCGGCGTCGGGCACGGTGGCGTGCTGGCCGGCCTCGGCCTCGAAGCCCACGCCGGCGAGGAAGTCGCGCAGCGGGTGCTCGGCGAGGGCGGCGACGGTCAGGGCGGTGGCCGGGACGGCGCCCTCGGGCGCCTCCTTGACGAGGGTGGTGACGACGGTCATCGGGATCTCCGAGGGATCGGCGGGGTCGGGTCAGGCGGGTCGCGAGGGCAGCGAGGCGCCGTCCTCGACCCAGCGGGCCGCCGTCCACAGCAGGGACGACAGGCGGTTCAGGTAGGGCACGACCTGGGAGTCGGCGGCCACCACGGGCACGGCGCGGCGCTCGGCGCGACGGACCACGGTGCGGGCGACGTCGAGGCGGGCGGCGAGCTCGCCCTGGCCGGGCAGGACGAACTCGGTCGGGAACGGGAACCGGCCGGCCAGGTCGTCGGTGGTCGCCGACAGCCAGTCGACGCGGGACGCCTCGACGAGGGACTGCCCGGGCACGAGCTTGTCCCGGTTCTCGGCGGCCGTGGCCAGCTCGGCCATGAGGACGTACAGGTCGCGCTCGACCTCGACCAGCACGGAGGCCAGCTCGTCGCGACCCTCGCCCGGATCGGCCGGGCACGCCGCCCGGGCCAGGCCGATGGCGGCCTGGGCCTCGTCGACGGTGCCGTAGGCCTCGGGCCGGTCGTGGTGCTTGGCCACCCGGCCTCCCCACAGCAGGCCCGTGGAGCCGTCGTCGCCCTTGCCGGTGTACACCCTCGTCATGGACCGATGACCCTACCGACCGCCGGGCGGCGGGCCTCCGTCCCCGCCCCGGCGGTATCCGACCAGGGCCGCGGCCGGGCACGTCGGTACCCTCGCAGGACGTGGAGTCCCCCTTCCTCGATCTCGTCGCCGAGCGCGTCGTCGTCTACGACGGCGCCTTCGGCACCTACGTGCAGGGCCTGGAGCTCACCGCCGACGACTACGCCGTCGACGGGCACGACCCCGCCGAGGTCGAGGGCTGCCACGAGCTGCTCGCCCTGACCCGACCCGAGGTGATCGCCGGCCTGCACGAGGGCTACTTCGCCGCCGGCTGCGACGTGACCGAGACGGCGACCTTCGGCGCCTTCGCCACCCCGCTCGGGGAGTTCGGCGTGCAGGACCTCGCCTACGAGGTGAACGTCGCCGCGGCCAGGATCGCGAAGGACGTCGCCGCCGGCTTCGCCGCCGACGGCTCGCCCCGCTTCGTCGCCGGGTCCATCGGCCCCGGCACGAAGATGCCCACGCTCGGCCACATCACCTACCGGGCGCTGCGCGACCAGTACGAGGTCCAGGCCGCCGGCCTGCTCGAGGGCGGCGTCGACCTGTTCCTGATCGAGACCCAGTACGACCTGCTCGGCCTCAAGGCCGCGGTCAACGGGTGCAAGCGGGCCATGCGGGCCGCCGGGCGCGAGGTCCCGATCCAGGCCCAGGTCACCATCGAGCTGACCGGCACCATGCTCCCCGGCACCGAGATCGGCGCCGCGCTCGCCGCCATCGACCCCCTCGGCGTGTCGATCGTGGGCCTCAACTGCGCCACGGGCCCGGGCGAGATGTCCGAGCACCTCCGCTACCTGTCCCAGCACAGCCGCATGCCCATCTCGGCCCTGCCCAACGCCGGCCTGCCCGAGGTCGTCGACGGGGCCATGCACTACGACCTCACCCCGGCCCAGATGCTCGAGGCCCAGACCCGGTTCGTCACCGAGTACGGCGTGCAGGTCGTGGGCGGCTGCTGCGGGACCGACACCGAGTTCATCCGCGCCCTCGCCGACGGTTGCAAGGACCTCACCCCGGCCCGGCGCACGCCCCTCCACGAGCCGGGCGCCACGTCCATCTACTCCTTCACCCCCATCGAGCAGGACAACTCCGTCCTCCTCGTCGGCGAGCGGACCAACGCGAACGGCTCCAAGGCGTTCCGCGAGGCGATGATCGACGGCGACTGGGACACCACGGTCCAGATGCTCAAGGAGCAGATCGCGGGCGGCGCCCACGTGGTGGACGTGTGCGTCGACTACGTCGGCCGGGACGGCAGCGCCGACATGGCCGAGGTGGCCGGCCGGTTCGCGACGCAGTCGACCGTGCCGCTGATGATCGACTCCACCGAGCCCGAGGTCGTCGAGACCGCCCTCGAGCTGCTCGGCGGCCGGGCCATCCTGAACTCGGTCAACCTCGAGGACGGCGACGCGCCCGGCACCCGCCTCGACCGGTTCCTGTCGCTGGCCAAGGAGCACGGCGCCGCCGTCGTCGCCACCTGCATCGACACCGAGGGCCAGGCCCGCACGGCCGACTGGAAGGTGCGCGCGGCGCGGGCCATCCACGACATCGCCGTGGAGCGCTACGGCCTGGAGCCCTCCGACCTGATCTTCGACCCGCTCGCCCTGACGCTGGGCACGGGCCTGGAGGAGTCCCGCCGGGACGGCGTCGAGACCATCGAGGGGATCCGGCGCATCAAGGCCGAGCTGCCCGGCGTCCACACCACGCTCGGGCTGTCCAACATCTCCTTCGGCCTCAAGCCCGCGGCGCGCCACGTGCTGAACAGCGTCTTCCTCCACGAGTGCGCCGAGGCCGGGCTCGACTCGGCCATCGTCCACGCCGGGCGCATCCTGCCGCTGGCCCGCATCCCCGACGAGCAGCGCGAGGCCTGCCTCGACCTGGTCTACGACCGGCGGGGCACCGCCGGCGCCCGGTCGGGCGGCGACCCCGACTACGACCCGCTGACCGAGGTCATCGAGCTGTTCGCCGACGTCGAGTCGGTCCAGCACGTCCAGGAGGACCGCAGCGACTGGCCCGTCACCGAGCGGCTGAAGCAGCGCATCATCGACGGCGACCGCAACGGCCTCGTCGAGGAGCTCGACGAGGCGCGGCTGGGCTCCGGGGAGACGCCGGGCATCGAGCCCCTCGACATCATCAACGAGCACCTGCTGGCGGGCATGAAGGTCGTCGGCGAGCTCTTCGGCGCCGGCGAGATGCAGCTGCCCTTCGTGCTGCAGTCGGCCGAGACGATGAAGGCGGCCGTCGCCCACCTCGAGCAGTTCATGGAGTCGGCCGGTGCCGACTCGACCAAGGGCCGCATCGTGCTGGCCACGGTCAAGGGCGACGTCCACGACATCGGCAAGAACCTCGTCGACATCATCCTCACCAACAACGGCTACGAGGTGCACAACATCGGCATCAAGGTGCCGGTGAACGACATGATCGCCAAGGCCGCCGAGGTCGGCGCCCACGCCATCGGGATGTCGGGCCTGCTCGTGAAGTCGACGCTGATCATGCGCGACAACCTCGAGGAGCTGAACGCCCGCGGCCTCGACCTGCCCGTGATCCTGGGCGGCGCGGCCCTGACCCGCTCCTACGTCGAGCGCGACCTGCGCGGCGTGTACGAGGGGCGCCTGTTCTACGGGCGCGACGCGTTCGAGGGCCTGCGGACCATGGACCGCCTCAAGGCGATCCGCGACGGCGCCGAGCCCGACGACCCCGACTGGGGCGTCGTGCCGAGCGAGTCGACCGTGCGGGCCCGGGCCGGGATCGCCCCGAAGGAGGACCGGGAGACCCCGACCGACCTGCCCGAGCGCTCCCCCGAGGTGTCCCTCGAGGAGCCGGTGCCCACGCCCCCGTTCTGGGGCAGCCGCGTCGTCAGGGGCGTGCCCGTCGACGAGATCGCCGGGTGGCTCAACACCACGGCGCTGTTCCGCAACCAGTGGCAGCTCCGACCCGAGGCCGGCCCGGACGGCAAGGAGACCGACGACGAGTTCAAGGAGCGCCTCCAGCCGCTGCTGCGCACCCAGCTCGCGGAGGCCAAGGCGGCCGGCCTCCTCCAGCCCGCCGTCGTGTACGGGTACTTCCCGGCGTCCTCCGACGGGGACGACCTCGTCATCTGGACCGACGACACGGCG
>CAZCEZ010000023.1:22528-41934 GCA_964497795.1 uncultured Acidimicrobiaceae bacterium | reverse complement strand
TGTCGACCGTGGAGGACGACGGCGGCCCGGCCGTGCGCACCGTGCTCCTGCGCGGTCTCGACGACCGGGGCCTGGTCTTCTACACGAACTACGAGTCGGCCAAGGGACGGGCGCTGGAGGCGCGGTCGCTGACCGAGGCGCTGTTCCTGTGGCTCCCCGTCCACCGCCAGGTCCGGGTCCGCGGTCGGGTCGAGCGGGTCTCGGTGGAGGAGTCCGACGCCTACTTCGCGTCCCGTCCCCGCGGCTCCCAGCTCGGGGCCTGGGCCTCGCCCCAGTCCCAGGTCGTGGCCGACCGGGACCAGCTCGAGGGGTACCTCGCCGCCGCCGAGGAGCGCTTCACGGACGAGGTCCCCCGGCCCCCGCACTGGGGCGGGTTCCGCATCGTGCCCGAGCGCTGGGAGTTCTGGCAGGGGCGCCCCAGCCGCCTCCACGACCGCGTCCGCTACCGCCGGGAGGGCGGCGCGTGGGTCCGGGAGCGCCTCGGTCCCTGACGGCCGGCCCTCGGGTGGGCCCGGTCAGGCGCTGGCGGCGTGGTCGGCGGTCCGGTCCAGCTCGGCCCGGACCGCAGCCGTGAGCCCGTCGATGAGGGCCTCGGTGTGGGGCGTCGGGAAGCCGCCGTCCCACGCGTTCCAGAACGGGCCGTTGCCCCGGACCCGGGGCGGCAGCTCGATCTGCACGCCCGCGCCGACGGGCAGGTTGACCGGGTTGCGGGGGTGGATCCCGCGCAGCGTCCGGGGGATGTCGTCGAGGTGGTCGATCACCTCGTAGGCGGGGAGCGCGTCCCGCAGGTGGCGGGCGACGTCGGCGGCCAGGGCGCGGTTGCGCCCACCCAGCAGGACCGTCTTGAACATCGAGCGACGTCCGTAGCCGTGGATCGTCAGGGTCACGTCGACGTGGTCGACGAACGCAGCGAGCGCGTCGGAGTGCTCGGGCCGGAAGCGGATCGAGGGGATGTGCCAGCGCATCCCCTCGGGCTGGCGCACCGTCCACATGCTGGCCCCGGTGGCCTCGGCCACCGCCGCCGCGATGCGGTCCGTGCCGACCTCCAGGTTCCCGCCGTGGTACGCCATCACGCCGACGCGGCCGGCCAGCACCAGGTCCTCGCGCACGCCGTCGCAGGCGAGCAGCTCGGCGAGCGACCCGCGGGTCAGGGCACGACCTCGGGTTCCGGGGCCGCGGGTCCCTGCGTCGCCTCGCCGCCGGCGGTGCCGTCCCCGTCCGACCCGTCCTCGACCGGCCCCTCGTCGACCGGCTCGTCGTCCCGCCGGGCGGCGAGCAGGAGCGAGATCGTGACCAGGGCGGCGATCGCGCCGACGAGGATCAGGCCGAGGCGGGTGGCGCCGACGTCGGACACGAAGGCCGTGGCCTCGGCCGACCACTCCTCGACCAGGTCGACCGGCCCGGCGGCCGTCGTCGGGTCGTTGCGCACCCGGAGCGAGAAGATGCCGTACCAGGCGACGTAGGCGCCCATCACGACCATCAGCACCGCGGCCACGCGGTTGGCGTGGCGCATCCCCGAGCGCAGGAAGCGCACCACGGAGTCGCGGGCGAAGGCGATGGCCACCGTCAGGGCCGTGATGACGAGGCCCATGCCCAGGGCGTAGGTGACGAGCACCGACACGCCGGACACGAAGTCCGTCCGGGAGAACGCGTTGACGATGTTGGCGATGAAGATGCCGATGGTGCAGGTCAGGGAGGCGATCGCGTAGGACACGCCGTAGAGGAACATCGACCCGAGGCCTCCGGAGCGGCCGCCGCGGTCCAGCGTCGGGAGGCGGACGCGCAGCTCCCGGCCGGTGAGCGTGACGATGCCGAAGACGGCCAGGCCGACGCCGATGACGACCGTGGCCCAGGGCGCGTACTCCTGCACGGTCGACGAGATCGGCCGGAGCGCGATGCCGACCACGCCGAAGACCACCACGAACCCGGCGGTCACGGCGAGGGACACGGGGATGGCCCGCGCCACCGACTCGCCCCTCGTGGGGACGTGGTCGCCCTCTCTGCCGAGGAAGTAGGTGACGTAGGCGGGGAGCATGGCGAAGCCGCACGGGTTGACGGCGGCGACCATGCCGGACGCGAGGGCGAGGGCGAGCGGTGCGTCGATCACGACGACCCCTCGGGCGTCACGCCGAGGTGCTCCTCGACCAGCTCGAGGAGGCGGTCCTCGTCCAGCGCCCCCGGGTGGAGGGCGACGACCTCGCCGTCGGCGTCGACGAAGAACGACGTCGGCATCTGCACCACGCCGACGGCGCCGGCCAGGTCGCCGCGCACGTCGCGGCTCCAGCCGTAGGAGATGCCGGTTTGCTCGACGATGCGCCGGGCGTCCTCGGGACGGTCGGTGACCGCGACGCCGTACACCTGGACCTGCTCGCCCAGCGCCTGGGAGACGGCCTCGAAGGCGGGCATCTCGGCCACGCACGGGGCGCACCAGGAGGCGAAGAAGTTCACGACCGCGGGACCGTCCAGCTCGTCGGCCAGGGTGGTCGTGCCGCCGTCGTCGGTCGTGAGCTCGATCGCGAAGGGGTCGCCGGCATCGACCTCGTCGGCCGGGGTGAGGCCGAGGCGGACCTCGTCGGGGCCGTCGTCGCCACCGCCGAGCAGGGCCACGGTGCCGATGGCGGCGAGCAGGGCGAGCGTCGTGGCCACGGCGACGGCGCGCCAGTCGAGGCCGGCCCGGAGGCGGGCCACGGGGCCCGGTTCGGGGTCGGCCCCGGGAGAGGGCGGGGCGGGGGTCGTGGTGGGCATTGCGGCTCGGCACACGACGGTACCGCCGGTCCGTCCCCGCACGACAGGCAGGGTTGGGCCGCGGGCGGGCCGGAGCTCGACCTCGGTCGTCACTCCGACCCGCCTCCCTGCGGCGAGGGGGTCCCCCGTCACGGACGAGCGCTCGTCCAGGTCCGGGGTGCGTGGTCCCCCGGATCGGTGGGGATCCGGCCCACCCGCTGGGGGTGGGTGGACCGGATCCGCCGATGCCCACGGGGGTGGGTGGGCTGGGGGAGGGGTGGTCGGGCCCGACATCGGGCCCGACCGGGTCAGGCGGTCCTTCGCTCCACGAGGGGGCGGAGGGCCACGGGGATCTCGACGTGGACGAACTCGTCCTCGGGCCGTGGGTTCTTGGGGGGTCTGCCCCGCCTTCGCTTGGCCATCAGGACCCGGCCGTTGGCGAAGAGCTGACCGCCCCACACGCCGAGCGGCTCCTTGCGGGCCAGGGCGCCCTCGAGGCAGGACTCCAGCACCGGGCACCCGGCGCAGATGCGCTTGGCGGCGGCGATGTCCTGCAGCTCCTCGGAGAAGAACAGGTGGGCGAGGGCGCCGTCGCCCTCGGCGCAGGCGGCCTCGGCCCAGAAGGACGAGTCGACCTCGAGGGCGACGTCGAGCACGTGGGTGCCGTCGGCCATCTCGTCCGGGGCGATCCGGGCGTCGGGTCGGATGTCGGTGTGCGGCTGAGCGAGCATCGCTCGCTCCCTTCTGTCAGGTTCGGACGGGTGTCGTGGCTGCGACGTGTGGTGCGCTGGTGGGTGGGTGTCGGGAGGAAAAGAAAGAGGCCGCCGGGTTGTCCCGACGGCCTCTGTGGCGACTCGATCCTGGCGGTGTTCCCGTCAGGTGGTGCACAGAGGCCATCGATCGTGGAAGGACGGCACGAGCATCGACTTGGTGGCGATGGCGGACCAGGCCGTGTCGATGTGGGTCGCGGCGACGCGGTTGCGGCGGTAGCCCGCGGTGCCCTGGGCGACGGTGCAGGTGCCACGACCGGTCACGGGAGCCGTGGGCGCGGCGGCGCGCGCGGCGACGGTGCCGTTGCCCTGGACGATCGTCGTGTCCGTCGTCGTGGTCAGCATCCCGTTCACCTCGCTCCTGCGATCGGCACCGCGGCGGTTCGCCGTGGCTCGTGCTGGACATGCCACCACGATCCGCTCCGGATCGTCAATCGAATTATCGGGACCGGGTCCGCGACGATGTCGCCGTGGCCACCGGGGACGCGAGCAACGCCGACATCGACGACCCGCTCGAGGTCGACCTGCCCGGGACGGGACGGCGCCACGAGCACCGGCGGCGGGTGCACCTCGCCGAGGGGTCCCCGCGCGGTCGGCTCCGCCTCGACGCCGTCGCCCGGATGCTCCAGGACGTGAGCGACGAGGACACGACCCTGGCGGGCTTCCCCCCCGACGAGCCCTGGGTGGTGCGACGAGCCGACGTGGCCGTGCACGCCTTCCCCGCCTTCCGCGACGTCGTGACCGTGACCACGTGGTGCTCGGGGATCGGCGGCCGCTGGGCGGAGCGGCGCGTGCGGATCGTCGGCGACGCAGGTGGCCGGATCGAGGCCGCGGTCCTCTGGGTCCACCTCGACGAGCGCGGCCGCCCCGCCCGCCTGCCCGACGGCTTCGACGACCTCTACGGCGAGGCCGCCCGCGGCCGCCGGGTCCGCGCCCGCCTCCAGCACGCTCCCGCACCCCCGTCGGACGGCGCCGAGCCGGACGGCACCGTCCGGCGGTGGGCGTTCCCGCTGCGCTTCCGGGACTTCGACGTGATGGGCCACGTCAACAACGCCGTGTCGTGGGAGCCCGTCGAGGACGCCCTCGCCGACCGGCCCGACCTCCGGGCCCCGCTGCGCGTCGGCGTGGAGCACCCCGCACCCATCGACGCGGGCTCCGCCCCCGAGGTGATCGTGGCCGACGTGGCGGGTGGGCCGGGCGCGCCCCCCGGCCTCGACCTGTGGATCGTCGTGGACGGCACGACGTGCACGACGGCGCGCGTGCGCGCCGGGACGGCGCCGACCTGAGCCCGGCGGCTCCGCCGCGGCGGCGTGGGCGGCGTGGGCGGCCGGGCGCCGATCAGGCGTCGAGGGGCGCGTAGTGCAGCTGGTCGCCGACCCGGTGGCTGGTGAGCTCGCCGGCGAGGCGGAGGTGCTCGAGGTGGGCGTAGGTCTCCGACTCCGCCATCGGCCCCCACGAGCGCTTGCGGAACAGCTCGTGGGACAGGGCGACCACGCTCGCGTCGCCGAGGGCGCGGCAGGCGTCGCGCAGGGTGCCGAGCCGCTCGTCGTGGTGCTCCCGGATCTCGCCGCACCGGCCGGCCACGTCGGCGAAGGGGTGGCCGTGGGCGGGCAGGGCGAGGCTCGCGCCGGGCAGGGAGGCGACCCGGTCGAGCGACGCGAAGAACGAGTCGAGGGGGTCGGCGCCCGCGGCCAGGCCCGAGATGTGCGGGGTGATCGTGGGCAGCACGTGGTCGCCGCACAGGACGATGCCGTCGTCGGCCGACCAGAGGCACAGGTGGTCGTGCGTGTGCCCCGGCGTGTGGACCCCGACCCACTCGCGCCCGGCGAAGGCGAGCACGTCGCCGTCGTCGACGCGGACCGAGGGTGCGGGCGCCTTCATCCAGCGTCGGCCGACGACGCGCCCGGCCCGGAACCGGATCCGGTGCTTCAGCGACGGCCGGTACCGGCCGCCGCCCCAGGGCTTGTCGCGGTCCCACGGTGCGGCCGTGCTCCCGCCGGCGTCCTCACCGGTCCCGGCGGACGGTCCGTCGTCGGTCTCCTCGGCCAGGCCGTCGGCGCCGGTGGCGGTGTCGTCGCCCTCGTCGGGGTCGAGCCAGGTCCGGAACGAGCGGTGGGTGACCACCTCGGCCCCGGCCCGGTCGCGCAGCGTGCCCGCCCCGCCGAAGTGGTCGGGGTGGCTGTGGGTCACGATGACGGTGTGGACGTCGCGCACCCGGTACCCCGCCGTGCCCAGCCGGTCGACGAGCGCGTCCCAGGACGCCCGACCGGGCAGGCCCGGGTCGACCAGGGCCACGCCGCGGTCGTCGCACAGGGCGTAGGTGTTGACGTGCCCGAGCCCGGGCAGGGCGATCGGCAGCTGGAGCCGGAGGATGTCCGGGGCCACCTCGGTGACCTCGGCCGAGGCCGGCTGCTGCTCCTCACGGATCGTGCGCGTGTCCCCCACGCCCGCCGACCGTACTTGACCGGACGGTCAAGTGTCCTGGCCGGTGGCACGGGCGGTGGCCGGTGAGCGTGCTCGACCTCGTCCTCGTCGCCCTGCGGCTCGCGATCGGTGCCTGGCTGCTGTGGTCGCTCCCCCGCCTCGACCGGGACGCCGGACGCGGCACGGGCGTCGTCTCGATCGTGGTCCCGGCCCGGGACGAGGAGACCCAGCTCCCGCACCTGCTCGGGTCCCTGGCCGCGCAGGACGGGCTCGGGGGCCGCGCGGTGGAGGTCGTGGTCGTGGACGACGGCTCGACGGACCGCACGGCGGCCGTGGCCGCCGGGCACGGCGCCACCGTGGTCCACCCGCCGCCCCTGCCGCCGGGCTGGACGGGCAAGGCGTGGGCGTGCGCCGTCGGTGCCGGGGAGGCCCGGGGCGACGTGCTGATCTTCGTCGACGCCGACGTGCGCTTCGCCCCCGGTGGGCTGGGTCGGGTCCTGGCCACGCTGGACCGGTCGGGCGGCCTGGTCAGCGTGCAGCCCCACCACCACCCCGGTTCCCCGGTCGAGCACCTCGCCGCCGTGTTCAACGTGGTCGCCGTGGCCGGGACGGACGCGGCGAGCCCCCTCGGCCGCGCCCGGGGGAGCCGGGGGGCGTTCGGGCCCGTCCTGGCCACGTCCCGGGCCGACCACGACGCGGTCGGCGGGCACGCGGTGGCGGCGGCCGCCGTGGTCGACGACGTCGCGCTCGCCGAGGCCTACCGGGCCGCCGGGTTGCCCGTGACGATCCGGGGTGGCGCCGACGACGTCGCGTTCCGCATGTACCCGGGCGGTCTGCGCCAGCTGGTCGAGGGGTTCACCAAGAACCTCTCGGCCGGCGCCGGCGCGGTGCGACGCACGACCGTGGCGCTCGTCGCCCTGTGGCTGAGCCTGCTCGTGCAGGGCGGGTTCGGCCCGGTCGCCGCGGCCGGCGCCGGTCGGTGGGACGAGGCGGGCGGGACGGGGGCGCTGCTCGCGCTCCACCTCGTCGTGGCCGCCCAGGTGTGGTGGATGGCCCGCAAGGTCGGGCGCTTCGGCCCCCTGACCGCCCTGGCCTACCCCGTCCTCGTCGCCGCGTTCCTCGGCGTGTTCGTGGCCAGCGCCGTGGCCACGGCCCGGGGACGGGTCCGGTGGCGCGGGCGCGACGTGCCGACCCGCCCCGCTCGCTGAGCCTCAGCCGGCCTGCGCGGCGCGGGCGACCTCGGCGAAGAGGTGCTCCCGGTAGTGGCGCAGCTCGGCCACCGACTCGCGGATGTCGTCGAGGGCACGGTGGCTCCCCGCCTTCGACGGGGCGGCGGACACGACGGCGGGCGCCCACCGGCGGCCGAGCTCCTTGAGGGTCGACACGTCGACGCTGCGGTAGTGGAGGTGCTCCTCGATGTCCGGCAGGTGACGGGCCAGGAAGCGCCGGTCGGTGCCGATCGAGTTGCCGCACAGGGGCACGGTCCGGGGCTCGGGGATGTGCTCGCGCAGGAAGGCGAGCGTCTGCTCGCCCGCCTCGGCCAGGGTCGTGGTCGAGGACCGGATGCGGTCGAGGAGCCCCGACTCGGTGTGCATCCGGACGACGACCTCGTCCATCGCGGCCAGCTCCTCCTCGGTGGCGTGGACCACGAGGTCGGGACCCTCGGCGACGATCTCGAGGTCGTCGTCGGTCAGCAGCGTCGCGATCTCGACGATCACGTGCCGGTCGGCGTCGAGGCCGGTCATCTCCAGGTCCATCCAGGCGAGCACGGGCCGACCGTAGCCGCGCGGCCCGTGCCGTCGACCCTGGTGCCCGGCACCCGGGGAGTCCCCGGTCCGAGGGCAGCGTCGGTAGACACTCGGCCATGGAGACCCTCCGCATCCCGCTGCGCCGCCTCGACCCGGACCTCCCGACACCGGCCTACGCCCACCCGGGCGACGCCGGCGCGGACCTCGTGGCCCGCGTCGACGCGCTCCTTGCTGCGGGCGGGGGTCGGGCCCTGGTGCCGACCGGCGTGGCGATCGCCATCCCCGACGGGTGGGCCGGCTTCGTCCAGCCGCGCTCGGGCCTCGCGCTGCGCCACGGCGTGACCGTGCTGAACAGCCCGGGGCTGATCGATGCCGGCTACCGGGACGAGCTGAAGGTGATCCTGGTCAACACCGACCCCGACGAGGCCTACCGGGTGCACCGGGGCGACCGCATCGCCCAGCTCGTCCTGCGTCCCGTCGCCCGGGCCGCGTTCGAGCCGGTCGACGAGCTGCCCGAGAGCCGTCGCGACGTCGGCGGCTTCGGGTCGACGGGGCGCTGACCGGGCCGCGCCGGGTGGCGGGCGCGTACCGTGCGCGCCCATGGCCACCACCCGACTGACCAACGAGCGCTGGGGCTTCTCCTCCAACTGCTTCGTCTGCGAGCCGTCCAACGACCGGGGCCTGCGCCTCGAGTTCCACCACGACGACGAGCGGGACGTGGTCACCTGCGACCTCGAGCTGACCGACGCCCACTCGGGTGCCCCGACCTACGTCCACGGCGGCGTCTGCATGGCCGTGCTCGACGAGATCCAGTCCTGGGCCACCATCGCCATCGGCGGCAAGTTCGCGGTCACGACGAGGACCGAGGTGACCTTCGGCCGACCGGTGCGGGTGGGGCGCGCCTACCGGGTGGAGGCCGAGGTCCTGTCGAGCGACGGCGACGTGATGGAGACGGTGGGCCGGATCCTGGACCACGAGGGGCGGACCTGCGCCGAGGGGCGCTCCACCTTCCACGTCCTGTCCGCCGCCGTGGCCGCCGACGCCATCGGCGACGTCACCGGCGACGACCGCTCCTTCCTCCGCGACGAGTAGCCACGGCCTCCTCCGGAACCGACTCAGTCGTCGGCGGCCTGCTTCGCGAAGGCGATGCGCCGTCCGTCGTCGCCGACCTCGATCTTGCCCACGGTCGCGGCGAGGATCTGCTCGGCGAGCCGCTCGCCGACGCCGTCGTGCCGTCCGGCCGGGCCGTCGACGGCGATCCGGACCTCCATGTGGCCCCGGGACACGTGGAACTCGATCTCCAGGTGCCCCTCGCGGTCGGCGCCGTCGAGGATGACCTGGCACACCTCGCCGATGGCGAGGCGCAGGTCCTCGACCTCGTCGTAGGAGAACCCCGAGCGCGTGGCGAGGCCGGCGATGGCGACGCGGGGGAGCCGGACGTAGGCGAGCACGGCCGGGATCGTCATCCGGATCACGTCCGGGTCGCTCACCTGGCGCTCGCCTGTCCGTCGGGGTCGCCTGCCGTCATCGCCATCAGCCAACCACGCGGCACCCCGACCGGCCCACCTCCCGCTCCTCCCGCCGCAGGCGAGGTCGCCGCAGGCGACACTCAGGCCGGCGGGCCGGCTCTGCCTCAGGCCGGCGGGCCGGCTCTGCCTCAGGCCGGCGGGCCGGTCGGGTCGGCCACGACGTCGGTCGCGTCCACGTCGTGGCGACGGCCGACGTAGGTCGGGTGGCGGAGCCGCCCCTCCGCCGTCCACTCGGCGAAGGCGACCTCGACCACCACGGTCGGGCGGACCCAGGTGGCGTCGGTCGCGTGCGCGCGGGGTGGGGGTGGCTCGAAGGGGCAGTCCTGGGTGGCGAGGCGGCCGAGGATCCCGTCCAGCTCGGTCAGCTCGGCGTCGCTGAGGCCGCTGCCGACCCGACCGGCGTAGCGGAGGGGGCCGCCGTGCTCCTCGTGGAACCCGACGAGGAGGCCGCCGATGCGGCCGCCCCGGCCGCCGGTGCCCGGTGCCCAGCCGCCCACGACCAGCTCCTGCCGGCGCCGGACCTTGACCTTGCGCCAGTCCGGGCTCCGCCCGCCCGGCCGGTACGGCGAGTCCGTCCGCTTGGCGACCACGCCCTCCATCCCCCGGGTCCGGGCGGCCTCGAGGAGGGCGACGCCGTCGTCGTGGACCGCCGGTACCTGCCAGTGCGGCCCGTCGGGGACGAGCGCCTCGAGCAGGCGCCGCCGGTCCCGCCACGGCAGGCCGGTGACGTCGGTGCCGTCGAGGGCGAGCAGGTCGAACAGGGCGAGCGTGCACGGCGTGGTCGCCGCCCGCTCCCGGGCCGTGCGGGGCGAGGTGACGTGCATGCGGGCCTGGAGCAGCCCGAAGTCGGGGCGCCCGCCGTCGTCGAGGGCGACGAGCTCGCCGTCGAGGATGGCGTCGCGGACCCCGAGCGCAGCGGGCAGGCCGGCCAGCTCGGGGAAGGCGGCGGTGGCGTCCCGCCCGTTGGTGGTGCCGATCCGGAGGGCGCCGGGGCCGTCGTCGGTCGGCCCGGCCACCGACACCACGGCGCGCATCCCGTCCCACTTGACCTCGAAGACCCAGCCGTCGTCGGCGGGCAGCTCGCCGGCGACGGCCTTCATCGGTCGGGGTGGCGTCGCCGGGACCGGGGCGGTCACGATCCCCGGGGCGGGCGGGCCGAGAGGACGCCCCGGGCCTCGAGGTCGTCGAGGGCGGCGTCGTCGAGGCCGAGCAGGTCGGCCAGCGCGCTGCGGTTGTGCTCGCCCCGCCACGCGGGCGGCCCGGCCACCTCGGCCCGGGCGTCGGAGAAGCGCCACGGCGCCTGCGGGATGCGGAACTCGCCGCCGGACCGGTCGTCGACGGCGACGATGGAGCCCCGGTGGGCGACGTGGTCGCTGGTCGCGACGTCCCGGACGTCGGCGACCACGGCGGCCGCGATGCCGGCCTCGTCGCACAGCGCGACGAGCGCCTCGCCGGTCGGCACCAGGGCGGCCCACTCCCGGAAGTCGGCCCGGAGGCCGGCGCTGCGCGCCCGGCGCCCCTCCCAGGTGGCCATGGCCGGGTCCTCGAGGAGGTCCTCGCGGCCGAGCACGCGCAGGAAGGCGGGGAAGGCGACGCCGCCGGGGTCGCCGGCCACCGACACGCGGGTCCCGTCCGCGACCTCCACGACCGGGGACCAGCCGCTGCCGAGGATGGCGGGGTCCCCCGGCTCGGTCTCGCCCGACAGGCGCTCCTGGACGTGCTCGTTGACGAAGAGCATCGCGTCGAGCATGGCGACGTCGACGTGCTGGCCCCGCCCGGTGCGGCCCCGGGCCACGAGGGCGGCGAGCACGCCCGACAGCGCGAGGAGCCCCGTGTACACGTCGCCGTGGGAGTGGGCGTCGTTCGCGAGCACGGCCTGGCCGGCCACCACCTCCTGGTGGGTGAGGGCGCTGGCCGTGAGCCCGGCCGCGGCGTGGGCGACCACGGCGTAGGAGCGGCGCTGGGCCCACGGGCCGTCCTGGCCGAACCCGGTGAGCGAGCCGTAGACGACGCCCGGGTTCACGGCCGAGACGGCGTCGTAGCCGATGCCCCACCGCTGGCAGACCCCGGGCCGGAAGTTCTCCAGCACGACGTCGGCGCGGGTCGCGAGGTCGAAGAGGAGGTCGGTGCCACCGTCGACGTCGAGGTCGATGGAGACGTTCTCCTTCCCGGCGTTCTGCTGGGCGTAGTAGCCCGAGATCGGGCCGTGCCGGGGCACGGAGAACCGGCTCAGGTCCCCTGCCGGGGGCTCCACCTTGACGACGCGGGCACCGAGGTCGGCGAGGGCCCGTCCGCAGATCGGTCCGGCCAGCACCCGGGTGAGGTCGAGCACGAGGAGGCCGTCGAGCAGGCCGGCGGACGGCCCGTCGGTGGTGGGGTCGGGTTCGGGCACGGCCCGGACCCTAGGACCGCCTCAGGGGCGCCCGCCGTCGTCGATGATCTCCTGGAGCCGGTCGAGCTCGGACAGGGGGACCTGGGTCGGGGTGCCGGCCAGGATCCCGGTCATGTTCGTGAAGGGCAGGCCGAGCTCCATGCCCTCGCTGCCGATGACGAGCTCGCGGATGTCCTTGTCGTGGATCGAGCCCCGCATCTTCAGCACGGTCAGGCCGCGACGGACCTGGCCGAGGATCTCCACGTAGCGCAGCAGGATGATCGTGTCGGTCAGCGTCGAGATGTGCCCCGTCGTGACGGACTCGCCGCCGAGCAGCGTCGGCGTCGTGGAGGTCATCATCCCGGTGATGCCCAGCTCCTTCAGCCACGACGTCACGCCGAGGATGAACTGGCGGAACGAGCGGGGAGCCGCGACGCGCTCGAGCGCAGACAGGCTGTCGAGGGCGTAGCGGGCCGGCTGGAAGCTGCTGAGCTCCTCCCGGATCATCAGCAGGTGCTCCTCGAGGGACATCTCCTCGGGGTAGAGCGTGATGACCTTGAGCTGGCCGGAGGCCTCCATGGCCTCGAAGTCGATGCCCCAGCCCGCGGCGTTGCGGAACATCTGGTCCCGCGACTCCTCGAACGCCGACAGCAGCACCCGCTCGCCGGTCTCGGCGGCGGCGCCGACGAACTCGGCGACGGTGAGCGTCTTGCCGGTCCCCGTCGCGCCGGACACGAGGATCACCGAGTTCCGGAAGTAGCCGCCGTGCAGCATCGAGTCGAGGTCCTCGTTGCCCGAGGAGGTGCGTTCGGTGCCCGAGGGCTGGTGGAGCTGCGTGCTCGTCAGCGGGAGCACGTTGATCGCGGAGCTGGCGTCGATCGTGAAGGGGTACTGGCCCTTGCGGTGCGTGGTTCCCCGGAGCTTGAGCACCTGGAGGGTGCGCCGGATCGCCTCGTTCTCGAGGACGTTGCGCAGGATGATGACGTTGTCGGCGACGAACTCCTCGACGCCGAACCGGGCGACCTCGCCGAACTCGTCGCTGCGCTCGGAGGTGAGGAGTGCGGTGACGCCCATGCCGCGCAGCGTCTCGGCCAGGCGGCGGAGCTCCTTGCGGATGAGCCCCTCGTCGGGGAACTCGGTGAACACGGCGGCGACCGAGTCGAGCACGACGCGGGTGGCGTGCGTGCGGTCGACGACCGACGAGATCCGGGCGGCGAGCGCCTGGAAGTCGTAGCGGCCCACGAACTCGGAGTCGACCTCGGTGGGGGAGGCGTCGACGAAGGTCCAGCGCCCGTCCTGCTCCCAGGACTCGATGTCCCAGCCGAAGGATCGGAAGTTGTCCCGCAGCATCGACGGGCGCTCCTCGAAGGTCACGAAGACGCCCGACTCGTCGTACGTGCGGATCCCGCTGGCCAGGAACTGGCCGGCCAGCACCGTCTTGGCCGAGCCGGCCGTGCCGCTGACCAGGGTCGTCCGCCCCTTGGGCAGGCCGCCGTTCAGCACGTGGTCCAGCCCGGGGACCCCGGTCTCCAGCTTCTCGAGGGTCATGTCAGGTCGTCTCCGTCAGGGTCTCTGGAACGGACGGGTGAGCATGTCACCGGAACAGCAGCAGCAGCACATCGTCGCGATGACCCGGGGCTGACAGATCGCCGACGATGCGGACTGTAGGCGTGGGGGCGAGGCGGATCACCGTCGGAGTGGCCACGACGCGGTGCTCCTCGGCCAGCGTGGGGCGGTCCAGGACGTCGACGATGTCGATCACGTCCGGCTCGAGCCCCTCGTCGGTGGCCATGGCGTGGAGCGCGTCGATGGTCCGGCGGCCGGCCGGTGTGGCCCCGGCCACGAACGCGAGGATGCGGAACTCGCGCTCCACGGGTCAGCGATCGAGTGCCCGGGCCCGGTAGTGCTCGGTCAGCTGGACCATGAGCTCGAGCGCCACCAGGCGGGACTCCGAGGCCCACGACGACAGGTCGGGGGCGCCGGACTCGACCATGCGGCGCACGGCGGCCAGGTGGATCTCCAGTGCGTCGCGAGCCGAGCAGTCGCCCCGGCCCAGCTGCTCGACGAGCACCCGCAGCTGGGTTCGGAACCCGGCGTTCGGGTCGCGCAGGACCTGGCGGCGGGTGGAGGCGTCCACGACGCCGAGGTACTCGTCGACGAGCGACTCGAACATCTCGGGGTCTCGCTCGGGCAGCGGGGTCGATCCCTGGGGGTCGGGCTCGAGGATCGGGAGCCGGCCCGCCTCGGGGGCGCTGCGGCTCACGGCCCGTCCGATGACGTGCATGAGCAGGTCCTCCGACGCGCCCTTGACCAGGTAGTCCTGGGCGCCCAGGTACAGCAGCCGGGCGGCGAGGTCGGGGTCGTCGGCCGAGGAGATCACCACGACGGGCCGGGGCCGGGCCAGGCGGTGGATGCGCTCGAAGGTCCGGGCCCCGTGCTCGTCGGGCAGGCCGAGGTCGACGAGGACGAGGTCGAACGTGCCCGACCCCAGCAGCGTGGTGGCCTGGGCCATCGTCCGCGCCACCTCGAGGGTGAAGGTCGACGGGTGCGACCCGATGAGCGCCTGGCGGATCCGCTCGACGTACACCTCGTCGTCCTCGACGAGCAGGACCCTGCGGTGCGCTGCGGTGGCGAGGTATCTCTCGGTGAGGTCTCGCCAGGTCGCGGTCACCGCACCATCCTCCCACACCACCCGGAGAAGGCAACCGTCGTGGCGCCGCGTCGCACCGCAGATCCGTTCGCGCTCGGTGGTGGGTGAACGGATCGGGGCTGCCTACGATGCGGGCGTGCGCGTGCTGGTCGTGGAGGACGAGGCCTCTGCCGTGGCCCTCGTCACCGACGAGCTCCGGGCCCTGGCCGAGGGCGGGGGGCTCGTGGTGGCCGCCACCCTCGAGGAGGGCATCGCGGCCGCAGAGGTGCACGCCCCCGACTGCGCCGTGCTCGACCTCTCGCTCCCCGACGGCTGGGGCCTCGACACGCTCCTCACCTTCCGCCGCCGCATGCCCGAGGTCCCGGTGGTGGTCGTGTCCGGCACGCAGGGGCCGGCCTTCGAGGGCAAGGCGCGGCGCGCCGGGGCGGCCGCCTTCCTGACGAAGTCGACCCTCGAGCCGGGAACGCTGGCCGACAAGGTGGCCGAGACGGTGGCCGCGGCGAGGGCCGGCGTGCGCCCGACCGACGTCGTGTCCGAGCTGTCGTCCATCGCCCGGCGTCGCTCACCGGTCTCGGCCCGGATCTTCGGCCAGGTCGACCTCCGCGATGCCCTCGCCGACCGCTTCGACGACCTCGTCGCCCAGTACGCCGACCTGCTCGAGCTGGCCATGGAGCGCACGGCGTTCGAGGGCGACTACGGCGTGTCGGACCACCTCCGAGACCTGGCCGCCTCGCTCGGCGCCGTCGGCGCCGGCCCCCGCGACGTCGTCCAGATCCACGCCAAGGCGCTCGAGTCCGAGGCGGCCAACCGCCAGGGCCGCAGCGCGCCCGAGTTCGTCCACGAGGCACGCCTGGTCGTGCTCGAGCTCATGGGGTACCTCGTGTCGTACTACCGTGCCCAGGCCCTCGGTCTGGAGACCCCGGGAGGGCGCACCAGCTGATGCCGACTCACGACCGCCGCTACCAGTTCACGCTGTTCGTCACCGGGCGCACCCGCCGGTCCGAGCGGGCGTCGACGAACCTGCGGCGCCTGTGCGCGGACCGCCTGCCCGACGGCAGCTACGAGATCGACATCGTGGACGTGCTCGACCACCCGGCCCGGGCCGAGTCCGAGCGGGTGATCGCCACCCCGACCGTCATCCGCACCGAGCCGCTGCCCCGCCGGCGCGTCATCGGGGACCTCTCCATCGCCGAGCAGGCCGCCCACGCCCTCGACCTCCCCGCCCCGCTGCGGGTCGTGAAGGAGCCCACTGATGACTGAGGTCCCGTCGACCGAGCTGATCGCCAAGCTCCCCACCGGGATCCAGGGCCTCGACTACATCACCGACGGCGGTCTGCCCGAGGGCCGTGCGACCCTGGTGGCCGGTTCGGCCGGCTCGGCCAAGACGGTCTTCTCGGTGCAGTTCCTCGCCGCCGGGGCCGAGCAGGGCGAGCCCGGGGTGATGATCACCTTCGAGGAGTCGCTCACCGACATCCGCCGCAACGTGCGGGCGCTCGGCTTCGACATCGCCGACTACGAGGCCCGGGGGCTGTGGCGCTTCGTGGACGCCTCGCCCGCCGTCGACACCGAGATCGAGGTGGTCGGCCGCTTCGACTTCGGCGCCCTCCTCGCCCGGGTCGAGCACGCCGTCACGACCACCGGGGCCAAGCGGGTCTCCTTCGACTCCATCGGCGCCGTCTTCTCCCGGTTCCCCGACCCGACCACGGTCCGCAACGAGATGTACCGCCTCGTCCACGCCCTGCGGGAGATGGGCGTCACCGCCGTCATCACCGCGGAGCGGACGGACGAGTACGGGGAGATCGCCCGCTTCGGCGTCGAGGAGTTCGTCGCCGACAACGTGATCATCCTTCGCAACGTGCTCGACCAGGAGCGCCGCCGCCGCACCATCGAGGTGCTGAAGCTCCGGGGCGCCGGGCACCGCAAGGGCGAGTTCCCCTTCACGATCCTGCCCCAGGACGGCATCGTCATCATCCCGCTGTCCTCCATGGAGCTGCAGCAGAAGTCCTCCGACGTCCGGATCACGTCCGGCAACGAGGAGCTCGACGTGATGTGCGGTGGCGGCCTGTTCCGGGACTCGGTGATCCTCGTCTCGGGCGCCACCGGCACCGGCAAGACCCTCATGGTCACCGAGTTCGTCGCCGGCGGCGTGGCCAAGGGCGAGCGCTGCCTGCTCATGGGCTTCGAGGAGTCCCGCGACCAGCTGTTCCGCAACGCCCGGGGCTGGGGGTTCGACTTCGAGGGCATGGAGCGCGAGGGCAACCTCCGGGTCGTCTGCTCCTACCCGGAGACGGCCTCCATCGAGGACCACCTCGTGTCCATCAAGGCCGCGATCGACGAGTTCAAGCCCCAGCGCGTGGCGATCGACTCGCTGTCGGCCCTCGAGCGCGTCGCCTCCGAGCGCGGCTTCCGCGAGTTCGTGATCGCGCTGACGAGCTTCATCAAGCACCAGGAGATCGCCGGCCTGGTCACCTCGACCTCCAAGACGCTGCTCGGCGGCGAGTCGGTGACCGAGTCGCACATCTCGACCCTCACCGACTCGATCATCCTGCTCCGCTACGTCGAGATGTTCGGCGAGGTCCGACGTGGCCTCACCGTGCTCAAGATGCGCGGCTCGCTGCACGAGAAGGCGATCCGGGAGTTCAGCATCGACAACCAGGGCATGCACGTGGGCCGGCGGTTCGCCAACACCACCGGCATCCTCACCGGCAACCCGATGCACGTCGCCCCCTCCGACGCCGAGCGGCTCGGCAACCTCTTCCCGGACGACTAGCCCTCCTCGTGCCCTCCACGCCTCCCCCCGCCCTGGCCGCAGCGCTCGCCGACCTCGTGTCCGCCGTGGCCGACCCGACGCTGGTGCTCGACGCCGCCGGCCACGTCCTGGTGGCGAACCCGGCGGCGTCCACGCTGCTCGGTGCCGAGGCGACCGCGGTCGGCGTGGACTTCGGGCTGCCCATCGGGGCCGACGGCGCCGTGTGGCTCGACCTGCACACCCCGGGCGGCGTCCGCTCGGTGGAGATGCGTGCGGCCCGGACCGGCGCCGGTGCCGCCGCCGTGCTGCTCGTGTCGTTCCGGGACGTGACCGAGCGGCGCCGGGCCGACCGAGCCCTCGAGGAAGCCGCCCGCCTCGGCCACGAGGTGCGGGCGGGTGTCGCCGCCGCGCTCCGCCCCGGCGTGGACGCGCTCGCCGCCGCCGCCACCGGCCTCCCCTCCGGCGACCGGGCCGACGTCGTGCGCGACCTCGTCGCCCGCCTCGACCGCGACCTGGCCGACGCGACCGAGGAGTGGTCCGGCGACCCGGGCGAGCCCGAGGCCGTCGTCACCTCCGTCGCCGACCTCGTCGCCCGGGCGCTCGAGCTGCGGCCCGACCTGGACCCGCTCGTCGACGTCCCGGCTGCCGCGACCGTCTTCGGCGACCCCACGCAGCTGGTCCCTGCGCTCTGGGCGGTGCTCGAGAACGCGTTCGTCCACGGCGACGGACCGGTCGAGGTGACCGCCCGTCGCGACGGGTCCTGGACCGAGGTCCGCATCCGCGACCACGGCCCCGGCATCGCCCCCGACGAGCGCGAGGCCGCCTTCGAGATCGGCTGGGTCGGGCGTGGCGCGGCGGGCGGGCTCGGGCTGGGCCTCCCCCTGACCCGCAAGCTGGTCGGGGCCAACGAGGGCAACGTGTGGTCCGAGGCCGCGGCGCCGGGGACCGTCCTCGTGCTGCGCCTGCCCGCCCTCCCGACCAGCTGAGGAGCCGGCCGCCCCTCGATCGGCCGCCCCTCGATCGGGCGGCCCGGTCGGGCGGCCCGGTCAGACGAAGGCGATGACGGGTTCGCCGGCCGACTGCTTCGCGTCGTACATGGCCTGGTCGGCGGACCGGAGCGTGGCGCCCACGGTCGAGTCCGCAGCGGGGATGGCCACGCCGAGGCTGGCCTGGACCGGCCACCGGGCGCCACCGAGGACGTGGGGTTCGGCCAGCACGTGGTGGATGCGCAGCGCGACGTCGGCGACGCGGTCGACCGGGAGGTCGTCGAGCACGACGGCGAACTCGTCGCCGCCGAGCCGGGCCGCGAGGTCGCCGGGGCGCAGCTCGCGGTGCAGTCGCTCGGCCACCTCGACCAGCACCTTGTCGCCGATCTCGTGGCCCAGCGTGTCGTTCACCGACTTGAAGCCGTCGAGGTCGAGGACGACGAGGGCGTGGCGGACGCGGCTCCGCTGGCTCCGTGCCCGGAGCTCCTCGAGGCGCTCGATGAGCAGCCGGCGGTTGGCCAGGCCGGTGAGGGGGTCGTGCCGGGCCTCGTGGCGGAGCCGGTCCTCGAGGGCTCGGCGAGTGGAGATGTCCGTCAGCGAGCCGGCGAGGCGCACGGGCTCGCCGCGCTCGTCGAACACGGCACGGCCCTGGGCCAGCATCCAGGTGAAGCCGCCGTCGGCGTCGCGGAGCCGGTGCTCGACGGTGAGCTGGTCGGAGCGTCCGGACAGGTGGCCCTCGATCGCATCGAGGAGGGCGGCCTTGTCGCCGTCGTGGGTGCGATCGAGCCAGAGCGACGGGTCCTGGCCGTCCTCGGGCAGGTGGCCGAGGCCGACGAGCTCGCGCCACCGGTGGTTGACGTGGAGGGTGCCCGAGATCAGGTCCCAGTCCCACATGCCGGCGTCGGCGCCGTGCATGGCGAGCAGGTACCGGTCGCGGTCGGTCCGCAGGTCGTCCATGGCGTCGACGCTGCCCGTCACGTCCTGGACGGTCAGGAGCCAGGCGGATGCCCCCTGCCAGTGCAGCGGCGCCCGACGGACCCGGAGGACCCGGTAGGAGCCGTCGGCGTCGGGGACCTCGAGCTCGATCGTCCCGGAGCCGTCGTCGAGGGGCAGGCCGAGCGGGTGGCCGACCAGCGTCGCGTCGGCGGTCGACAGGAGGCTCTCGGCCACGGGGTTGGCGAACTGGACCGACCCCTCGCCGTCGAGCACCAGGACGCCCTCCTCCAGGGTCGCGACGAGGCGACGGAGGTCGGCGGCCGACAGGCCGTCGGCAGCCGGGGTGGGCTCGGAGGCCGGAGACGGGTCGGGGACCCTCTCCAGGGGTGGCTGGCCGCTCACTGCGAGCACATGGTAGGGCACGACCGGTCGCGCGTCACCCACGAGCTCCCGGGCCGTCGGGGCCGGGCCGTCGGGGCCGGGCCGTCGGGGCCGGGCCGGGTCAGGGCGCGGCGGGCA